>JAGOOS010000028.1 GCA_017992395.1 Candidatus Saccharimonadota bacterium
AGAACCACCAATCACCAAGTGGAGTAATACCACCAATTAGACCACTAATAAATGGTTGAGCTAGTAGCCAGGCATTGAAATCTTCAAAAATAGTTATGCCAAATTCACTTGCCCAAGGTATCACCGAAATAATCATAATTAGGAAAGTTAAGCCAAAAATAGTAATAATAGCTTTTCTTTTACTGGTAAATTCTGGAATCGAATCTGTGGCCGCTACAGATAGTTCGTTACTTTTGTTGGCATCATCTTTATATTGGCCTTGTTTTACTTTAGCCGCATATCGCATAACAAAAATAATTGAGATTATCAAACCCATAGCTAAGATCAATAGCCGCCAAATAATTCCATCGCCAATTGAGATGCCGGCAAAACCGCTAGCTATGCCTGTCGAAAACGGATTAACAGTCGATCCAAGAACACCAACACCAGCGCCTAAGACAATCACTAGTGCAGCCACCATACCATTGTAGCCCGCAGCGAGCATAATTGGCACAACTAGGGCATAGAATGCGATTGTTTCCTCTTGCATCCCATAAGTCGTTCCGCCAATAGCAAAGAACGTCATTAAAATTGGAATCAACCATTTCTCTTTACCTTTTAATTTTTGAATTATCCGACCAAGGGCTGCGTCTAAAGCACCCGATTTCATCGTGACATTTAGGAAGCCACCAATTACAATGATGAATAATACAACATCAATTGCATCCACCATGCCATTTAGAGGAGCCTGAGCAATTTCCCATAAGCCCTGCCTTGAGTCAGTTGCTTCACCGTCAACTTCTTGGACTTTATCGACTTGATGATACGTTCCGGCGATCGGCTCACCATCTGCATTTAAATCATATTGACCAGATGGGATAACCCACGTCAATAAAGCTACAAGTGCAACGATTCCAAATAATATTGAAAAAGCACTCGGCATTTTAAATTTACGTTTTTTAGAGTCTTTTGTTGTATCTTTCACAACATTATTAGGCTTAATATTAGCTTGTGGCATATATTCCTTTCTATAGAGTTAAGGCCATAACCGCTTTGATAGTGTGCATCCTATTTTCTGCTTCATCAAACACCACCGAATTGCTTGATTTAAAGACTTCGTCCGTTACTTCCATTTCTGTCAATCCAAATTTTTGATGAATATCTTTCATCGTGTCGGTATTTAAATCATGAAATGCAGGTAAACAATGTAAGAATTTAACATTTGGGTTGCTTGTGGCGTTTAGAAGTTGTCGGTTAACCTGAAAGCCTTTTAGTTGGTTGATTCGCTCTTCATATTTATCTTCTTCGCCCATTGAAACCCAAACATCAGTGTAAATAAAATCAGCTTGGCTGGCAGCTCCGTATAGATCATCTGTGATTGTGATTTTACCGCCGGTCTGCTGAGCAATTTGGCGACATTCTTCAACTAGTTCATGATCTGGATGCAACCCATGTGGAGCAGCTATTCTAAAATCTAGCCCCATTTTGGCTGACCCTACTAAGAGACTGTTTGCCATATTATTTCGGCCATCGCCCACAAAAACTAATTTAGCACCCTTTAAGTATCCTAAATGTTCTTCAATCGTTAGAAAATCTGCTAGAATTTGGGTCGGATGAAATTTATCCGTTAGTCCGTTCCAAACTGGTACGCCAGCATATTTGGCAAGGTCTTCCACCGTTTGATGAGAAAATCCTCGAAACTCAATACCATCAAACATTCGGCCTAAAACTTTGGCCGTGTCTTCAACTGATTCTTTTTTGCCTAGCTGAATATCATCTTTGCCTAAAAATTCGGGCTGAATACCCAGATCACGAGCCGCAGTTACGAACGCAGTTCTGGTTCTAGTGGAGGTTTTTTCAAAAAGTAATGCAATCTGTTTGCCTTCATGAATTTTATGAGGTACACCAGCTCTCTTTAGTTTTTTATAGTCTGCAGCTACATCAAGCATTAATCTGATTTCACTTGGCTCAAAGTCAAGTAGTTTTAGAAAACTTCTACCTTTTAAATTAAGCGCCATAAGATTAAATATCCTCTCTATAAATTGGCATAGACATACACCTTGGGCCACCTCGGCCTCGACCGAGCTCAGCTCCTTCAACTTCTATCACCTCAACTCCAGCTTTACGCAAAGCTTCATTCGTTACGTAGTTCCTATCATAAGTAATCACTACGCCTGGAGCGATTGCTAGAGTATTACTTCCATCGTTCCACTGCTCGCGAGCTGCAGCAATCGGATCGCCTGCCCCACATGGAATAAGCTTAATATCAGTAACTCCTAAAGCCTCTTCGAGGGCTTCTTTTAAATCGGTCTTATGAGTAATATTCGGACGGCCCGGAATGCCTGAATCCTCTACAACATAGATATTTAGCTCGCCATTTTTATCTAAGATTTCTGGATGAACCGTAAATTTATCATGATCAATCATAGTAAATACTGTATCAAGATGCATGAATGCTCTAGTTTCTGGTATCTGGATTGCTAAAACCTTATTAAAATCTGAAAATTCAAACAGTTTAGCCGCAGTCTTCTCGATAGCTTCAGCTGATGTTCGCTGAGATACACCAATTGCCATCGTATTTTTATTTAGGACTAGTTCGTCACCGCCCTCCATCGAGAATTTATTGTAACGATCATACCAAACTGGAATTTCATCACCAGGAATTTTAGCAGCAAATCGTGGATGGTATCGAATGATATATTCCATAAACAAGCTTTCACGGCGTCGAGTCGGAAATCGCATTTTATTGATAGTTAAACCATTACCAATAGCAGCAGCTGGGTCACGCGTAAAGTAAAGGTTTGGCATGGGGTCAAGATAGAATGGATAATTATCTCTAAAATAGTAGTTTAGCTGATGGGATTCGTCTTCGGGTAGACTAATCTCGTCTTTTTTAACACCGGCCATAATCTTACGTACTAAATCTAGTGGTGAAAGTTCACCTAGATACCGCATTAAAGCATGGGTAATGTGGCGCTCACCTTGCTTTGAAGCTCGCACAATATCAGAGATAAAACGCCATTTTATCTCTTCATTATATAATGATTCGGCTGCTAGCTCATCAAGATATAGTACTTCCACACCACGCTCTCTTAGTACGCCCGCAAAAGCATCATGTTCAGCCTGAGCCTTTTCTAAATATGGAATATCATCAAATAATAATTTCTCAAGATATTCTGGAGTTAACCCCTCCAGCTCTTTACCTGGACGATGTAATATTACGGTTTTTAATTTTCCGATTTCACTGTTGATATTTATCGGCTTATCACTCATTTTGCCCCCTATTATGTTCATGCTTTAATTCTACCATTAAGTCAGCTTTTTTGCAAAGCAAACACTTCAAAAAACTCACCCTAATTTGAGCGAGTTTTTAAAATAAATTAAACTAAATGTAATTAGGCTAACAGCGCACTAATTGTGGCCGAAATCTTATCGTCAACAGCCTTTTGATCGATTGCCGAACCATCTATCTCAATATCTTTCTTGAAAGCTAGTCTAGCAACTGGCTCAACCTTGAGCGCATTAACTTGCGCCAAAACGGACGCTAGGTGGTCTATAGCATAGGTTGCACCCCAACTATATGATACGATTGCCACAGGCTTGTCTTGCCACTGAGAATATAACCAGTCGATAGCGTTTTTCTGTGCAGCACTTAGGCTATGGTTATACTCTGGGGTTAGCATAATTACACCGTCGGCCGACTCTACGGCATCACTCCACACTCGAACGTTATCGTAAGGGATTTTAAAAGTTTCATCTGTCGGCAACTTTGAACTATCAAAAAATGGTAACTCTAAGTCCTTAAGATCAACTACTTTAAACTCTACATCATCATAAGTTTCTAAATTTTTCTTCACGAATGATAATATATTATCCGCAGCTCGAACTTTTCGAACGCTACTTACTAAAACTGTTATTTTCTTCATTTTTCTCCTTTAAATTTTATTCGCATCAATGCCAGCATCGCTTAAAACCTTTTTATCCACGTGATAGAACTTATTTTTACCAACTTTTTCTTCTTTTACTACACCCGACAAGACTAGTTGTTTCATATGATGACTCAAAGTTGGCTGCGATAAATCTAAAACACTTGAGCAAGACGGCACCACTTCTTTAGACGCGCAAGGTTTATCTTCGCGTACTAAATGGCGAACTATCTCAAGGCGGTTATCGTCGGCAATTGCTTTTAAAATTGTTACTGTTATCATATATATCCTATTATATAGATATATTTATATATGTCAATATGTTTATATGGATTATTTTTAAAATAAATAAAAAAGGACGGCATTATTTGCCGTCCCTAGAAAGAACTGTATAATCTACTCATCGATTATTTCTTGGACTTCTTCTACTGTTTTATTACTGTGCTCTGCAGCTTGTCGAAGTAGCTCATTTAGGCGGTCAATTTTAGCTTTATTAGCGTCTTTGCTGCGTTTTAAGGTTTCAATTTCAGAAGATAATTGTCTAACTTCTTCATTTAAACTGTTGATTTGATTACTCAAATCAGCGATTTTGTTATTTTTTTGACTTATTTCTTGGTTCTTGTTCTCGACTTCCTTTTGCTTATCAGCCACTTCCTTTTGCTTATCAGCCACCTCTTTAATCTTGTTTTGTAGCTCATTTTCTTTGTTAGTTAGCTGAGATCTAGCATTGTCTAGATCGGACTGCAGTTGCCGAATCGTATTAGAATTGCCTCCCGAAGAGTTTTCAAGGGTCCTAATTTTATCTTCAAGATTAGTAATTGTGATATTTAGATTTGATTTAAACAACTCTAAATCAGAAACTTGTGATTGTGACGCAGTAAGCTGATCTGATAAAGCTTTCTTGTCTTCACCTAACTGACCAACCTGGTCAGTTAGAGATTGAGTTGTATCAGTTAACTCTTTTACTTCTGTCTTCAAAGTTTCTTTTTCAGTTACAAGTTTGCCGATATCATTTGTTAAGCTATCATTTTCACCTTTTAAATCAACAATTACTGATTTAAAATAATCATTTGCAGTAATAACTGAGTTCTTGAATGCAGTTGCTAAATCAGCTCCATTTGCCCAAGCGACACCATAACCAAAACCAAAAACCGTCAGTACAGCACTAGTCGTGATTATAGTTTTTTTAAACTTCGAAGACTTCTTTTTCTGATGTTGTATAGTATTCTCATTCTTTCTATTAAAGTGCGGCATATAATTTCCCATCTCCTATTTTTTCATATTTATTCAAGTTAAAACTCAAATATTGAAAATTATAGCTCGATAGATTATACCACAATATGACGTTAATGTCAATAGATTTTTATATATAGAGTAGGTCGAACAAGAATAAGTTGTTTGAACCATAGAAATTATTAATTACTACATCATAATGCCCACCGGTATTAGGTGCTTGCATGCCGTTTTGATCTGCAGCTTCTTCTTGAGGTGTGTAGTATATAAATTCAACTAAAGGACTGTTGTCAGAGCTATCTAATGATAAGGCAAGGCTGATAGAATCGGGGATTATATAGCCGCTTATTGCAAGCGGAGTAATCTGGATTACATCGCCAATTTTATAGTATAGCGTGTAGTCTTCGTATGGGTTTGAGGCTACAAGATAATCATTGATTGAACCATCTTTGCTTATGACTATCTGTGAGCCCGCAAGATCATTCCCATGGCTATCTACATATTTAATTGAGGCTGAAACAGCGTTAAATAATCTAGCGCCAGTTACAACACCAGTCGACGTATTACGAAAAACTTTATCAGTGTATAACTCTGGATAATCAGTAAAGAATCGGACATAGTGCGGATCATCAATCGTTGACCGATATATAAAAGCGGTATCATCTAAAGTGGTTGGCCCTTGTAATAATACCACTTTAATACTATTGCTTCTAAAAGCATAGCTTGTTATTGAAGTTACCGAAGATGGGATTGTAATTGTCTCTAAATTGTTATTATTAAAGGCCGACTCAGATATTGTCTGAACTGATTCGCCTAGATCTAACATCCTTAGGCTTGGTAGGTTTTCAAATGTACCACCTTTGATACTTTTGACAGTATTACCTAGAGTTATCGACTCGAGCTTATTGAGACCACTAAATTGACCACTATTAAAATTGATTGTTGGCTCACCATTAAAGTTACGAGTGCCGACCACTAAGGTTTTTAACTCAGACGAGCTATAAAATCCACCGTCAGTAATACTGCTCACCGAATCTGGGATTACAAGCTCTTGAAGCTTATTGTAGTAAAAAGAAGCACCGATCGATTGAATAGACTCACCTAAATCAAGTTGAGCTAAGTTTGGCGTAGAGTAAAAGACCCCCGAAGCTATACTCTTTACATTATTGCCAAAAATAATTTGCTCGACCGCCGATTGTGTTGTGCCAGAAAAGGACCCCACCACTAACGCTAAGACCGGTTCGCCTTGATAGCCTTTTGTGCCGATTCGAACCATTTTTAAAGCAGGGTTGTCATTAAACGAAGACGTAATCGACGTAACAGAATTCGGTATGAATAACGCTTCTAATTGTGTGCCAGAAAAACTAGATTTGATTGATGTAATAGAGTCGCTAATTATTAAGTTCTTCAAGGCTGGCAAGCTCGCAAAAGATGCTTCAGCTGAAACTACACTATGGCCGAGCACAATTGCCTCTAAAGAGCTATAATTAGCACCGTTAAATAATGATACAACTTCTAGATTAGCACTTTCGGCCGATCCACCCTCACCAATTGATAGGTATTTGAGTCTATTACTACCACTAAAGGTATCTGGAGTAATGTGATTTACGCTAGCTGGAATTACCAATTGCTGGATTTTTGTATTAGTAAAACTTTTGCCAATAGATTGGACGCTATTACCCAAATCTAGGTATATTAGGCTGGTTAGGTTATAAAAAGCGCCATCTCCTATTTCTTTAATGCTATTGCCAAAAGTTATGGATTGTGTATGGTTTATATACTGAAATGAACCAGTTTGTATAGTAAGTTTTGGACCACCTTGATAGTTACTCGTACCAATATTAATAGCATTTATAAATCCGCCCGAAAAAGTTCCTCCCCCTATCATCTCTACTGAATCAGGGATATTCAACACATCAATATTTATGGAGCAAAAAGATCCGTTAGTTATAACAGACACTGAATTACCCAAATTTAAAGTCTCCAAAGCTAAAAGATTAGAAAACGAACCATTTGTAATATTAGATACATTATTGCCTACATTTAAGATTTTCAGGTTTGGTAAGTTAAAAAAATTATCATATACAGTTAGTTTTGGTGTACCTTGATAATCTTGACTGCTTACAGTCAATTCTCTTAGGTTATCATTTTAATAAAATACATACGCACTAAGCTCTTCAAGTGAATCTGGTAGAGTAAGCTCAGTAAGATTATTATTAGCAAACGCACCACTACCAATAGATTTTATAGTTTGTGGAAATACCACTGAAGTTAAATTTTTGCCCTGAAAACTACTGTACGTTTGACCAGACTGTGCAATTGAAGTGACCTGAACCCCATTTATTTCTTCTGGAATAACTACGTCTTTTGGCCCATCAAGACTATAATCAGTTATAGCCCCCGTGGATTCATCAAACGTAAAATAACTTGAATCGGTTGGCTCAGCCGCAAAGGCAGTTTTTTGAATTTTACTAAAAGATAGTATTGATACAGCTGCCAAAAATAGCCCACACCCTAAAGCCCCTATTACTTTAATTTTTATTTTCGAACTTCCGCTAACTTTCACTCTATCTCCCTTTTTATAAAATACTACTAATTTGATTGTATCACAGCTGAATAATAATGTTTATGTTTAAATGATTGCGGTTGCAAAAAACCACTTATTGTGGTATAATACTGACAGTTGACAGTGTCGAAGTAACTTATATAAAGGAGTTGGTTTTTATGAAGAAAACGAAATACTTTGTTAATTATCCAGGCCAAGAAGGTGTTATAATGGAATTTTTCAGCCAAACGATCAAACAGGCTAAAGCTGGAAACGCCGGCCGAAGACGGCAAATTATATTTGCTTACCGCGAAAAAGTTAAAGCCAAAATCTACGTTGAGTGGAACGGGTTAGAAATTACTACATCAAGTAAATCTAGTGGAGCTAAGCCCCAACAAACCGTAAAATCTTCTCAAAAGGTTGACAATAAGCCTCTAGTAAGAGAAAAATACGGCTGTAATTGTGACTGCCCAGCTTGCGATCAGGGACACCACAAAAGCTGTAAATACGGCTGTAAATGTGGCCAGTATATATAGCCGCTCCTTAAACCTCACTCTAATAGCGTGGGGTTTTTATTTTTATAAATTTATTAACTTCAAAAATCCTTCGACTAATTTTTGTTTGATTTTACCACCAGTTAATTTTTCGATATTCTTAAATGGTAAATTAACAACGAACATTATATTGTTGGCTTTTATCGGCTGACGAAATATCAATAGAACTTTTCGCGCAAATAACATTAGCCC
>JAGOOS010000029.1 GCA_017992395.1 Candidatus Saccharimonadota bacterium
GTTAGAGACCACGCAACAGTATTAACGGAAAATTTAAGATATTTATTGTCTGTTTTAGTACCTACAGTATCTTTTAGGTTAAGAGGGCCGCAAAAGAGGATTGAGCCTTTAATATGGCCTTTATCCGACACTTGGTTGACACCAACCTCCTTGGCATAATCTGTATTAGTTTGGGTTAAGACAAACTGAGCAGCAATCTGAGCACCAGCTGAATCACCACCAAACATTATTTTTGACATATCTAACATGGGGTATTTTGAACTATTTTGACTAAAAAACTCGTATAATTGCTCGGTTTGAATAATTTGAGAAGGATATTTAGCACTCGGCGCCTTTTCGTAGTTTGCCGATATTACAGTGTAGCCAGTTGCCTCAGTTAAATATGTAGCGAATTCTTCCGAGCCAGCTTTATCTCCAGCCACAAATCCACCACCATGAAGCCAGAAAATCGTCGGAGCCCGTACATCACTGTCTTTATAAAAAATAAACACTCAAACTAAGTAACAACACCAATGCGAGAATAAAGAGTATAATTTTTTGCCAGATTTTTAATTTTTTAAACATAATTATTTTCATTTTGCCACAAATATTCATCAAAGTCAAAGCATCTTTATTTTAACCCTTAATAGTGGTAAAATAAATCATATGAATAAAGTTGCTCAAATCATCCAAGCTATTATACTTAACCAGTTCAATGTTGAAATAGACGTGAATTTAACACGCCCAAAACCTGAATTTGGTGATTTTGCAACTAATATCTCTATGCAGCTATCCGGAAAACTAGGCAAAAACCCACGTGAGATCGCTCAAGTATTAGTCCAAGAACTAAAAGCAGAAGAACTAGTTGAAGAGGCTACTATAGCTGGACCTGGATTCATCAATCTAAAAGTTTCAGCAACTAAATTAGAACAACTTTTAAGCCAGTCGTTTAACGAAAATTATGGCTCTAGTAACGACGGAGAAGGCAAAACCGCAATTGTTGAATACCCAAGCCCGAACATGGCTAAACCTTATAGTGTTGGACATCTTCGTCCTGGAAACCAAGGTTGGGCAGCAAAAAAGTTGCTTGAATTTGCCGGATGGAACGTAATCACCGATAACCATCTTGGTGATTATGGCACACCTTTTGGTATCTGGGTAGCTGGATTCCTTCGATTCTCGAATGAGGAAAAACTCGCCGAGCGCGGTATTTATGAGCTTGGTGATGTTTATATCAAAACCAAGGCCGCTATTAAAGAAGAAGGTGAGAATGGTCCAATCTCAAAAGAGGCTCAAGACTGGTTGCTAAAGCTTGAAAATAACGATGAAACGGCCGTATTTTACGCTGATAAATTCAAAAAAATCAGTATGAACCACATTCACAATATTATGGGCCGTTTAAAAATTTCAACCGACTATGAATATGGCGAAGCTTTTTTTGCACCATATGGTAAAGAAGCTGTCAAAGAATTGCTCGATAAGGAGATTGCCATGCAGAATCCGGACGGCAGCGTAATTGTACCACTTGAAGAATTTGGTTTTGATGTGCCTCTTTTAGTGCAAAAAAGTAATGGCGCACCGCTATACGCTACAACAGACTTAGCGACAATTTTATTTCGTGAGCGCGAATTCACCCCTGATAAAGTTGTCTATTCAGTCGGCGCTGAACAGCAATTTTATTTCTCTCAATTAATCGCAATGGCAAAAAAGCTTGGTATAAAGACAGAATTATACCATCTATGGTTTGGCGTAATTGATCAAAAAAATGAAGACGGAACTCGAGAAAAAATGTCTTCACGAAAAGGCGTGGTTTTGATGGAAGAACTACTTAATGTTGCTGAGAGTAAGGCAAGAGAAGTTGTTTCTGGGCGAGACGTAGGCGAAGAAGACGTTAAAAAAATTGCTTTAGGTGCAATTAAATTCTCCGATTTTGCTGCTGATAGGCGAACCAATATCTTGTTTGATTGGGACAATATCTTCGCGCTGACCGGCTTTTCCGGGCCTTATATTCAGTACTCGGCCATTCGCGTAAACAATATTCTGCGAAAAGAAGTCGATTATGAAATCCAAGATTTCTCTAGTTATGACTTTGAGACAGAAAAAGATGTTATTTTACAACTACTAGAATTCCCAAATATCATCAAGCTTGCTGCACGCGATCTTGAACCACATAAAGTTGCTAAATACCTTTACGACTTAGCTCGTGAAATGAATCGATATTATGAAAAAACTCGTGTTTCAGATGCGCCAACTGCCGACAAATCAGCGCGCCTTACCTTGCTTAAGAAGGTTTCACAAACTTTTAAAAACGGTCTAGATATCCTTGGCATTGAAGTACCCGAAAAGATGTAGTTTAAGGCACTTATGCTTGCAAAATGTTCACCTCGAGTGTAAAATATTATTTATCATTCCTTTTTCGGATGAAATTTAAAAATGGAGGTGCCTATTATGCGCACAACAGATAGAAACTTCGAACCAGAATTAAAGATTGAAACGATCCACGATTTGATCATATCGGAACTATTCACTATTTTTCAAAAAAGAGATTTCGCCCCAATAATCCCTGAAAATCTAGATGATTTTGTCGATAAAATCGATGTACTAAAATACCCCATAGTGAAAGAAGCCATGGAGCAACAAAATCTAAATTCTTCCATTATTTTATCCAGCCTATTAGATAAAATGAAAAAAGAAGAAATAATAACTTTTGGTAAAAAACATAAAGAGGGGATATATAATGACCCTCAAATTAAAGATAGTTTGTCTGGTTGTGAAATATTATGGAACCGCCAATTAGCAAAAAAATCTGACTCTACTGACATAATAAAACCCATATCTACAGAATATGGCTGGGGAAGCGATTATTAGCACATTTCGAGTCTTATGCAAATGCATAAGACTCTTTTTCTTTATTTAAAACCCGATTTCACGCAAAACTTTATCAATTTTTTTATGAGTGCTAGATATCGAGCCATCATTAACGATGAAATAATCAGCCATAGCAATTGGTCCGCCTTTTTCGAGATTTTCAATCTCGTTATAGTCTCGGTCATTTATCTCAGCTGGCGTAAATGCACGGTCTGGGCGAGCACCAATTCGTTTATGGCGCATCGACTTTGGTGGCACAAGCGCAATAACTTTCATCTCAATTGGGAAGTTTTTCTTCAAAATTTTATATTCAGTCCAAGAATAAATGCCATCGGCGATAATCCTTTTTTGCCCAGATTCAATTAATTTATTTATCTGTTCAACGATTTTATTTACGATCACATCTTTACCATAGTCGGCGCGCAACTTCTCGCGCATCATCTTTTCGTTAACTGGATTGATTTCTAGACCAGCATCTTTTATAGCCTGTAAAACAACTCCACCAAAGTATACGTGCGGGTAACGTTTTGATTTTATATATCTGACGGCTTCTGATTTGCCACTGCCAGCTAGGCCGACGAGGCCGACAATCTTAACTGAATTTTTATTTTTATGTTGGTTTTTCAAACGAAGGATGCTTTTATTCATGCTTACATTTTAGCATAAACAATGTGAATTTTGCTAATTATTTTTGGCAATACATCTGAATAATGCTACAATGTATATAATGAAAAAATTAGTTATAATTGACGGTAAAAGCGTATTTTATAGAGGCTATTACGCTATGAGCACACTGTCTACAGCCGATGGGATACCTACTGGTGGCGTGTATGGTTTTATTATGTTGGCTTTTGAGGTTATCAAAAAGCTACACCCCGACTATGTGGTAGTGGCGTGGGACAAAAAGGGCACTTCAACCTCAAGACGAACTGCAATTTACCCAGAGTATAAATCCGGTCGCAAAAAACCGCCAGAAGATTTCTTTGCGCAAATCCCAATCTTGATAGGACTACTCGAAGCTCTAAATTGGCCATTCTTCGAGTGTGACGGCTACGAAGCTGACGACATTATGGGCACACTTAGCGAACAGGCTAATAAACAGGGTATTATGAGTTGTTTAATCACTAGCGACCTGGACATGCTTCAACTTATTGATCATGACACTGATGTGTATGCGATGAAAAAAGGCTTTTCCGATATTGAAGAATTTAGCTTGAAGAGCTTTGAAGAGAAATACGGCTTACGCCAAGACCAATTCCTAGACCTTAAAGCTTTACAAGGCGACTCTTCAGACAGCATTCCGGGCGTTCCTGGCGTCGGCAGCAAAACCGCAACCGCATTACTGCAAGAGTTCGGTACACTAGATGATATTTATAGTAACCTAGACGCCATCAAACCCACTTGGCGAGCAAAGCTTGAAGACGGCAAGGACTCAGCATTCATGAGCCGCGAGCTGGCAAAAATATGGTGCGATGCGCCAGTTGAACTCAATCTAGAAGCGGCCGATGTAAGTAAATTTGACTATAATGATTTTATTAAAAAACTAAAAGAACTTGAATTTCATTCTCTAGTTCGCAAGATTCCCGCTGAAATGCGGAAAATGAATATTTATGAAGAACAAAACCAAACGGGGTTATTTGATCTTACACCAATTAATAAAAGTTTTGATGAGCTTAAAAAGGTATCCGTTGAAGAATTTTTTAGCCAAAACCTAGATAAATTATTTCTAGATATTGGCGAACACGATAATATTTTCACATTCTCAGACGGTGAGAGGCGAGCAGAAGCAAATTTAGCCGAAGTCACAAACCACTGGTCGCAAGTTTTAGCGTCAAAAATTATCCTTTATGACGCTAAAAAACAGTTTTACACAATAGAAGATTGTGGTCTTTTAGCAGACTTTGACGAGATATACGATATCGAGCAAATGGCATTTTTACTAAATGCCTTAATTCGAGATAAAAGCCTAGCTGCAATATCTGGTAAAGATTTTGACGACAGAGTCCCTTCACAAAGAGTCTCAGCGATAATTTCAGTTTATAATCAGCAGCAAATCGATCTAAAAGATCAGCCAAAGATCAAAAACATCTCTGAAAAACTAGATTTTCCACTCATTAAAGTTTTATTTAGAATGGAAAAAGTTGGTGTTAAAATCGACCCTGAGTTTTTCGCCAAAACCAGTGAGTTTTTTGCTGAAACGATCTCCGCAATCGAGAAATCAGTCTATGAATACGTTGGACATGAGTTTAATATTGCCAGCCCACAGCAATTGTCAAAAGTTCTATTTGAAGATCTTGAGCTATCAACAAAAGGTATAAAAAAGTCAAAAACCGGCTATTCAACCGGTCAAAAAGAGCTCGACAAACTACGTGGCGAACACCCAATTATTGAAAAAATTGAAGAATTCCGTGAATATTCTAAACTAAAAAATACTTATATCGACGCTTTGCCAAGGCTTGCTGACAGCAATGGTCGCGTGCATAGCACCTTTAACCAAGACGTCACAACAACCGGTCGGCTCAGCTCAACCAATCCAAACCTACAAAACATCCCGATTCGTAGCGAACTCGGGCGAAAGATTCGCGAAGGCTTCATCGCCGAAAAGGGTAATCTGCTAATTTCAGCTGACTATTCACAATTCGAATTGCGCCTAGCTGCGGTTTTAAGTAACGATGTGCCTTTGATCGAGGCCTTTAATTTGGGCGTAGACATTCACAATAAAACAGCGAGTGAGATTTATAATATTCCAATTGAAGAGGTCAAAAAAGATCATCGTCGCGCTGCAAAAATTGTCAACTTTAGCGTGCTTTATGGCGCTGGTGCGCATAATCTTGCCCAACAAATCGGTGTCGACTTTTATGAAGCTAAAAAATATATTGATGAATATTTTGCCGCCCACCAACCAATCAGAGATTTTCTAGATAAAACTTTAGCCCAAGCGTCTGAAAAAGGTTACGTTGAGACATTCTATGGTCGAAAACGACCAACTCCTGATGTTAATTCAAAAAACTTTATGGTCCGAGAAATGGCCAAACGGGCTGCGGCCAATATGCCAATCCAAGGCACGGAAGCCGACCTTATGAAACGAGCAATGCTAGCCATTGACCAAAAAGTTTCGCAAGCGGGACTCGGCGAACAAATATTACAGATTCATGATAGCATTATGATCGAATCACCTAAAGAGAATGCTGAAGAAGTTGCTCAAATCTTAAAACAAGTGATGGAAAATGTAGCACCAGAACTAAAGATAAAATTAAAAGTCGATGTATCGATCGGCGATAACTGGCTAAAACTATAAAATAGTGTTAAAATAAAGTCATGAGCATTAAAACTAAGCTGACAACTACTGCCCGCAAAGCTCTGCCTGGTGGCGCAGTCAAATCCCTAGAAGAGACTTATCGAAAAAGTCGTTCTAAAATTGTATCGAGCGTCTACGGAAACCCTTCAAAAAGGCTCCGTATTATCGCAGTGACCGGCACAAACGGCAAAACAACAACAGTTAACTTTTTAAATGAAATCTTAAAAGAAGCAGGCCATAAAACCGCCATGTTTACTACCGCCAATATTGAAATTGCCGGCGTCCAAACCCTAAATGACCTAAACGCGACCGTAAGTACAACCGCACGGATGCAAAAATTTTTTAAAAACGCCAAAAAAGCTGACGTCGACTTCGTGATGATTGAAGCTACTAGCCACGCCCTAGCCCAGCATAAACTTGATGGTGTACCAATTGAGATGGCTATCATGACGAACTTAACTCAAGATCATTTAGACTATCATAAAACCATGGATAATTACGCCGCCGCAAAAGCTAAATTATTCCAAATGAAACCAAAATTTATTGTTTTAAATTCTGACGACGAATGGTTTGAATACTTCAACAAGTTCGAAGCTCGCAACCAGAAAATTATTTACGGCACGACTAAAGACGCCGAAGTAAAAATCGATAGTGTGAAATTATATAAAAAGGGAAGTGAAGCCCACCTGACAATTGACAATAACGTAAGCCTAGAGCTTGCCACAAACTTGCCAGGTAAATATAACGTTTACAATATGACCGCAGCCGCGTCTGCAGCCTATTTGCTGGGAGTTTCGCTCGAAAATATACAGGAAGGCGTTGCAAACCTTGAAGGCGTCGCTGGGCGCTTTGAGCGAGCCGTAGAAGATAAGCCTTATGACGTAATTATTGACTACGCTCATACTCCAGACGCGCTAGAAAAACTTCTTGAAGCTGCAAAAGCCGTCACTAAAAATCGAGTATTCCTTGTTTTTGGGGCAACTGGTGATCGCGATAAAAGCAAACGGCCAATTATGGGCAAAATCGCTGTCAAAAAAGCCGATCGAATATTTGTAACCGACGAAGAATGTTATTCTGAAGATCCAAACGCAATTCGGTCAGAAATCTTAGAGGGTATGAAAAAGAATGACACGCTGCCCGCAAACGTCGAAGAAATTGCCGATCGCCGCGAAGCTATCAAAAAAGCGCTTTCTGTAGCTCAAAAGGGCGACACCGTGTTAATTACTGGTATGGGACACGAGGTTTATCGCATCATAAATGGCGAGCGAATTCCTTGGAATGACGCCGAAGTTGTGCGTGAAATCTTAGCCGAAAATTAATTATCAAATCGTGATCCGTAGTGTATTTAAAATCTCCCAGACCTTATGGGAGATTTTAATACCAATTTTCGTTATGTATTTTACGATGAATTTTGAGAGTAGCTCGCTCACCAAAGCGTGACCAGAGTTTATACTTTTTTTGATCAATTGGCATATCATACGCGCCAATATAATCTGTTATCTGGCGAGAGAAGCTAGTTTTGAATTGTCCAACGCCGTGCAAGAAATGATTTTTATCATGAATTCGATCGCTCGGTGGAGTACCACATAAATCGTGGATTTTAGCACCTTTTTCACGCGCCCACAAGATAACTTCCCACTGCAAAAGGTGTGAAGCGCCATAGGCTTTGCGCTCACGAATCGAGGCACCGTCTTTATAGGTTGATTTTTCGCCGTATGAAAATGCATAAGCCGCAGCTACAATTTCACCTTCAAAACAAGCAAAGAATAATTGGCCCAAACCTTTTTTAGCAAAAACTTGCCAAAATTCTTTATGATAATCAAAAGTTCGAATATTAAAGCCTGATTCGCGTGCGGTTTGAGCGAGTAGTTCGTAAAAAAATCGAC
>JAGOOS010000030.1 GCA_017992395.1 Candidatus Saccharimonadota bacterium
ACTTCTTTGTTCATTTTCTACCTCTTAAATTCGTAAAATCTGAGTTAATTTATCCTTAAAAGAATCACTTTCTTCTACGCCGCTTAGCGTGTCGTAACCAACTCTAAGCAGACCCATAGCGGTGATGAATGTATGGTCGGTAATCTTTTCAGATAGATCTTCTATGCCCGCAACTTCATTTGGCTTTACATGTTTGATGGTTGGTTTTTTTGTAAATGGCAAATCTTTCCACCAATCACTACCTTCTAGCGCTTCTGGTAGAGCCTCTAAGCTCGAGCCACCACCACAAAGCAGGATCTTATTTGGTAAATGATCGACATCGTCAAATTCACTTAACGCCAATTCTACACCAGCTACCCAAACGTCAAGTGTTTTATCAACTGCTTCCATCGCTTCTTTTGCAACAGTTGATTTTAACTTATCATTTGATAGATTTAATTTTAGTTTTTCGGCGTTTTTATAAGATAAATTTAGATCGTTAGCAATACGATGCGTAAAACTTCGCCCACCAATGCCAAACATTTTCGTACCTTCCACACCACCATCGCTAACGACAGCAATATCGGTAGTACCACCACCAACGTCAGCTAAAATCGCTGTAAAGTTACTACTTGCATCTGTACCAATCACGCTTCTAGCTACTGCAAAAGGTTCAGCCGCTACTGCGACTAAATCCAAAGATAGTTCATTGGCGACTCTTTCAAGCGCTCCGATATGCACCATCGGCGCAAACGCCGTATAAATCTGGATTGCAACGTCTTTACCCTGAAAACCAATCGGGTTTGAAACCTTATAGCCATCGATATGGATCCCAACAATTGCCGAGTTAACCAGCTTGATTTCAACATCTTGATTGCCAGTTTCTTGAGCAATCTGCCGTTGAGCCTTTAATTGAGCTCGCTCTTGAACTTTATCAATAATAAAGCCCATCTCTTCTTCATCTAGAGGTCGGTTCGGTTGCGGTCGACGGTATCGAATTGTATTGGTTGTACCCTTAACAAGTTCGCCCGCAATCCCAATAACTACTCTTTGAGCCTGAATACCGGCTTGCTCTTCAGCTTCAATTAGGGCAGTTTCGCAGTTTCGAACTACTCCAGCAATATCTGCAATTGCTCCAGAATGCATATCTGAAAGCTCTTGATGAGCTCGACCAACACCAACAATCTTAATTTCTTCATCATCAATTTGCGCGATTAGCGCTTTTACAAATTCAGTACCGACATCAAGCGCAACAATAAAATTATCCGCCGAGTCATTATTTTTTTGTTTAAACATCATCCTGAGACCATTTTAAAACAATTATGGTTTTTTTGCAAATATTTTCTATTGAAGAACAGCTTTAATTCGACGTACGCCCGCACTTGAGCTTTGTTCTTTTTTAATTTTGAATTTTTTACCGTTTTCAGCTAGCTCTGATGTATGTTCAACATGAGGCCCACCACAGATTTCAACACTAAATGGTACCCCGTTTTCTTTTTGCATAGTATAAACTTTTACGGTCTCGCCATACTTTTCACCAAACACACCGATTGCCTTAAGCTCATTTAACGCATAATCAACTGGATATTCTGCAAAGCTGACCGTTAGATCTTTTTCGATTTGCTCATTTACAATATCTTCAACCTTTTTAATTTGTTCTAGAGTTAGCTTCTCACCCCACGTAAAATCAAATCGTAGGCGCTCGGTATTAACATTACTTCCTTTTTGCGCAACTTCTTCACCTAAGACTTCATGTAATGCCGCGTTAAGTAGGTGAGTTGCAGTATGAAGTTTTAGAGTTTCTTTTGAATGATCTTCAAGCCCACCTTTAAACTTACCTTTTGAAGCAGTTTTAGAGCGTTCTCGTTGTTCTCTCATTTTTTTATCAAATTCAGCTCGCCAATTTTCAGATAGTTTAATATCTTGAGTTTCAGCCGCTTCGATGGATAACTCTAGTGGAAAACCATATGTATCATGAAGCATAAATATTTCATTGCCGGTCAAGCCATCATTGGCAAACCGCTCGAGTTCGCGCAGACCTTTTTTAAGTGTTTGGCGAAAAACTCGTTCTTCTTTTTCAAGAATTTCAATCGTTGAGATGCTATGCTTTGCGACTTCTGGATAATCTTCACCATAAATATCAGCAATAATCTCAGCAATTTCGCGCATAAAGTTACTCTCAACACCAAGATCAGACGCCTTAAGAATCGCTCGACGAACTAGTCGGCGCATGACATATCCCTGCTCTTTATTTGATGGGGTAACACCGTCAGTCGCTAAAAATACAGAAGCTCTTAAGTGGTCAGCAATAATCCGCATGCTTTGCGTATGACTAGCATATTTTTTACCCGAAATTGTTTCTAAATGATCTATAATTGGTTTTAGTAAGCTGATTTTAAAGACGTCTGGACTATCGATTGCAGCCGCAGCAATTCGCTCTAAACCACCGCCAAAATCAACATTTTTCTTGACTAGTGGCTCAAAGCTACCATCTTGCAATCGTTTATATTGCATAAAGACTTGGTTGCCAATCTCCATAAATCGACCAGAATCGCTGGCTGGATGGGCATAACCAAAACTTGGATCGTGAGCAGATTCACCAAAGTCATAAAACACTTCGCTATCTGGGCCACACGGATCGCCTAAAGGTGTGGTTTCTATTCCACCGCCACGGCTCCACCAGTTTTCTTTATCGTCATAAAAGAAAATTCGTCCGTCTTGAAGGCCTAATTTATCGCCGTTTTCCGCGCTACCAAGCTCTACAATTTTAGCGTCAACTCCGTATTTAGCAAAAACCTTTTGCCAAATTTCTGCGGCTTCTGTATCTTTTGGAATATTATGCATCTCATCACCTATAAAACAAGAAACGTAAATCTTTTCAGGGTTAAGACCAACTACTTCAACAAGAAAATCAAAAAACCACTCAATCTGCTGTTGTTTAAAATAATCTCCTAAACTCCAGTTACCAAGCATCTCAAAAAAAGTTGTGTGACGATTATCACCGATATCATCTATATCTTGCGCACGAAAACAAGTTTGCGAATCGGTTAGACGATGACCTTTGGGGTGCTTCTCGCCTAATAAAAATGGTAAAAGCGGCTGCATGCCACTACCAGTAAAAAGTGTGGTCGGATCATTGTCTAATTTTAATGGCGCACGCTCGATAATAGCATGGCCTCGCTCGTTCATATATTCGAGATATTTTTTTCTGATTTCTTGTGCATTCATAGGTGTAATTTTAACACAATATTACACTTTTGTAAAACCAATCATGGCTTAATTAAGCCATTAAAAAGTACCAAGCTAGCGCGCCTAGTCCGGCACCAATTGCAATAATTAGAATAATTGCTAGTAAAATTGGCCAACCGCTCTTTTTCTTATTGTGCTTAACTGGTGTGGCGTATTCTTCTCTACTTAGTATCGGCGTCTCAATAGGTTCTTGATTAGATCGGAGATTTCGAACGCCTGAGTTTACAAGTTTTGAGTCAAGGTTGTTGCCCTCACTTTGAGATCCGTAGCCAAGTGGACGCTTTTCAACTCTTGCATTTGGTAAAAAAGGTGTCGTTAGCGGAGTTTCTTCTATTGGTTTTTGGCTTACTTCTGGTACGGCTTTATCTTCAACGGGAGTCGTTTCTGATTCTTGCATTTCACTGGCGTCACTAATGTCATCTTCCGGCTGGTTAAATTCTGTTGCAGGCTCACTACTAAAGATGTTTAGGTCGTTATCATCTTCATCGATATTTATAAGTCCAGACTCTTGTGGCACTGGCTCTTGTATAATAGTTTCAGCGGCTCCAGATTCAACGTTAAGCAGAACTGGTTCAACCTGATCATTTCTACTACTAGAGTCTTCGTGCTCGGACATCGGGGATTTCTGTATTTCATCGTCAGGTAAACTTTGGACTTCTTTAAATCCTTGAGGAGCTTCGACTGATGGCGGTGGAGCATTTTCAATATTTAGTGCACCTAGGGCAGGCTCTTCAAACTCTACGTTATCTTCCACTTCAAGTACGTCCTGTAGGCCGTCTACTTTTTCTGGATGACGATGTATTTCGTTTACTTCTTTAAAATCATCTAAAAGGACAGTTGGATTCTCTACTTTGGATGTGTAGCGTAGCGGTTTAGCTGGTGCTGATACGCTAATCTTTGGCTCAGTTGTTCTTGGAGCAGCTGGCATAATATCCATAAATCTACCACTTCTTCTAGGCATAGTTGCAGCAACGTGTAATTCACTTGCATCTCGTGGAGCTGGTTTAATTTCTTGGACCTCCTGCTCTTGTGGCTTAACTTCTTGAGCAACAAACGTAGGATTCTCCTTGTTTGAGCCTCCCAAGAAACGGTTTACGGCTTTATCTAATTCTTCAAAATCTATATCTTTCATATCCGACCCTTTAATTTTATTTTGTTGTTTCATATACTTTTTCGACTATCTGTGAGAATTTATCAAGACTTAGGCTTGCACCTCCGACCAAGAGTCCGTCTACACCTGAAATATTTGCGTAATCTGCAGCGCTGCTTGGCTGAATGCTTCCACCATATAAAACTTGGATTTCTTTGCTGGCTTTTTCGCCATAAAGCTGCTTAATTTGATCCCTGATTGTTTTAACGGCCTTTTCTACATCATCTGGCAAAGCGATATTACCGGTACCGATCGCCCAAACTGGCTCATAAGCAATTATGACTTCAGTTAGTTCTTCGCTCGACACGTTAGCTAGGCCACCAAGTAGTTGATCATTTAAGACTATATCGGTTTCGTTATAGTTTCTTTCATCTGAGGTTTCACCTATGCATAGAATTGGGCGAATATTATTTCTTAGTGCAGCCGCAACTTTTGCCCGTACATCTTTATCGGTTTCATTGAAAATATTGCGCCGCTCACTATGGCCAACAAGCGCATATTGAACGATTCCGCGCAACTGAGAAATAGCAACTTCACCAGTGTAAGCGCCATGATCTCGCCAATAAAAGTTTTGAGCCGCTAGTTTAAATTGGCGGTGATTAATCTGTAGACTAAGAGATTGAAGCGTGAAAGTTGATGGCGCTAAAATTATTTCCATTGATCTATGGGCGGTGATTTTTTCGCTCAATTTATGCAAGTATATGCTCGATTCTTGCATATCTAGGTTCATTTTCCAATTAGCTACAATAACTTTTTTCTTCATGGTTACCTTTATTTTATCATTTTATTTTTTATTTGTAAAACAATGCTAGAGTTTATTTTCTAATGTCTCTACGCCTGGCAATATTGCACCACTCATTAGTTCTAAAGCAGCTCCTCCACCAGTTGAAATTAAAGAGAAATCATTTGGCTCTGGCGAATTCATACTCCAATTTAATACAAACGCTGAAGTATCGCCGCCACCAACCACACTGAGGGCACCATCAGCAGTACGTTCGGCAATTTTTTTAGCTGTCATAGTTGACCCATTGGCAAAATTATCAAATTCAGCATAACCGACCGTACCGTTCCAAACAATTGTTTCGGCGTTGTTTAATTCTGCTTCAAATTTATGAACTGTTTTTTGACCAATATCTAAAGCTAGTTCATATTTACCGATTGAATCTACGCTAGTTTCGAACCGGCTAGAATTTGGCAAAAATTCCTTAGCTACGGCCACATCTTCAGGCAAAACTATAAAGTCATCAACATTTTCACCAACTTTTTGGCGGGCTAATTGATAAATATCAGAAATAATCTCTTCTTGACCAGGCTCGACTCTACTTCGACCCATATCAAAACCGCGTGAAGCTAAAATAGTATTCGCCATAGCTCCTGCTATGAGTATTTTATCGGCACGCTCAATAAATTTCTCAATCAGCGGCAATTTATCGCCAACTTTAGCCCCACCCATTACTGCAACAAACGGTCGCCTTGGCGCATCAAAAGCTCTTGAGATTGTTGAGACTTCCTTTTCAAGTAAGAGCCCCGCAACGCTTGGTAAAACTTCGGTTATAGCATCTGTTGAAGTATGCGCTCGATGAACTACACCAAAACCATCCTGAACGAATAAATCCGCGCCAGTAACTTGAGCGAGCGATTCAGCTAGTTCAATAGAATCGCGCTTCTCATCTTTAGAAAATCTTAAATTTTCTAGCATTTCAATCTTGTAATTATCGTTAGCTTCTGCCATTGGTATAGAATATCTAGTGCTTGAAAAAATCGGAGCTGAGTGAAAATTCATCGGAAAACTCATCTTAAAATCTTCAAGATCCTGATCGCTGTCTTCACACAGAAGCTTTATTAAGTGATTAAATACAGGCCTTAAAGAATACTTTCTAGCGCCATTTGCTAATTTCTCTAATTCATTTAAATCTGCTAAGCTGTCAACCGACTCCGGTCGGCCTAGATGCGATATAATAATAATTTTTCTTGCTCCGGCGTCTAATAAATACTTAAGCGTGGGTAGACTACTGCGGACCCTAAAATCGTTTAGTATTTTTGCATGTCCATTTTCATCATATTTAATCGGCACATTATAGTCTGTGCGTACTAAAACAACTTTTCCACGTATATCAACATCTTTGACGGTCTTCTTGCTGAACATTCTCATCCTTTTATTTTTTGTTTTTAGCGGTCTTTAGCCAGATTATAACATACTTATGTTTATTTTACAAAAAATACTATAGTTTCACTAGTTTTATAATACTATTGACTTTTTTAATTTTTTATGTTATTATATAGTCATAGTGATATTAAAATAAAAAATCAAACATAAAAACATCACTGGAAAGGCACAATTATATTTAAAGTAATTCACATTAGCCAGACCGAGGAATCGCATGCCATTGACGTTCGGCTAGCTCACGAAAAATAATAGATCCTAAAAACTAAAACCGCTCTTTTGATCCTTGAGCGGTTTTAATTATTATCGATTATTTATTGATAATTTTCGGGAATTTTATAGTATTCAACCAAATAACAAATATCCTAAACCATTTCAAGGTTCGCGGATTGAGCTCTCTTCTTGAAACCTTGTCTTCAATTATAGGCTAATTATTTTTTAGCCATACGTTTTCGTTCGTTTGGTTCCAAATATCGCTTCCTTAAACGAAGACTTTTTGGAGTAACCTCTAGAAGTTCGTCGTCATTGATAAAATCGATACATTGTTCGAGACTTAAATCGGTAAATGGGGTCAGCTGGACGGTACCATCACTTGATTTACTACGCATGTTCGTTAGGTGTTTTTCCTTTACGACATTAATTTCAAGATCTTCTTGGCGGTTATTAAGACCGACAATCATACCAGCATAAACTTCAACACCAGGCCCAACATACAGATCGCCGCGGCTTTCAGCATTAACTAGAGCATAAGGCGTAGTCGTACCTTTTTCGAACGCGATCAAAGCACCGTTTCGAGTTGACTGGATTTTCTGACCTAAAGGTTGATATCCATGAGGCAGGCTATTCATAATGATAGTACCTTTAGTGGCGGTCAACATCATATTTCGAAGACCAATCATTGCGCGAGTCGTAATGATATACGTCATCCGTGCTGCACCAGTAGGTAGATTTTCTTGTCCGCGCATTTCTGCTCGGCGAGTTCCCATTTCCTGGCTAACAGCACCAACAAATTCTTGACCGACTTCAATAATTAATTCTTCAACTGGCTCTTTTTCGACGCCATCTTCAATTATAGTCACAACTTGAGGTCGTCCAACTTCAAATTCAAAACCTTCGCGGCGCAAAGTCTCGATCAAAACTGAAAGGTGAAGTTCACCACGTCCAGAAATAATAAATCCAATTCCCTCTTCTTTTACTTGCAAAGAAACATTGGTTTCAAGTTCGCGTTTTAGGCGGTCGCCGATTTGGCGAGAAGTAGTAAATTCACCTTCGCGGCCTTTCATAGG
>JAGOOS010000031.1 GCA_017992395.1 Candidatus Saccharimonadota bacterium
AAAAAAAAAAAAACGAAGTCAAGAGAAATTAAAAAACCGAGTGGACAATACTCGGTTTTTTCATAGTGCTATAATTACATCTTGATTTCTGCGTCAACACCAGCTGGTAGGCTTAGGTTTTGCAGTGCATCAATAGTCTTTGATGTAGCGTCGCTAATGTCGATTAGACGTTTGTGCACACGCATTTCGTAGCTTTCACCACCTGTTTTGTAAACGTGTGGGCTTTTAACAACGGTAAAAGTGCTTTTACGAGTTGGTAGTGGCACTGGTCCAGCTACAGTTGCGCCAGTACGAATTGCAGTATCTACAATTTGTTTTGCGCTTTGGTCGATAACTTTGTGGTCATACGCTTTTAGGCGGATGCGAATTTTTAGGCTTTGGTCTGCCATTTGATTCTCCTTTTTTATACTTGCAACTTCTTATGAAGATTAAGATTCTTCGGTTCGAATTACCAAGCGATTTATATTACTTCAATATAATACTATAAATCATTGACTAAATCAAGTTTTTGTATTTAAAAATACTTTATTATAGCTTGCCTTGCAACAGTTCTTGATTTTGAGTTTTGATAGATTGTAGCAAAAATAATTGAAACAATAAACGAGCCCAGTAAGGCAACTATCATATCTTTCATAGTATCAGTTACTCCAGTTGAGCTAACGTGCTGCATATCGACTCCAGACACCACATAGACCGAAAACTCAAATAGTTCCCATAGACCTGCAATAGCTAGCGAGAAAATATTAATGAAAAAAAGTTTAAAATATAGATCAGTCGTCTTTAAGATCTTATCTTTATAGATATAAACCAACCCACCAAACGCAGTTAAACCACCTGAAAGAAAGTGGGCAAACGAGTCAAACCAGTCTATCTTATTATAAAATTCAAATACAATCCCTAAAGTCATGCTAATGAATATGAATATCAAATAAATAAATTGTGTTAGATATGAAAATGATATTTTATAAAAAAACTTTATAATCTGCGGTGCTAATACTAGCATAATTGCCAAAATCGCATGCCAAAATCGAGAGTAATTGCCGGTATTGATACTGTAAAATATTTTGTATAAACTTGCTAAAATTAGACTTATTCTAAATAAACCCAAGGAAGTGATGTTTTCATTCTTCATATTTACCATTTTACCACAGCTTAAAAAGTTTTTATAACAAAAACTCCAATCATTTCTGACTGGAGTTTTATATAGTTTGGGTTAGTTACTATTTTTCAATTTTAGTAACAACACCTGCACCAACAGTTTTACCACCTTCACGGATAGCAAAGTTTAGACCTTGCTCCATGGCGATTGGTGCTTGCAACTTAACTTTGAAAGTTACGTTGTCACCAGGCATAACCATTTCTTTGTCAGCAGGTAGTTCAACTTCACCAGTAACATCAGTTGTTCGGAAGTAGAATTGAGGTTTGTAACCCTTGCTGAATGGTGTGTGGCGTCCGCCTTCATCTTTCTTCAAGATATAAACTTCGGCGTCGAATTCTGTGTGTGGAGTAATTGTGCCAGGAGCAGCAATAACTTGTCCACGTTCGATTTGATCGCGTTCAATACCACGTAGAAGAAGACCAGCATTGTCACCTGCTTGACCTTGGTCAAGAGATTTTTTGAAGGCTTCAATACCAGTAACAACAGTTTTCTGCACTGGTTTTAGACCAACAATTTCAACTTCGTCGTTCAGTTTAACAATACCTTGTTCGATACGACCAGTTGCAACTGTTCCACGACCTTTGATCGAGAAAACGTCTTCAACAGGCATAAGGAATGGCTTGTCCATATCACGAGCTGGTTCTGGAATCCATGCATCCATAGCATCAAGAAGTTCCATGATGGCATCTTCATATTTAGCGTCGCCTTCAAGTGCTTTAAGGGCTGAACCTTTGATGATTGGAGCGTTGTCGCCGTCAAATCCGTTTTTGTCTAGAAGTTCACGAACGTCCATTTCAATTAGTTCAACTAGGTCTTCGTCAGCCATGTCCATCTTGTTTAAGAAAACAAGAATTTGAGGCACACCAACCTGCTTTGCTAGTAGCACGTGTTCACGTGTCTGAGGCATAGGACCGTCGGTTGCTGAGATAACCAAGATAGCACCGTCAACCTGCGCAGCACCGGTGATCATGTTTTTAACATAGTCGGCGTGTCCTGGCATGTCCACGTGAGCGTAATGTCGGTTTTTTGTTTCGTATTCTTGGTGAGAAGAAGCGATGGTAATACCACGAGCTTTTTCTTCAGGTGCGTTGTCGATTTGATCATACGCAATTGGTTTGTTAACTTCTGAAGGAAGTTTTTTTGCAAGAACTGCTGTAATAGCCGCTGTAAGAGTTGTTTTACCGTGGTCAACGTGTCCCATAGTACCAACATTTACATGAGGCTTTGTGCGGTCAAATTCTGCCATTTAGAATTTCTCCTTTTGTTTAATAATATTTAGCGCGTCGCGCGAGCAGCCGCTCGAGTAAATCCCGTCGGCAAAAACGCACGACGCGACGCTACCTATAATTATAGCCGATATTTAACTATTTGTAAAGAGCTTTTTAAGTGATATTTAGGTAAATACTTACGTAGCTTTGTACAATCCTTCGTGCTTCTTACCGTCAAAAATCATCGTCGGAATTCGTTTCGTTTTGATTTGATTTTCAACTAAATCACGGTTTTGTGCTAGCTTTTGAGCAACTTCGTCGCTCTTAGTGTATTCAGATATTTCTGTAATTTCTTCATCAGAAAAGCCTGCATCTTTTAGCCAACTTTCAATTGTTGTCTTTGTCTTTTCTTCAGAATATGTTCGTGCAGCCGTACCATTAAAGGCTTCTTGGAATGTGTCACCGTTTTCGTCTTCATTATAGAAGATTTTCTCAGCAATAATCCATTCAGCAGATACCTTTTCACCACTTGCTGGTTGACGGCCCCGAACGGCCTCGATATATTCAGCAACTACTTGTGAATTCTTAAACTTATCTCCAGTTTCGCCAGTGATAACATATGGAATCAAATATGTTTTATAACTATCGAAGAAACCACTTTCTTCCTGATTTACAAATGAACGCCTACAAATAATACATCCTGGATCAAAGATATTGATAGCAACATTTTCTGGTGTAGCTGTTGCGCTAAATTCACCATAATAAGTTGAGTTTTCAGGTACAAATTCTTCAGCATTCCAAGTCTGGACTCGAGCAGGAAGCGCTCCAAGTACTTCACCCCATTCACCAAACCAATCAACAACTAGGTTTCCGCTACCAACACTATCGATAGAACATGCTTCAGTAGTAGATAGCGCGCATGAATCTGGAGTTCGTACGTCACAAGTACCATAGACGTATAACGCTAGACCACTTTTTACTACCGTCAAAACCGACCAAACCGTAATCAATACAATCACAGCAGCCGAAACTTCAATACCGATAGATACGGGTTTAACCCATTTTTTGTGCCGTACGATTAGTTTACTCAAAACAGAGTCTTTTATATCATCCTTGAAATTACTGTCACATGGCCTTAAGGTAACACGCCGAGTGAAACAATGCATGGACTTTTTAAATAGTTTAGAAATATTATCAGCCTGTTTTTTCTTGCCGAGTAGATGCAGGACCGGATTAAACAGCCAAATAACTAATAATATTACAAATGCAGCAATACAGACCATCTAGCCAAATATCCTTCCTAGAACTGATTTAATTTTCTCGACATCTTCTGGTCTGTTATGTAGACCAATGGAAATACGTACAAGATGTGGATACTTTTTCAAATCTTTTAGGTAGTAATGGCAGCAGAAATATCCGCTCCTGACCATGATTCCTTCGTCGCTAAGCGCTTTAGCGATCAAATGAGCGTCAATGTCTTTATGGTAAAAACTAATCACTGGCGTTGCTTTATGATTGATAACTTCGACGCCTGGTTGAGTCTTTAGAAAACCAAAAATATCATCAGCAAACTCATTCACACGAGACGTCTTTTTAGCTTTTTGTAGCCAATCAATAGCTGTTTTTAGGGCAATTATTTCTCCCCAAGCCTGTAAACCTGGTTCAAAAACAGAGTAGATATGATCAGGGCCAAGCAAATCGTAGCTATCTTTTTTAACATCAGCAACCATTCCACCACCGATAAAGTTAGTCTCTACGTATTTTACAAAGTCTTTACGCACAACCATTATGCCAAGGCTAGCCGAATACATTTTATGGGCGCTCGAACAAATCGCGTCGGCTTGAACTTTTTGTAATAGTTCAAAGCTAGAACCTAAAGCTTGAGCGGCGTCGATTATAATAAATCCGCCGTCTTTTTTAACTTTCTTAACAAGCTCTTTAACATTCTCAAGTCTGCGGCCATCAATATTGCTAGCAGCATTAAGAACAACTAGACTATTTGAAAAGTCATGAGCTGAGCTCAATGAGCCGTCGTCTTCACGCGCTAAAACAACTCGTTCAATACCGTGCTTTTTAGCAAACGAGATTGTGGATAAAAATACTGAATTATGTTCTATTTCAGTCGTAATGACTTTATCTACAGGCAAATTCAACTGCGAAAGCAATAAATTTAAACCATAAGTTGTATTAAGAGTGAAGCTAGTGAAGTAATCCTTACTTTTTAGTTTTAGTAAGTCCAAAACAGCTTGGCGAGATTCTTCAACCTTTTCATCGACTTTTCTTCCCCATTCATATTTGACGCGTTCGCCACATGAATTATACTCCGTATAGTATTCGTTCAAAGCGTCAATCACCGGTTGTGGCCGTAGCGACTGGCAAGCTGAATCGAAATAAGTTGACTCTTTATCGAGATACCCAAAGTAATCCATTTCCCTCCTTATGTTAGTTCTTATTATTTTAACACTATTAAGCTTTAAAATAAAGCGTGCTTTTAGACATAGCTTAAACAAATTCACTTTATTTAAGCATTCTTTAAGAAAAGTATTTCGCTATAAACAATAGAGCCCAGGATTCTGGACTCTATTATCTAAATTTATATTATTTTTCGTTTCGCTTCTCGATGATTTCAGAAGCAACGTTTGGTGGAACTTCCTCGTATTGAGCTAGCTCCATGGTGCTGGCTGCGCGGCCTTGGCTCATCGAGCGGAGGTCGTTAGTATAACCAAACATATTTGCTAGAGGCACAAATCCACGAATCAATTTCGCGCCTGGGACGTCTTCCATCGCGTCTACGCGGCCACGACGCGAGTTTAAGTCGCCGATTACATCGCCCATGAATTCTTCTGGGGTAGTAATTTCAACTTTCATCACCGGCTCAAGCAGAGCTGGTTTCGCTTCTTTAATACCTTTTCGAGTCGCAAGCGCACCAGCCAGTTTAAAGGCTAGCTCACTCGAGTCGACATCATGGTAAGAACCGTCATACAGAGTTGCTTTGACATCAACTACTGGATAGCCAGCAATCACGCCACCGGCCAAAGTCTCAGTAACACCTTGTTCAACTGGCTTGCGGTATTCTTGCGGCACTACACCACCTTTAATTTCGTCGACAAATTCAAAGCCTTTTCCGGTTTCATTTGGTTCAAATTTAATCCAAACATCACCATACTGACCACGTCCACCAGACTGTTTTGCGTGCTTACCTTGAACTTGAGCTATGCCACGAATTGTCTCGCGAAAGGCCACTTGAGGCTCGCCGACATTGGCTTCGACTTTAAATTCGCGCTTCATGCGGTCAATGTAAATTTCTAGGTGAAGTTCACCCATCCCGCGCATAATCGTCTGGCCAGTTTCTTCATCAGTATGCACACGGAAAGTTGGGTCTTCTTCTGTCAAACGCTGTAGAGCGATACCCATTTTTTCTTGGTCAGCTTTAGTTTTTGGCTCAACCGCAATCGAAACTGGAGGATCTGAAAACTCAATTGATTCAAGCGTAATTGGGTGTGCCACATCTGAAAGAGTTGTACCAGTTGTGGTGTTTTTAAGACCAACAACCGCTGCAATATCGCCCGCGCTGATTTCGGTAATATCTTCACGCTTATCAGCATGCATTCGCACTAGGCGGCCAACGCGCTCTTTGTCGCCAGTAGTTGTATTTAAGATATATGAACCAGCTTTTAGCGTACCAGAATAAACGCGCACAAAGATTAATTTACCAACGAATGGGTCGGTCGCAATCTTAAATGCTAGGGCCGCTAGAGGTTCTTTTTCATCTGGTTGGCGAGCAATTTCTTCGCCAGTTTTTGGGTTCATTCCGTGAACCGCGCCAACATCAATTGGGCTCGGCAAATAGTCAACCATAAGGTCAAGAACTTTTTCCACGATTACACCGCGACCGTCACCGCCAGTTACAAGATAGAAATCACCAGATAGAACTCGCTTACGCAAAGCTGCCTTTAGCTCGTCAACAGTGATTGATTCTTCGCCTTCTTCAAGGAATCGTTCGAACAATTCGTCATCCGCCTCAACTGCAGCTTCAACTAGTCGTCCACGATATTCCTTAGCCTTTTCAAGCATATTAGCTGGGATTTCACCGACTTTTAGCTCGTGGTCAGCGTAATCATCATAAGTGTAAGATTTCATATCAACAAGGTCAACAACACCATTAATATCTTTTTCAAAGCCAATTGGTAGATGAATCGCAAGCGCGTTTTTACTCAAACGGTTGTGAATTGTATCAAGAGATTTGTAAAAATCACCACCAGTTTGGTTAATTTTATTAACAAAACAGATACGAGGCACGCCGTATTTGTTGGCTTGGCGCCACACAGTTTCGGTCTGCGCCTCCACACCCATTTTACCGTCGAAGACAGTTACGGCGCCATCAAGCACGCGTAAGCTTCGCTCCACCTCAACTGTAAAGTCGATATGCCCAGGGGTATCAATAATATTAATTTTGTGGTCTCGCCAAAAACAAGTCACGGCCGCAGAAGTAATAGTAATTCCGCGCTCTTTTTCCTGTTCCATCCAGTCAGTAGTCGCGCCATCACCATCACCTTTCACAACACCAATTTTGTGAGTAAGGCCAGTTCGGTAAAGAATTCCTTCCGTAGTTGTAGTCTTACCAGCGTCGATGTGTGCGATAATACCGATATTGCGGGATTGTCCTAGTGGTACATTTTTTGCCATTTTATTCCTTTTTACTTATATTATTAAACTGTTTTTGCGCTTTTAAATGCTTTTTAGCTAGCGGCAAAATTTTGCAGAAATTAAGCCAGCACAAAAACAGCGCTTCGCTGATAATTTTAACATATTTTATAGGTAAAGTAAAGGCGGAAATATGAGGCTAGCGCCAAAGGATATAAAAGTGCCACAAGCGTTCTCATTGCTTCCCAACATCGAATACTAATAGCAGAGAAGGCTAGCCATCAATACAGTAAACCCCGCCGCTTTCAAGTGATAGCTGAATAGCGTAACGATTCTGTTGATTAGGAACCCTGCTTACAGCGCCATTATCTTCACATTTAAAACCAGCACGCGCACCCGCCCAGTCGGTATCAGGATTGCCGAAAAGATATACATAGATTCTCGACCGATTCGTCTCCTCGCCATATACGCTATCAGGCATTCTGCTGCTAGACAAGCTAAAATTAGCATTATACGCGCCCAACGAATAAGGTCTCCCATCGGGGTCCTTAAAAGTATCACCCTTCTTACCTATGTAGTCCCAAAAGCGACCATATATAGGAGTGCCATCTGCCTTAAAACTAAACGCTCCGCCCACTTGAGGCATTTTACCCTTATTGTTAGATCTATACCTCTCAATAGCGTCCTTCACTCTTGCCGCATCATTCTTCCGCTGCGCATCCCGCTGGTTTCGTTGCAAGGCCGGCACGGCCACGAACACCATCAAGAATATAAGTCCAGCGATTGCGAGAACTAACACAACTTCTATAATA
>JAGOOS010000032.1 GCA_017992395.1 Candidatus Saccharimonadota bacterium
TCAGTGGTGGATTTGGCAGCGATGCGTGATGCGGTCGTTGAGCTTGGCGGTCGTGCCGAGCAAATTAACCCCTTTATCCCAAGTGAGTTGGTCGTTGACCACTCAGTACAGGTCGACGCTTATGGCCGCGAAGATGCACTAGACTTAAACGAGAAAATTGAATTTAAGCGCAATAACGAGCGTTATGAGTTTTTACATTGGGGCAAAAACGCCTTTAAAAACTTTGTCGTTGTGCCACCAGCAACCGGTATCGTGCATCAGGTTAACTTAGAATATTTAGCGCGTGTAGTAATGGCTGCTGAAGTAGACGGAGAGCTGACCGCGTATCCAGATACGGTATTTGGTACAGACAGTCACACGACGATGATTAATGGTATCGGCGTACTCGGTTGGGGTGTTGGCGGTATCGAAGCGGAAGCGGCGATGCTTGGACAGCCGTCCTCAATGCTCATTCCACAAGTGGTCGGTTTTGAGCTCAAAGGCAAATTGACCGAAGGCGTGACCGCAACGGATTTGGTACTACGCGTGGTTGAGATGTTACGTGCTCACGGTGTGGTAGGTAAATTCGTCGAATTTTATGGCGAAGGTTTACACAGTATGCCACTCGCTGACCGTGCAACCATTGCCAACATGTCACCAGAATACGGCGCAACCTGTGGTATTTTCCCGATTGACCAAATGGCGATTGATTATCTGCGTCTGTCAGGTCGTGAAGAAAGTCAGATTGAGCTGGTTGAAAAATATGCCAAAGCACAAGGCTTATGGCACGATGCCGATACCCCAGCGGCGACGTATTCAAGTAAGCTTGAGCTGGACTTATCATCGGTGAAACCAGCCCTTGCCGGTCCTAACTTGCCACAGCAGCGTATCAATTTGTCTGATATGCATGAGAAGTTTGGCGAAACGCTAGAGAAAATGACCAAAGACCGTAAGTCAGAAATCGATGGTAAGGTGCGCTTTGACCAAGAAGGTGCGCAACAAGAGCAAGCCGATAGACTATATGCCAAGCCTAATGTCTTCTCTGACGTTAATATCGATGATAAGAGCCACAAACTGCGTGATGGTTCGGTGGTTATCGCCGCGATTACCTCTTGTACCAACACCTCAAACCCGGCGGTGATGATTGGCGCTGGTTTGGTGGCGAAAAAAGCCGCTGCCAAAGGTTTAAAAGCCAAGCCTTGGGTAAAAACCTCATTGGCACCAGGCTCAAAAGTTGTTACCGATTATCTTGAAAAAACCAAACTGATGGATGAGCTAGAGAAAACAGGCTTCTATTTGGTTGGTTATGGTTGTACCACCTGTATCGGTAACTCAGGCCCACTCTTAGAGTCGATTGAACAAGGTATCAAAGAAAACGATTTGGTTGCCGCTGCGGTGTTATCGGGTAACCGTAACTTTGAAGGGCGTATTCACTCGCACGTCAAGGCCAGTTACTTGGCGTCGCCACCGCTGGTGGTTGCTTATGCGCTGGCAGGGACGGTTGATATTGACTTGACCACCCATCCGCTAGGACAAGACCAAGACGGTAACGATGTGTTCTTAAAAGACATTTGGCCAACGTCCGATGAAATTAATGAATTAATTGCCAATAATATCGACGCCGATATGTTCCGTAAAAACTACGGCGAAGTATTTGACGGTAGTGCTGCATGGAACGCCATTAGCTCAGCCGATAGTCAGCTGTATCCATGGAGCGAAAAGTCTACTTATATCAAAAACCCACCGTTCTTTGATGGCATGACCATGGAGCCAGAAGGTATCCCTGATATCGAAGGCGCGCGTATCTTGGGTCTATTTGGCGATTCAATCACCACTGACCATATCTCGCCAGCTGGTAATATCGATGCTAATTCTCCTGCGGGTAAGTACTTGCAAGAGCGTGGTGTGATGCCAGCCGACTTTAATAGTTATGGCTCACGCCGTGGTAACGATGCGGTCATGACTCGCGGTACTTTTGCCAATATCCGTATCAAAAACCAGATGATGGGCGGTAAAGAAGGCGGCTATACTTACTACTTTAAAGGCGACAACGCGACGTTAAAAGACGGCGAAGAAATGGCCATCTATGACGCGGCAATGAAGTATAAAGAAGATCAGCGCCCACTTGTGGTACTTGGCGGTGCAGAATATGGGTCTGGATCAAGCCGTGACTGGGCAGCGAAGGGTACGATTTTGCTCGGGGTAAAAGCGGTATTGACCAGCTCGTTTGAGCGTATTCACCGCTCAAACTTAGTTGGTATGGGCGTGTTGCCATTAACCTTTAAAGATGATGAAAACGCCGATACTTATCACCTAGACGGTTCTGAAGTGCTAAGTATCACAGGCCTTGATAATGGTGAGAGTAAAACCGCAACAGTGACGGCGACCCGTGCTGATGGTTCAACTGAAACCTTTGAGGTAAACGTCATGCTACAGACGCCAAAAGAGCGCGAATACGTGCGTCATGGCGGCGTATTGCACTATGTACTACGTCAATTAGCAGCTGAAAGTAAAAACGCAGCGTAATATTTAATTAAAGTGAGAATAAGAAAAGCCCGGTCGTGATGATTGGGCTTTTCATGTTTATATCCTAAAAAATTACTGATTTATTGTATGTGGAAGGTTTTGGGAGGTTGTTAATCAGCTAGGACTGTTGATAAAATCTAAGATTTTACCAAGTCCATTTTCGTCTTGAGATAGTAGAATTGAAGATACGTCAGGAATAATCTTAGGTAATTTAGATGGCCACTTATTTAACTCTCTATTACCAAAAGGATGAATTGCATTTACACATTTTATAGCTTTTTTTTCTAAAGTTTTGTTACTCTCATCGTAAATGGCTAGATTACTAAAGTATTTATCGAATAAACTATCTAGCACATTATGTTCTTGCAGAGTTCTTGAACTACTGTATTTGGAGTCAAGTATATAGTAGCTTACAATTCCATCTTGATGCTTAGATAAAAGAAAATCAGGGTTATAAAAGTTGAACTTGCTTTTAGGGTTGTTTTTATTAAGCGCTACTAAATCATTGTGTTGCGTGTGTTCACCAAAGCCTAATATTTTTTTCTCGTAATAAATAATTAAAACCGAACTATTTTTCCGGAATTCAACTTGTGATGGAATAAAGTTCTTGAAAAAGCCATGTTCTATTGATTTCACTACTTCCCATCCATCTAAATATAGCTCATCAATTAATTTGTATAATGTGAAAAGTTCATAAATTTTGGATGTGGATCGAATTTTAGTTAAATCATTACTCACACCTATATTAGGGCTACCAATAGCGTACCAGTCACTCAAAAGTGTATAAACTGTTAAATAAAAGCTTGATTTTCTTGCATAAGGTGTAAGCTTGGGAGCTATATAACCATTAAAAACTATTTTTAGTTTTTTTTGGAAAAAATAGAGCAAATCTTCAATGCTTGTAAGTATAGAGTCAATACGTTTAGTCATACCTGAAGTTGTCAACTGTACATATAGATCTTCAATGATATATGTATTTACTCTATGGTATGGTTGTACCGTTTTATACTCTGTATCATAAGTTAATTGGGATAACCTATTCTCAATAGAATTTGCAATAATTAACATGGTTTCTTTGATAGATATTAATCCACCAAGAAGAATCTGGTTTTCAGATAAATCATAATTATCAGTATGATTTTCTCTTTGTATGCTATCTAATGAATATATTTTACCAAATAGTGTTAAAGAGTTTGGAGAATAACCTTGATATATTTTATCCAGATTTTCTAAAACATCATAAGGATTAATATTATAATAGTTTGTCTCGTTAGGACTCTCTTTTACTAACTCTAGTCTATGTCTTAGCTCTTTCTTTAAAGTGTCATTTTTTTCATTAAAAGCGCTAACAATTTTTTCTGCAAGACTAATTATAGAGTCGAAACTTGCATCATAATTACCATCGTTTTTAGCTGTATATTTCGTCCTAGAGAAGCATATATCTAAGACTCTTTCATTGTTTTCAAGTAGATAAGACATCATAGCTTTTATGCTATTAAATTTCTTCTCATTTGTTGACACATTAAAAACTATTTCACTAAATAGCTCATGATCAATAAATAACCTTATATTACTGTAACCAAAACTTTCTCTAAATAAATTGTTAGATTGCGACTTAAAAGTAATGCCATCTCCAGAAGCTGATAAAGGTATCTCATAATCCTCTAAAAATAACTCTATATTGACTGGAACAATGTAGTCTGAATCCCTCATGCAAACTTCAAATACTATCGAATCCCTATCAGAAACGTTAAGGATAGATAAAGGTGAAAATAATACATTGTTTATATAAATCTTGATATCTAACATTTACTTTACCAGCAAAAGAAGTCATAAGTATTTAATTCAGAGTTACCATAACTAATTATAGTATCTAAGTAGTTAAGAGAACGCTCTAACTCTTCATCGAATAACACCTCTTTTAATTGCTCGAGACGCTTGCTAAAGTTCTTACCATGTCCTCTTAACAATGGAAGGATGAATTGTAAAATAGCATAATCGAGCGCTAATAACTCGTCGTCCGTTGAAAACTCTCTCATTAATGGTCTGGCTTTATTACAGTAATGCCTGATAGCTATTTCTTTACGACTACTAATAATAATAGGCTTACCTAACTCACTATCTCTGGATTCAAGTACTGTTTTAACTCTTTCATAAATTCTTTGTTCATTTTTTACAAATTCAGGTAACTTATCTGCTCTACCAAAATATTGTTCCATAATTGCATATGATATAGGCATATCAAGCTCTAAGCTTGTATCAGCTTCTTGATGAATATCAGAAATAGTATTTGGTTCTAATACTATTATGGGTGATCTATCAATCAGTCGTGGAGATAAGTATTCAGTAGTACTATCATAGTTGATAGTAGCAATAAATCTAAGGTTTTCTGGAATGTAGATATGATCATCACCTAGTATTAACTCTTTATTCTCATGTGAATCAGTTAAGCCCATAAACGAAGACCAGTAATGTTCTAAAGGACTTAAGTTGGCTTCATCTAATAAGATCATTGAAATTGGGACATCCAAGTCTTTCTCTCTGGACTCCTCACTTAAAGCGCATAAAAACTCATATAATCTAGTATTACTAGATTGAAACTTATTAGAAATAGGGTTAAAAAAACCGATTAAGTCTTTTTGTCCAGTCCAGCCTCTTGATACAGGTACGTCTAAGAACCTATGTTCTTGAATACCATATATTTTAGCAATAAGCCTAGCTAATGTGGTTTTCCCACCTCCAGGTAAACCTGCTAAAAAGCAGATAAAGGACTGTTGTAGAGTAACAGTAACATTGATAATATCCAAAATTGAAAAGTTTCTACCTTCTTTTTTTAAACCATATTCAATATGCCTTAAAATATCCTGAGCTGTACTTCCCTTAATTTCTAATGACATAACATTTTGAGTAACGCTCTTCAAGCTTTCTCTATGTGAAAACCCTATGTTACCGTTAATAGCTTCTACAAAAGGTTTCATTTCAAATAATTTTGTTCTAAGTTTATCTTCATTTTCATTGTACTGAGCTTCTAATTTTTTTATTTCATCTTCAATAGTAATTTTATCCCTCATTTTATACTCATACTCAGCCTTCACCTTTACAAACTTTTTCTCAATATCTGCTAGAGAGCTATATGTATTATACTTTTCTAATAAAGGTGTGATTTCTTCATTTAAGCTATGTAATCGCTCTTTCTTATTCAAGATCTCTTGATCCAAGTCTTCATTTTCTTTCAAGTTATCAAATACATCAGCATCCACTTTGATTTGGTTTCTTTCTTCAATTTTTTGCCCTAAGTTAATAAGCTGCTGCTTGTTAATTTCTATTTTAACTAGTAGCTCAGCTAGTTCCTCATTTTTCTCTCTGAACTCATTCTCTAGTTGAGATCTATAGTTATCTCTTATGTCAGATAAGTAAATGTCTTTATTTTTTTCTATAAACTCTTCAGTAATTCTCTCACCTAGTTCAGAGCGTAAAAACTTGCCAAAACCTTCGACTACATCATTACGAAATAATATCTGACTATCAGCAATTTCTTTGAGTTTATTGAGTTTTTCATTAAAGTTTTTATGCTTTGATATTGGCAGTTTCTTTGCGTTAGCTTCTAAGTATGCTAAATCTACTTTCTTACTATTAAAGCCTACTTCTTTCGCAATTTTCACAAAGGTACTAACCACTTCCTCATCTGAAGAGTAGTCCATTGTAAAAAGATGGGTATCATTGTGTAAATCAGTTAAGTTCTCAAAATAAAATCTTTCACCTTCTTCAAGGGAGCAGTATAGTGAATGATGCTTTAACTCATTATAAGAGCCTTTATAGATATTTCCCCCTAATAAAGGCCTTCCAGGTAAAGGTGAGTCAATCTTTTTTAGCGTAATACTGTTATCACTATTTTTATCCCATTTGAAAGGTCCATAACAAGTTCCGTCATCATTTAGGTAAACATATGGCGTGCTCGGTATACTAGGAACATCAAGTACCATATTATTAGGATTTGGTAAAGAGCCAACTATAATTTCTATCAACTCTCTAGGCTTTAAGTTTGTAGCTTCAGAGGCTTTAGTGACATATTGACAGTTTCTTTCTGGCCTTAAATCATCTGATGGATATTGTGATTTTATGACTGTTACTTTGAACAGTTCAAATTCATCATATCTACTATCTATTTCTTCATAATCTCTCGTGACAAATATTTTTTCTGAAGTACAAAAGTTTTGAGCATTTAATGGTATATATGAATCACCAACTTTCTCAGAGACGGCTCTAAGATAGCCTAATGTAGGCTTATTCAGTTGAGCAAACAGTTTATAAACGATGATTTCTTTAGAGTATTCTTCCATATTAAACACTTACTGTTATTATAAAGTTTATTGAGTATTACCGTTAATATACCATGAAAGTATATATTGATTCTTCTTCAGAGCCATGGTTATTAAATTAAATATGTCGAGGGTTGTTCACAGGTTTCATATTCAACTGGAAATATATTGATTCTTAAGTGACTTCGCTGTTAAATCAACTCAAAAGATACTGTTTGTGCTTAGGTCTGATAGCCTTCAGAGATAGCTGTCACTAAAATTATATGTTTAACTGCTTCTCAGTCAACAGCCTAATTCCCAAGCCAATAAACACCACTCCACTAATTTTATTTAAAATAGATTCGATAGCTGGATTCTCTCGCAGCTTTTCACTGAATTTTGACGCCAGTAATGCCAAACATAAACACCATATAAAACCAGTGACGGCAAAGGTTAGTCCCAAAAGTAAAAAGGACAAGGTGCTATTCGCATAGTTAGGATTGATAAATTGCGGAAAGAAAGCCAAAAAGAATAGCGCGACTTTTGGATTAAAGGTATTGGTGAGCATACCTTGCTTATATATTTGCCAATAATCTAAAGTCTTAGCAGAAGAAGGTTTTCCGTTTTCTTGTAAACTCGCGCCTATCAAAGGCTGCTGTTTACTCATAAGCATTTTGACGCCTAGATAGCACAAATAGCTAGCACCTATATATTTAACAATCATAAATGCGGTAGGAGAGTTGGCCAGTAAAACGGATAAGCCCAGCGCCGCCAATAACGTATGTACTAAAATCCCTGAGATAATACCAAGCACGGAATAAAACCCCGCCGTTTGCCCCTGTGAAATACTGCGGGTGATGATATACAT
>JAGOOS010000033.1 GCA_017992395.1 Candidatus Saccharimonadota bacterium
TACTACAAGGCGTGGAATAGAGAAAAATTTGTTTGAAGCAACTGTAATTTTTGCGACAATTTTTGTGTTGTCTATTCTTGCTGGCCTTTTGCTGCCAAGTTAATTAAGGTAAATGGATGGATTTTAAAAGAAAACCGAAAATTAAACGCGTAACAGCAAAGAAAATTACTCCGTCTAAAAAGCGAAGCAATGATATTTCTGACGCTAAAGCCATAATCCAAGTAGGCGAGAAACTACAAGCGGCAAGCTTGTTAGAAAAGGCGGACCTTGCCGAGAAGGTGGTTATTGACCATACGAAAAAGCATTTTCTTGGACGAATCGGTAATTTGCGTGGTGTAAGAAACTTAGTTTTCTTATGGTTGTTTATGATGATATCCTTATTGTTTGCTGTTGGTTTTTCGCAATATTTTGGCCGTTTAAATTACACTCAAGAAGTATTTTCAACCGGCGGAACTTATTCTGAAGGGATAGTTGGAGAAATAAACAGTTTAAACCCGGTTTTTGCTTCAACTGAAGCCGAGCGCTCGTTCTCGAGATTAGCTTTTTCTAGGTTAACGACAATTGATTCAAGCGGAAGTTTAAAAAATGAGTTAGCGGATAAAATCTCTAACGATGATAACCATGAAGACTTCACGGTCGATCTTCGCCAAGACGCAACCTGGAGTGACGGCGAGAAATTAGACGCCGATGATGTGATTTTTACAGTTAATTTGCTGAAAGATAGGACCGTCAACCCTTCACAGTATTTAAATTGGAGAAATATAAATGTTGAAAAAACAGGTGATTACGCCATCAAATTTGAGCTTCCTAGTGGGGCTCGCAATTTTGCTTACTCACTCAACTTCCCAATTCTTCCAGAGCATAAATTAAAAGATGTTGCGGTTGAATCGCTGCGTGAAAATAGTTTTAGTGAGAACCCTGTCACATCAGGTGCGTTTAATCTTCGAATGTTGCAAAAAATTGATAGTCAAAAAGTTGTACACCTTGAGGCAAACAATGACTATTTTCTTGGACGGCCAAAAGTAGACAGGTTTGAGATTAGGACTTTTAGTGACGAATTCAAAGTGAAAGAGGCACTCCTTAACGGCGAGATTTTAGCGTCACCTAATATAGAGTTGTCGGATTTCAGCGACTCTGAACAGGCTCGATTTAACGAAAATAAGAGCAATTTAAATCGTGGCGTTTACGCTTTTTTGAATGAAGAAGACCCAATCCTTAAAAATAAAGAAGTCCGATCCGCGATCCAACAAGGCGTAGATGTGAGCTCTATACGTAGCCAACTTGGCTCAATGACGGCACTTGATTTCCCAGTTCTTAACGGCTTTTTAGATGATGATTCTAATCTAAACGCGCCAACTGTTGATAAAGAGGCCGCAAAAAAATCCCTAGATGATGATGGCTGGAAAATAGGAAAAGATGGTATCCGTCAAAAGGGGGATCAGAAGTTATCTCTGAATTTAATAACCATCAAAAATTCATATCTTGAAAAAATAACTGAGGGCTTTTCTTCTCAACTTAAAGACTTAGGTTTTGAAGTAAATACGCAAATTGTCGACCCAAGTGACAGTTCACAAAATTTCATTCAATCGATTTTACAACCAAGAGCTTATAGTATTTTGGTTTACGAGATTGATCTAGGTGCTGACCCAGATATTTTTGCCTTTTGGCATTCATCTCAAGCGACGACTAATGGCTACAATCTTTCAAATTATAAGGATACAATATCTGATGATATCTTAGCTAGTGTTCGTAGCCGTGGTGATGATGCACTAAGACAGGCAAAATTTGAATCGTTCATTAAAAGGTGGCTTAGCGATGCTCCAGCTATTGGCGTTGTGCAATCCAGGACGTCATACGTATATCGAAACAGCGTGAAGCCATACAATCAGGATAATAAATTAGTCGAAAGCCTAGATCGATATTCAGACGTGATCTACTGGCAAGCAGCTAAGAGCGAAGTTTACAAAACGCCTTAGCTTTGCTATAATTGGCTAGAATGCGTGCTATAAACGTATTAATAGAGTCCGAGATCGACTTTAAAATTACCTCAAATAATGAGCGCGCGTGGCGGAATTGGTAGACGCGCTAGCTTGAGGGGCTAGTGAGCTTCGGCTCGTGGAAGTTCAAATCTTCTCGTGCGCACCAATAATGAGTTTATATAAAAACTGAATATCTGTATTGATATCTAGGCTAGATTATCACGTAGCCAGCCATCTAGAGTGCCAGCGTTCATGGCTAAAACTAGATAATTTTTAGCTCGAAGTTCGGTGATCTTGTGCTTTAGATCGTCGTTTAAATCACCATAATTAATTTTTTCAGTATCAATCTTGCGAGCTAGAAGTTCCGGTTTTAAAATTTCAAGCGCTGGATCTTCCCGGCTTAGATAAGTTGGAAGCCAAATGACTTTGTTAGCATCAGAAAATAACTCGGGCGTGTATTCATCTTGAATCTCGACTTGGCGAACGTTTTGATGTGGCTGGTAAACCAAAGCAACTCCGGCATAATTATCGCGTTTGGCGATTTCTTGTGCCATTTGTAAGGTCGCTTTTATCTCAACTGGGTGATGGCCATAGTCGCTAAAGATTCCGTCTGTGATCTTCTCAAATCGCCGATCGGTACCAGGGAAGTTATTAAGTGCAGCAACCGCTCGCTCATAATATTTATCGCCAAAATTAAAATCTTGAACCTCTTGAAGATAGTCTAATGTTTCAAGAACTAGTGTCGCATTGCGTTTATTATGTTCGCCGGGCAGTGCGATGTTTTCGTCTATGCGATTTAAAATGGCAGAATTAATTAATCCGCTAAATATTTCACTGTGTTGATCTTGCCAAGAGAAAAGAAAATCACTCTGTTTAGCAAATTGAGTGAACGCTTCAAAATAATCAGCCTGAGTTTTATATATATCTGTGTGATCATAGTCAAGAGAAGTTATTAAGCTTACAAAAGGTGAAAAGTGTAAGAAGTTCCGGTCAAATTCATCAGCCTCATAAATAAATAGTCGGCTGTCGGTGTCAAAAAATCCACTCTCACCAAAACTTAAAGTCGTTCCAACAGACCAACTTACGGGTACGCCAAGCTGTTTTAAAGCCCACACAAACATACCGGTTGTGCTGGTTTTGCCATGCGTACCGGCAGCGGCGATTAGTTTAAGATTTTTTTCTTCTATAATTTTATTTAATAACTCATCTCTTTTGGAAACTTTTATGCCTAACTTATTAGCAAGCACCAATTCGGGGTGATTTTGAGGTAGCGCTGAGGTATATACAAACCAATCGATGCCGTGCTCATCATAGGTTTGCTGTAAAAACTTACCGGTTTGAGGTCCGATTTCCATTTCAACGCCACGAGCTTCGAGTTTTTCGGTTGTTAAACCTGAAATAGCGTCGCTACCAAATACGTTATAGCCGGCGCCGGCGGCAATCTCTGCTAGTGGACCGATACCAACTCCGCCAATTCCTGAGAAATATATATTCATAGGTAGATTATACCATATTTATAGCTTGCCCTAAATATGGTATAATGTTGGAGCTTATGCTTTCAAAATTTTTCCTAAGAATCAAAAAAGCTCGCTATTTTTGGCGATATGCCTCTTTTACAGAGGTAGGAATTCTTTATATTGCTCGAATTTTGCGGCTTTTAGCAATGAATCTTTCGAGTATTTTTATATTAATTTTTCTTTATGAGATTGGTTATTCATTTCAGTTTCTTATTTTTTATTTAATTGGATACTATGCGCTAAAGGTTGTTGGGGCTATTGTGGGAGGTTTTTATGTCGCAAAACGCGGCCCAAAGCACGGACTTCTCTTATCTAATCTTTTATATATACCAATGTTGATTGTGACATCGATGGCGGAAGAATTTGGTTTGCCGGCAGTAATTGTAGGCTTGATATTACAGGCGCTTTCAGTAGCTATTTATGACCTATCTTATCATATTGATTTCTCTAAAGTTAAAGATGTAAAAAGTTCAGGTAAGCAAATTGGGATAATGTATGTGATTGAGAAAATAACCGGTGGGCTTGCGCCAATGATTGGTGGTTTTCTAGCGATGACGATTGGTGCTCAACCTGTGATGTTGATTTCGGCGGGACTGTTCGCGTTGGCGGCCATTCCGTTACTGACTAGCGAAGAGCCGATCAAAACCAATCAGAAAATAAATTTTTATGCATTTCCTTGGAAGAATTTTTGGCGCAATTTTACTGCACAAATTGGTTCAGGTTTTGATGTCGTTTCGAGTAATATATGGTCTCTGTTAACCCCAATTTTTATTTTTGCGGGGCAAAACGTCTATGGCGTGATTGGGGTACTTAGCTCGATTGGGGCAATTGTAGGTGTGGTCGCGGCTCTATCTTATGGATATTTTGTTGATCGCGGTAAGGGCTTAAAACTTCTACAGACCCCAGTTTATATAAAAGCGTTGACACTGGCGATTAGGGGAGGGTTTATTTTTAGCCCAGCTGGCGCGGTAGCGAGTAATTTAGTGAGTGAGAGTACTACAACTGGTTACAATATGGCATATTTTAAAGGGGCATTTGATGCAGCCGACCGTTCAGGGTCGAGAATTGTTTACATGATGGCTACCATGATTGTAGAATATTTTACAGGCATAATTGCATCGATTATTGCGCTTATATGTCTGAATTCCTTTCAGATTGAACAGAATGGTTTAAGGTTTTTCTTGGTTCTGTCGGCTATCGGCATATTGATGTATTCTACAGCCGATTTTCCGCTATATCGTAAGCGGTCTCGTCAATATAAAGAAGAGTAAAATAGCTCAATTATAGTTTTATATATGATATAATAAAAGATAAGAGGAAAGTGGTGGCGAATAAAAAGCAGATAAGATCAACATTAAAAAAACTTGGCGCACTAAAAACGTGGCAATTGTTAATTCTGCTAGTTTTAGCATTGTTTATTGCGGCTACCGCGCTTAGATTAAATAATGTCGGTATGGATCAACGCCGCGAAGGTGTTTATTCGGCCGATGAATCTGGTGATGAAGAGATCTTACATCAAAGGTTGCTTTCACTTCGTGAATATTCAAGTAAGCATATGAATGCAAACACGGGTACATTTGTATTAAAAAATCAATATGAACGCGATAGCCAAACCGCACTCAAAGAAGCTCAAGAGCGTTCACAAAATAGTGAGAGCCCAAACGGAAATATTTATAAAAAGGCTGCCGAAGTGTGTGATCCGCAATATTCAGGCTATTCCCAGGCTTATATGCAATGTTTTATGAATGAACTAAATAAATATCCAGAGTCTGCAGCTGTAAACGATAACGTAGTTTTGCCTGCTGCTGGGCTATATCAATACGATTTTGCCTCGCCTATTTGGACACCGGATTTGGCGGGTTGGACGGTTTTACTGGCAATAATCATAAGTGTTGTTATTATTACCAAAATCATATTAACAGTAGTGCTGAATATGTTTTTAAAGAGAAGAGCCCCTAAAATTTAGTTTTAGGCTTGACACGATATAATCTAAAGGGTAAAATGAATTTATAACAGTAGTAATGAAAGGATGTACATGGCTTATAGTCAGACTAACTCAAAGGGTGTGAAATATTATCTACACAAGAGCGACGTAACTTTGCGCGGTGGAAAGGTTCAAACAATCTTCTTCTTCGCTAAAAAAGAGAAGAACGAAAAAGGTGAACCAACAGATCTTCCAGAAGATCGCGTTGTCAAAGAAAACCCACGTAACGGTTTTTTGACAGTTTCTCGTAAGAAAGACTAATTTAAAAATACGATAATTTGCCGCCTCTATTGCATAATAGGGGCGGTTTTTTGATTGTGCTTTTGTTTTTTAGGTGATAAAATAGATGCAATGATTGATTTAGGAATATTTTATTCAAACCTTGCTACAGTTGGGCTTATAATCCTCTTGGGGTTCATATTAGGCAAACGAGGCTGGATAGTAGAACATACCAACAAGCAGTTAACCAACATACTACTTTCAATAGCTATGCCGGCATCGTTATTCATGGCCTTCCCGCGTACATTTAATTACGATTCTTTAAATGATTTCTTGGGTGGATTCGTCGGTGGCTGGGCGATCTTCTTTGCCTTAGTTATTTTATCGAAGTTTATTTTTAGCCCCAAAAAATTAAAATCGCATTTGAATTCACATCGTTTTGCTTTTATTTTTAATAATGCTAGTTTTCTTGGTTATCCATTAGTATATACGCTATTTGGCGAATCCATGCTAATGGCGTACTGTGGATTTAGTGTAGTCTTTAATATAACTTTGTTTAGCTACGGAATATATTTATTTGAAAAAAAGATTAGCCGCCAAGCAATTAAAAAGATCTTATTAAATCCAAATATTGTAGCCGTTTTGCTAGGTTTTTTACTGTTTATTTTACCGTTTGATTTAGAGTTACCGTCATTTGCTGCTATTTTTTTGACATATGTTGGTAGTATTATGACGCCTTTAAGCTTGATATGTATTGGCTATTTATTGTCTAAAGCTGATTTTTCTGAAATCTGGAAAAAGAAGCAGCTATTTATAACCTGCGGTTTACAATTGACGGCTGGACCAATTGTGGCACTACTTGTGGTTACACTACTACAGCTGCCGCCTCATATTAAAGTTATGTTGGTATTACTTCAGAGCTTACCAACTGCAACGACGTTGGGCTTATTTGCTGAAAAATATGGTGGCGATACAGTTGAAGCTAGCGAGATTGTTATGGTGTCGACTTTACTTTCGATTATTACGCTACCAGTAATGTCACTAATAATAAACTCTATTTCTTAGATTTTGATTTTTTCTTTGATTTCTTGATGGTTTTATCTGCGGCAAGCAGGGTGGGTTTATCAAGATTCAAACTTGGCAATCCTTTATATGATAGTCTTGGGAATGATTTAAGCGTTCGTCGCTCAGTAAATCGTAAGCGACTCTTGCGGCGCCTTTCAGCTAAGAAATTTACATAATCATCGATCGTCCATTGAATTTTATCTTTATAACTGTCGAGTTCTTTACTTAGATCACGCATCAATTTTTTGAATCCTACAAGTTCAACCACAGTTGTTGTGAGATCTGCTAACATCACGATCGCGATTATTAAACTTGGCCAAATACTAAAGTTTTGATAGATTGTGTCTCCTAGATTATGGATGGGCTCGTTAACGAAATAAATTAAAACTAAGCTCAAAAATCCCCAAAAAAGGGAGGGTATAAGAGCAATTCGTCCGTTTAAGTTGTATTTATGGTCCGAATAGTCCCACCATTTGGCGTTAAACGACTTTTCTAGGGCGTAGGAAGTGATATATTCAAGCACTGACGCAATTATCGTGCCTGCGATAAACAAGCCGACCCAAGAGCCTTTAAATGGGCTAGCTAGTAACAAAAATGATAATGCGCCGAAGCCATATATAGGGCAGTACGGCCCACTTAAAAACCCACGATAAACAAACTTTTTTTCGTGAATTGAGCATATAATAGTTTTCCCATAGCCAGCCTATTACAGAATATATAAAAAATGAGATGATTAGAATTGAAATTTCTTGCAAATTTTTCTTTCGTTAAGTTATTATAGATATTTTAACATAATAAAATAAAAAAGCCCAAAACGGGCGATTTATTATTTCGTGGTAGGGGGTGTAGGGTTTGAACCTACGACCAATCGTGTATGAGACGACT
>JAGOOS010000034.1 GCA_017992395.1 Candidatus Saccharimonadota bacterium
GCACGGGTCTTCTGGTCATGGTTTTGACCATATCGACAGGGTTGTTGGGCTTGCTTTAGAATTTACGGCTGACATTCCAGAGTATGTGAATTCAGAAACCGTCTTACTTATAGCGATGCTTCATGACGTGGACGACAAAAAACTGTTTGGCTCACATAGTGAAGAACATTCTATAAATGCTCGAAAAATTATGAATAATCTTGAGATCTCTCAGGAGCTGCAAGATGTTGTCTGTAGCGAAATCAAAAAGCTAAGCTTTAGGAGTGCCTTAAAAGGTGACACTCCGGAGACGATTGAAGGCAAGATAGTTTCTGATGCGGATAAATGTGACGCTATGGGTGCTGGTGGACTTTTGCGGGCTTATGACTATAACTTTAGTGAATTAGGCTCAAAAATAGTTTTCGATTGGGATATTAAACCGATTGCAAAAATATCGTATGAAGAATACGGTACGGCACCGACTCATCCTACGGATACTTTAATCAATCATTACTTTGAGAAGATTTTACATTTACCAAAGTATATGTTGACAGAGCCGGGCAAGGAAGAAGCTAATCTTCGTAATCTTTTTGATTTAGATTTTGTTTACCATTTTTTGACGGAAAATCATGCACCAGAGGAGTTTTATGATCTCATGAAGCAAATTTAGGAGGGCTATATATGGGCGAAGATAAAATTATATTTTTTAATTCCCTTAATTGGAAGTTGAAACTTATTTCGATGTTGTGGCCGCAAAATGAGTTGCTGATCTATTCTGTATTAGGCGAGTTGAGCGATCAAGGTTTTAATATATGTTCAGGATTTTTTGAGCATTTCAGAGTTACGACCGAATTTGACGCGACGATCTGTATCGGGATAGGAGATTACACCTATTTAGACCCAGTAGCTGGAGATATTTTTAAACTCCCCGAGTCCAAAAAACCGGTTTTTGAAAGCCACGAGCTAACAGAAGCCACCGACACAATCATTTTTATTCTAAAAAACTCTGGCGAGTAGCCAGGGTTTTAATTTTGTATAATTTCTGGTAGTAGCGGCAGGGATTGAACCTGCGACCTTAGGCTTATGAGTCCTACGCTCTAACCAACTGAGCTACGCTACCATATTTTTGCTTGTTTATTATATCATATAAGAAATCAAAAATAAAGGCTTGCTTTTGGCAGCTGGCTCGTTTATAATTGGCGTAATATAATCTTAAACGAAATGAATAATAATGCAAATTCGCGTTTTTAGTTTAATACTTTTGTTGGTTTTGCAGCCAATGCTCACTTCAAGCTCTGTCTTTGCTGATACTAAATCTTCGTTGGAAGATTATAATATCGAAAATGTAGTTATTAAAAATGAAGATAGCAATCTTCCTGAAGATACGACTTTTGAAATAATCAAAGACGAGACAATATTTAATATTGAGATTGAATCTCAGAGTGAAGATGAAGTTTTGACTCAGCCTATTTTAACAATTGAAAATGAGACAACTTCCGATGATGTAAGACCTGAAAGCTTAGTCTATATCTCAAAAATTTACAGTAAAGACGGTGAGGAGTTTATAGAAATCTTTAATTCTGGTGAAGATTTGGCGATTGAAAATTTTACAATATATAGAATAACTTCAAAAGATAATGAGATCGTGAGTTTTAAACCAGGCATATTTTTAGCTGGCCAGAGTGTTTTGATTCGTCAAAAAGACAAGAGTTTCAACCCGGGCGAAGCTACAGAAGATGAGAGAGATTACGATGCTTATTACACTTCAAATTCTATTTCTCAAAACGCAAATTTGAAATTAAATATTAATGGATATGAATCCACTTTTTGCGCCGGCTCGTCTTGTGATAGTCCGACGCTTAGTAATGATTTTATTGCTGAAATTTGCTTGCGTCACAAAGAGTTTGAAGAAGATTGTGCAAATCCGGGCATAAAAAGTTATTTTAAAAATCATAATATAGCCAGCCCGACGCTTTTTCGCGGTGGGTTTATGCCAAATCAACTTCCAAAGCCTAGTGAGCCAGAGGGAAATGTGGATGAAGATGACCAAGAGCCTAAAAATTTATGTGAGAATTTCAAGATTAATGAGGTTGCAGCAAATTCATCCAATCAATTTATAGAGATCATTAACGCGGGTGCTAAGGCGACTTTAAAGGGCTGCATAATTCAGACGAATCGAAATTCAAGAAGCTACGCATTAGAAGATATTTGGCTTGAAAATGGAGAATTATTTATCATTGATATCGCTCGTACCGAGCTTTCATTAACTAAAACTACTAAAGGTGCGGTTTATATAATTAATCAAAATAATGATGAAGTTGATAGTGTGAATTATGAGAATTTGAAGACGGATACTACTTGGGCGCTATTTGTTGATGGCTGGAAACAAACTTTTGCTCAAACTCCCGGTGAAGAGAATATTTATGTTGAGTTTTTGCCGTGTCTTAAGGGCTATGAAAGGAATTTAGAGACCAATAAATGTCGTAAGTTGGCAGTCGAAAATGAATTGGCCTCGTGTGATGAAAACCAATATCGCAATCCTGAGACTGGCAGATGTAAAAAATACGAAGCTCAAACAACCGTAGCGACATGTGCTAATAATCAATATCGCAACCCAGAAACCGGGCGCTGCAAAAAATACGAGACGGCTACTTCGTTAGTCGCTTGTGCGGCTGACCAATATCGTAATCCAGAAACAAATAGGTGCAAGAAAATCACCGATTCATCGCCGCAATTAACGCCATGCAAAGAAGGCTACACTCGAAATCCGGACACGAATCGGTGCCGCAAAGCAATCTCAAACACTTCGGCTAGCGATGGAATTGAAATTTCAGACGAAGAAACCCAGTCTCAATTTACTGGCTGGATCGCATTGGTGGCGATAACTTCAATAGCTGGGTTACTGATTATTTGGGAATATAGGGTTGAGATTGGTCAATTCTTCATTAAGATAAAGCAACAAGCATCAAAGAAGAGATAATATAGATATAAAGAGCGAATTTGTATTTTTAAATAATTCATATAAAATATAAATATGTTTAAGTTTAAAATAAAAAATACACCTCAAACCAACCCAGCCTTCACAATAATAGAAGTAGTCCTAGTCCTAGCAATAGCAGGCCTAATATTCCTAATGGTATTCATAGCTCTACCAGCACTACAAAGAAACCAACGAGACACACAGCGCAAGAATGATATAGCGCGAATTGTTACGCAGTTTCAAAATTACACAGCGAATAATAAAGGTAAATATGTTAGTGATGATCCGGGCAATAGTCAACTGAAAGGCTTTATTGCAGCATACCTCGTTCTAGCTGATGAATTCTCTGATCCGTCTACAGGCGAGCCATATAAAATAGTAGAATGTCAAGGTCCATACGGAGGATGTATTAGAAACGATCCGGAAATTGGTGAAGTTAATTACAACTCAGGTGCTTATTGTGATGGTGAAAACTGGGTTGACATACCAAACAATCGTACGTTTTTTGCCCTAAGAACAAAACTCGAATCAGGCGGCTGCTATTGTGTTGATACTAAATAGATATGGTAGAATAAGATAGATGATAAACAAAAAACGAATTCTTGGTATCGACCCTGGAACTGGGATTTTGGGGTTCGGCGTGGTTGATTGTACGGCTGGCCGACCACTAAAAATGGTGACTGGTGGCGTTATTACCACACCAGCTCACACACCAATCGAGATTCGACTTGAGGAAATTTATAACGGTATTAAAGATATTATTGCCGAGACTAATCCAGATGAAGTTTCGATCGAAAAGCTTTTTTTTGCCCGCAATGTAACTACGGCAATAACGGTTGCTGAAGCGCGTGGTGTAGTTATTTTGGCGGCTCAAAAAGCTGGCCTGCCGATCTACGAATATACACCGTTACAAATTAAGCAAACTTTGACTGGGTATGGAAAAGCTGATAAAAAACAAATGCAAGAAATGGTTCGAATCCAGCTAAATCTAAAAGAAGTACCAAAGCCGGATGATGCGGCCGACGCATTAGCAGCAGCGATCACGCATCATTTTATGTCTAGGTAATTCATTTAACTTATGATAAACTAAAATCATGAACGAGGTGGGCAATTATATTGAAGTGGAAAATTTAGTTAAGAAATACAAAAAACAAACTGTTTTAAATCTGCAAAATCTAAAAATTCCCAAGGGCAAATTCATTGCTATAATAGGCGAAAGCGGCAGCGGCAAATCTACGTTATTGAATCTTTTAAGTGGGCTCGATAAACCAACATCAGGCAAAGTTTTCGTCGACGGGCAAGATTTATCTAAGCTAGGCGACCGAAAATTGTCAAAATTTAGGAGTAAAAAAATTGGTTTTATCTTTCAGTTTTTCTATCTTCAACCATATCTGACGGTACTACAAAATATAGAGGCGGCGGCCTTTTTATCTAAAGTTTCTAAAACAGTTAGACGAAAACAAGCTGAAACTTTAACTAAAATTGTTGGTTTGAGTGATAAATCAAAAAGCTATCCGAGAGAACTTTCCGGTGGCCAAATTCAACGAGTCGCGATTGCTAGGTCATTGATAAATTCACCAGACATTCTTTTCGCAGATGAGCCAACTGGCAATCTAGATAGTGAAAACTCACTCCAAGTGATAAGCCTTTTGCGAAATATTCAGCAAGAAACAAATATGACTCTGATTATTGTTACTCATGACGAAAAAATAGCATCTCAAGCTGACAGCGTAATTAGACTAAATGATGGGGAGATTTATGATCAAAATTAGCGATTCGATCACATTAGCTAGAACAAAATTCAAGATTCGTAGAATTCGACTAACTTTAAGTCTGATTATGATTTCGTTATTGTGCTCAATTTTAATTTTAGGCTATATTGCTTTAGAAAGATCAGCCGCTAGTTTGAACGAATTTTCAAATCAAGGTCTAAACGGGCGCTACTTGGTTTCCGTTTCAAGATGGAATGGAATTAGTGTTTATGATAAGGTTGCTAATGAAGAATTATTTAGCGAAGCTGAGTCTCTGTATAAAAAATCCGTTGAAGAAGAAAAAAAGACTTATAAAGAATATGGGATAGACTATTATGAGGACTTAAGCCAAGCTCCGACTGCAACGTATGGAGGAAGTGACGAAAAGTATTTTAACTTTGGCAGTAAATATGCCAATCAAGTAATAGTAGAGTTTCTACAGTCTAATTATCCAGTCACTAAAACAGAGAAAATTGAGTTACTGTTAAAAGAGTATGGAGCAATAAATAAATATACCGCGCAGCCTTTTGCGGCTAAAAATGGGTCATTTACGATGCTTCAAAACGGGCAAGAGCCAGAAACTCAAAAAGTGATAAATGACGATAACTACCAAAAAATCTCTAGCTATGTGAGCTATATGAATAGCGTCGATGATGATCTGGCTAATCCTTTTATCGGCTCCGATTATAAATTAGAAAAAAATGAAATACCAATTTTGGTGAATTATGAAATTGCCGAAAAGTTTTTGGGGTTAAAACCTATTGACACTTCTGCTACAGAACAGGAAAAATACGATCGCATTCAAGAATTGCGCAAACGAGTTTCTGAAGAGAGCCGGACTTTTTGCTGGAGAAATGACGCTTCTAAAGCATTATATGCAACGGCCCTAATTGCTAATAATGATAAAAATTCTAATGTTAGATATAATTTAGGTAATGATACGTGCAGTACTCCTACCGTAAAAGAAGACAAAAGGTCGACTGAAGAAGTATTGCTCGAAAAAGAAAACACCAAGCTTCAAAAAGAGCTTGGACAATACGAGGAACCAGCATCTAAGTTTGTGACCGTTCGGCCAATAGGCGTGATGCCAGATATGCCAGATAGTATGTATATGAGTGATGTGAAAGATTTCCTTCAAGCGATGACGTCTTCAACATTAGATCGCGGCTCGGCGATTGTGCCTCGAGATTTATACGAAAAAAATGTTGAAGATGAAGTAATTAAAGACATATTTGAGCAGAAAACTGTAGGGTCGTCTTTTATGGAGATTCTTTTTGGTAGCGATGCATATATTGCTGAATTCTCGACGGCTGATGAGATGCGAGAGTTTATCAAAGATGTTGATTGTGCGTCTGAATATTGTGGTCCGGATGTTTCTTTAAAAGTCGAAACTTTTTCAAATAATGCGGCAATAATCTATGATACTAAGAATTATGCTATGAATATATTTTTATGGGTGCTTCTAGCTTCATCGGTTGTTATAACTTTATTAATCTATATTGTAATTAATCGCATCTTGGCTGACTCGCGTAAAGAGACTTCGGTTTTTAGAGCTATTGGCTATTCGCGATTTGAAATTTCACAAATTTATATAATGTACATTGCATTGTTCTCATCGATTGTGTCCATATTAACGACTATAATTTCTGCTGTGGTAGTTATGGCGGTTAAAAGTATATACGAGCCTCAGGCTAGTTTATATTTTACGAATTTCTTTGCGCTCGATCAAACTAAGGATTTTGTTATTGTTGATTTTTCCATATTAATTCCACTTATAGGGGTGCCGGTTTTTGTGATTGGCATAATCGCATCGATAATCCCGTTGATTATAAACACGCATCGGTCGCCGCTTAAAAATCTTCGTGCAGAATAAAATTAGCCCATAACAGGGCTAACGGTTTAAAAGTGCGCGATATTTCTTTGTCTTTGGGCTAAGTTTGAAATTAATTAAATTACAAAGAATGTCTTCATTCTGAGTTTTATCAACATAAATATCAGCCTGTTCTTTTAGCTCCCTGAAACAATCTTTTGTTGCGATAATTAGAGAACTAAAGTCGTTCGATTTTGAAATGTACTTTTTAAATATTTGAGTGTAATCACGATTTGCACCAATCACCAGTACTCGACGAACATGTGGATGAAGGTCTATGAATTTTTGAATGCCAGAACTTGGGTCTCCATTAATTATAGTGGCACGATTTGAAGCAAAATTCACTATTCTGCAGTTTGCTTTCTCATCAATATCTATAGAGTAGATGTAGCCGATTGATCTGCTAATTTCTACGACGAATTCTGTTGTAGGCCTATTGACCAGAAACACAATTTTACCACCTTGGTCGCAGTATCTTCGCATGGTCTGCTCTTGATTGTGAGATAAAATTCCTTTTTTATTTAGAACAACTTCATAAAATGGTATAAAAATACAGAGTCCATCATAGATTCTTTTTTGATTCCTGTGCATTGCTGCTCACCTCGTTGTTAAAAAGTCTTGACTACTCAAGCTTTTGCAATTATATCATATTTATGCGTACCTTGCTTATCGGCTGGATTATAATCATCTTAATAATCGTGCTATAATAACTAATATGATTGCCCATATTCAAGGAAAAATTGCCGAAAAGTT
>JAGOOS010000035.1 GCA_017992395.1 Candidatus Saccharimonadota bacterium
AAGACACTGCAATCAATCATGTTTCGTTCTGTATATGCCTTTTGAAATCTCTCACTTGGCAACGCTCGTTTTATGTAGCGAGTAGCGGTATCGATTGGATTATAGATAATCTTTGGTCTTCCCATAACAACGCTCCCCCTTCTTCTAATTTAAAGTACTTTCTAAAACTACCTATATAATAAACTAATTTTATATTGATGTCAAATAAAACAGAGGTCAGTATGACCTCTGTTTTAAAATTTAATACAAAACTTTTAGTATCGTTTTCTAAAAGAGTTGAATCCGCCGTCGCGTCCGCCACGGTTGTTGTCGCGTCCGCCGCCACGAGAACCACGATCTTCACGTGGTTTTTCGATAGCTTCGTTTACAACGATTGCTCGGCCCTTTAGTTCTTGGCCTGACAATTTGTCGATCGCAGCTTTAGCATCGTCAGCGTTCTCGAATTCTACGAATCCGAAACCTTTTGAACGATAGTCGTTAAATTTATCTTTGATAATAACTGCGCTTTTTACTTCACCAACTTCTGCGAAGAAGTCCTTTAGTTCATCATCAGTTACGCTATAAGCTAGTCCGCCTACATGTAATTTCATCTAATTACCTTTCTTATTTTTTATACCCGTACGCTCTCAAATATTGTTTTACGTGAGAGCCTTAGATAAATGAAACCTGGTTTTTCAACGAAAAGAATAAATTAATAACCTACTTGCCTTGAATTATAACATTAATTAATAAAAATGTAAATCTTATTTTTATTGATTATCAATAATCTTACAATTATTGTGCTTTTCTCGGGGCAAATATTTTTCATTCCAAGCAGTCATCCCGCCAGCTAAACTTTTCACGTTATTAAAACCTAAACTTTTGGCCTTTTTAGCCGCTTTCATACTAGCAATCCCACGGTTACAAACGAAAATATAATCTTCGTCAATGTCAGCCTTTGCGAGAAAATCATCCAGCTGATTAAATTCAATGTTCTGACTACCTTTAATGTGCTGTTCTAAGAATTGTGCTTTAGGACGCACGTCAATTATTTTCATTCATCACCTCCATTAATTGAAGCTAGTAGTTGCTCGGGGGTGATTTCTTCAATTGTGTAGTCTCCATCGGGTTCGGCTTGAGCTTCCGGCATGTTAATCATCTCGCCAAAATACTCACTACCTAGAACTTCTTCATAATCTTGAATATATAATAGCGGCGAATCTGGGCAAATAAACACAGCCTGCGCGCCACGATAATTTTCAATCTCACCAGTTTTTTCTAGTTTCTCTAATTTTTTAATTAGTGCGGCCAAAGAAAATCCAGCACTAGGCCCAACCAAAAGACCTTTTCTAATCATCATCAGACTATGATAATAAGATTCCTTAGTTGATATTTTAAAAATGTCGCCTTTATCGATTAGCTCGTCCCATTTAAAATCAATTTCTGCCAGCTGATTGATGGTTCTAACGCCAGGCACAGCGTTATTTGGCACCCTTACCGCACCAACGGTGATGAGGCTGGGAATTTTAGATTTTAAATACTGAGCAGTTCCGGTGAATGTACCAGTTGTGCCTAATCCAGCCGAGAAAAAATCAACTTTACCGCCTAGCTGCGCCTCAATTTGCGGGCCCGTAATTTCTTGGTGAGCTTTAGGATTTAATGGATTGTCGTACTGGCCAAGATTTAGCCAGCGATCATTTTCTCCTTGGCGTTTTGCAATATTGATTGGACCGTCTGGATCTCGCGGATCAGGGCAAATGGGGCTTTCAACAAACTCAATATCAAGCCCCGCCACTCTTAAAAAGGCCAGCTTATCTTTGGTCACATCATTTGAGACAATCGCCTTAACTCTATCAATTCCAAAAAAGTCTTTATACAAACCAATGCTAGCAACTGTATTGCCGGAAGAAGATTCAACAGCCGAATCAACTTGGTTTAAATCAGCGTCTTCGAGCATCTTCCACGCCGGTAGCGATTTAACATTCATTAGTGGTAGAGTATTCATAAGCTTCGCATTTATATGAATGCCATACTTCTTTAAAAACGGGTTCAAACTAGAAGGCAGCTCCACCAACGGAATCATCTTTTCAAAAGCTGGCTTAGCATAATTTCTTAAGCCATCTTCTCCACTAAAATAATTATTCATACTTAAAGTTCTCATCGATTTGGCTTGATAAATCGCCCACCGCTCGCACGACGTAATCTTGCCCAGCATAAATTCTATGCGCCGACCATAATCTTTCCAAACGCTCCGCGTCATTATTTTTATTAGAATAAGTTTTTAAACAGTCCATAATATTTTCTAGAGATTGCTGGCTGCTGGTTTCTAATTTTTGATACAAAATTTTCTCAACACCTTTATCTACGCGCTTTAGGTGCTTTGATTTTTCAAAACTTGCAATTAGTTTATCTCCAACAAACGATTTTACAAAATCAATATCATCGTCATCTTCAATTTTATTAGCCACAACTTTTAGTAAGTGGTCGACTTTGGCAGATTTAGCCAATTTTAAGTACTGGTTGAAAATTTCAACACTTCGCTTGGTTGGCTCAACAACTAAAACTATTAAATCAAACTGCGCATAAAGCGTGCTAGCAAACGCGTCAGTCCCAGCAACCATATCAGCACACAAAATACCTTGATTATTTTTAGTGTGTGATAAAATATTTTCCGCAATTGCTAGATTATTATGATAACAGCTTGATGAAATGCCCGATTCAGAATACGTGCCAACAACACCGAGGTGAAGATTTTGATTGATTTGCTTTGTATATTTTTCAATAAATACATCGTCGTTATTTGTTATATCAATTAGTTTTGAGCCACGAGCTGGTGGAGTAGATTTTCTAAAATGAGATACCGACTCTATCCTTTTATTATCCCCAATTAGTAATCGTCTAATCTCTAAACTCGTTTCTTTGTCTGATAAAATTTTTATCTCATCAGTATTAACCCCAAGCTCACTTGCTGTATGCATATTTATATCTGCATCAATTGTGAGCACCTTATGTTCTATACTGGCGTACTGCGAAAACAAGACAGACATCGTTGTTTTTCCAGAGCCACCTTTACCTACAAATGCAATTTTCATATACTAAATTATACATCAATACTTATCTAATTGCAAAAAAGTCGCAATTAGATATTGTCGCTCTTACCCATCTGTAGTAAACTATAGTAAATGGAATTATCAAATTATTTAGCTAGTAAAAAATTAAAGACTACACCTCAAAGAGTCGATTTATTTAATCTCTTTAAGCAAAATAATAATCCGATGAGTTTTGATTTTATCCAAAAACAAATTTCGAATTTTGATCGTAGCACACTTTATAGAAATCTAGCTTTATTTAAAAAAATTGATATTATATACACACTTAATATTGATAATACCGAGCATTTTGCGCTCAGTAGTAAATTTGAACACAATATTCTGATGATTTGCACGGTCTGCAAACAGAGTTTCGTGATCGATTGCCAGAAAGAAATAGACGAATTTATTCACAAGTTATGCTCATCTAGCGATTTCGAACTCCATAGTCACGAAATTAGACTATCTGGAATTTGCTCTAAATGTAGCGCAATAAAATAACCTCACAAGATTCAACTAGTGAGGTTATATTTTTAAATTATTTTTAAATTATTTTTAAATTATTTTTACACCATGCGCAATGTGCGAGACCATTACCGCACATTCCACAAGTGAATATGTATATTTGCTATATAATTTACTGTGTACATTTGAAAATGCATGGTCACATTTTTTGATAATATTCGTAGAAACCTCCTACTCTATTTCATCAAAGAATTCAAGCGAAGTAATTTTCGCATCAATAAAGTTTCGTAGTTCTTTTTTTGTTCGGTGGCGATCCCAACTCGCCATACTTTCATGTCGGGCCATTTAATTTTTCCTTTTTGTTTTTTGTTGATATTACTTTGTTATATTAACATATTATTTGTAAAAAGTCAATAGCGATAAAGCCCCTTCCTTATACATTTTAACAACATCCTGCTTGCGTTTAAACACTAGTTGTATTATAATTTATCATAAGAGTTATGGATTATTTAACAATATTCTCAAGTGTTTTGTTGGCGGCGTTGATTCACGCCAGTTTTAATTTAAGTGTCAGCGTTTTAACACTTCTTAGCGGGCATACTTTAAGCCGTGAAAAATCTCAAATACGACTAGTTAAACTATTGTTTGCTTTCACGTTTGGCGCAATTATTATGAATATTCTGTTGTTCTGTGCGTTTGCTTTCTTCGCTCAGACTATATTTTTTGATGGAATTTATCTATTTATTTGGCTAGTTTTAATTGGTCTACTCGTTGGTACTGGTCTAGCGGTATGGTTGTTTTATTATCGCCGATCTTCAACCAATAAATCAGGTACAGAAATCTGGATTCCTAGAGGCATCGCTAAATATCTCAACGACAGAGCTCGCAAAACAAAACATTCAGCCGAAGCATTTTCATTGGGCTTAACTAGCATAATTAGCGAAATTATTTTCATTTTTGCGCCGCTTCTTGCTGCCACATTTGCCACAATTCAGTTGCCGTCACACTTACAAGTGGTTGCTGTTTTACTCTATGCGTTTATATCTTCTTTGCCAACAATCGTAATCGCATGTCTAATCTGCGGCGGCCATTCAATCGCCCAAATTCAAGTATGGCGAGAGAAGAATAAGCGTTTCTTCCAATTTTGTTCAGGACTCGGGCTGCTAATTTTAGCGGGATTTTTATATGCTTCTGTCGTGTCTCCAGTAGTTATCGGAGGCTCTATATGAAATTAGTAGTAAAATCTAATGGCGAGATAGAAAAATTCTCACCCGAAAAACTCGAAAACAGTCTCAAAATAACATTTAACATGCTTAAAACTCCTGAGGGTCAGGCTGAACAATATATTAAACAAATATTTTCAACTTTCTCTAAATGGCAAGACGATAAACCCGAAATAACTAGCGCCGATATTCGCCGACAAGTCGCAAAGATATTAGAGAATATTGACCCAAGCGCCGCATACATTTTTGAAAACTTTAAGAGCATAATATAAGGAGAAACCATGAAAAAAACAAAATTTGACTTTGACTTGATTGTGCTAGGAAGTGGTGCTGGTGGTAGTGCTGCGGCTAATATTGCTGCAAAAAATGGATTAAAAGTAGCTATTGTCGAAAAAGATATCTTTGGCGGAGAATCACCTAACTATGGTGATATCCCTATAAAGACCCTACTTCATGCTGCTAACGCGTATGCAGGCGCTAGGCGAGCTGCTCGCTATGGGATTCTCTCAAATACCCTTGGTTACAACTTCCCTACGATAGCTGCCTGGAAAAAGCTAGTCGTAAAACGCACCGGAGCTCATGATAACCAGAAATTCTATGAAGCTTCGGGCATTAAAACTTATCGTGGTAACGCCCGTTTCATCACCCCAAATGAAATATCCGTTAACCGCCAACATATATCGGCCGAGAAATTTATAATCGCAACTGGCTCCGAGCTAAGTTTACCTGATATTAGCAATATCCAAAATGTGAACTACCACACAACCCGCACTATATTAGATATCACTCGACCGCCAAAAAGTATTTTTATCGTTGGGGGTGGGGCTGAAGCAATCGAAATCTCCCAGCTACTAGCTATTTTTGGTACTAAAGTATACATAAGTGAGGTGTCATCACGTTTGCTGCCTCAAGAAGATGAAGAAGTTGGGCTTGCAATCGAAAATATTCTAGTTGAAGAAATGAAAATATTCGTGCTACCGCAAACCCGAGTTGTTGCCGTAGAAAAGGATGGACTTGGTAAAAAAGTTATTTTTCAACGAGGCGGAGTTGAAAAGTTCATTAAAGTCGATGAGATTCTTATCGCTGGCAATAAAAAACCAGCCACCGATATAGGCTTAGAAAACGCTCTCGTAGATTACACCGACAGCGGTATCACTGTAAATGAGTTCTTACAGACGTCCGCTAAACATATCTATGCTGCCGGATCAGTTACGGGCAGTCAATTCACAACTGGCGACATCTTACTTCAAAGCAGAATTTGCGCTCACAATATAATAAAAACTAGATCAAAAATCTCACCAAATTACACTTCTAGCCCACGCGTCATTTTCACCTGGCCAGAAGTTGCCAGCGTTGGATTAACTGAAGATGACTGCATAAAGCGCGACCTTCAATTCAAAACCTCAATCGCCACATTAAATCTAATCGCACGCAGTAACACCGACGATTTCAAGAACGGATTTGTAAAGTTAATTTGTGATAAACGTGGTAAGTTGATAGGTGCGAGCGTAGTATCACCAGAAGCCACCAGCATTATCCACGAGATTGGCCTCGCCATAAAATACGATCTTTATGCAAGCGACCTTGCAGATCTGCCTCATGCTTTTCTTAGCTGGAATGAAGCTATCAGAGTGGCTGCCAACCGAATCCGCTAACTAAAAATAACCTTCATAAAATGAAGGTTATTTTATATAATTTCTTGGTTGCGGGAGTAGGATTTGAACCTACGACCTCTTGGTTATGAGCCAAGCGAGCTGACCAGACTGCTCCATCCCGCGATATGTAAAACATTGTATCACTTTTCTATATTAAATGCAATACTTAGCTTAAAAATAGATTAAAACTATTTCTCACGGTTAGCATTACCACCAAGTAAGAAATTTATCCACTGGCGAAAATTACTTTCTTTTGCTGCATCTACTGAAGTAGAGTTGCTTTGATCATCCGAGCTCACGCCGGGGTTGTCTTCGGAAAGTAATAGAACTTGTTCTCCAGGTTTAACTAAGCCGAGTTTATCTCTAGCAGCAATCTCTTGATATTCTCTACTTTGTAAATATTTTTGCTCATACTCTAAGGTTTCATATTGAATTTCGGCAACCAATCTATCACGTTTTTTCATATCTAACTCTTGCTGTAATGTGTAGTTTTTCTGCATTGCCATCACACTACCCCAAGCCCAGCTAATCGCAATTGCGCCGGCAACAAAAATCACTATATTATTTAGCGTTAATAAATTATGGCTAATTTTGTATTTTGCTCTTCTAATTTTTGTTTTGAATTCGATTGCATTCACTCTTTGATTTTAGCATATTATTTGATATAATTAAATAGCCGTGGGGGGTTAGCTCAGTGGTTAGAGCAGTCGTCTCATACACGATTGGTCGTAGGTTCAAACCCTACACCCCCTACCA
>JAGOOS010000036.1 GCA_017992395.1 Candidatus Saccharimonadota bacterium
GCGGCTAGTTCAGCGATCATTAGCCCACCAGTGGCAGCATCTTTATCTCTAGTTTGACTGCCGACTAGTTGGCCAAGACTTTCTTCAAAGCCAGCAATAAATTCTTTATTTAGTTGCGATTCACGCTCGATGGTTTTACCGATATATTTAAACCCAACCAGCATATTATCAAATATCGGCACTTGATATTTTTGGGCTAACGCATTTAGCGCATCTGTCGTAACTGCAGTTTTTACGACATACTGCCGCCCATCAAGCTGGCCTCTCTCGGACTTCTGCTTTAATATATAATCAGCCACTAAAATCGCCGTTTCATTACCAGTGAATGATTTTACTTCGCCGTTCTTCTCTAAAGACATCGCGCATATTCGATCGGCGTCTGGGTCAGTCGTAAAGGCAACGTCGTATTTTGTAGATAGTAGTTGCTCAATTGCTAGTTCATTTGCGTTTAGATTTTCTGGATTTGGTTTATGATCGATAATCGTTGGAAAATTACCATCGGCTACCATCTGGGATTCGACTAAAGATATATTATTAAAACCTGCCCTGATTATCGTCTTTAAAAAATTGGTCGTACCGGTGCCATGAAGCGGTGAATAAACTATATTAATCTGGTGATTATCCAATAAAGACAACTTAGCGTTAGTCTCTATATATGCGTCATCTACCTGGTGGTCAATCAGCTGAATTTTACCAAGGCGAAGATTATCCTCAAAATTACCAGCCCTAAACTCGGAAACTTCTGTTGCTAGCACCATTAAATTTTTATCATGTGGAGCAGAAATTTGCGCGCCATCAGACCAATAAATCTTAATGCCGTTATCTTGTGGTGGATTATGACTGGCAGAAATCACAATTCCAGCTGACGTTTTTAAATGCCTTACAGCAAACGAAAGTTCTGGCGTAGACCGATACTGGCTAAATAGTAGCGCCTGTATATTATTCTCTGCTAACACGCTGGCTGCGAGCCTAGCAAGCTCAAGCGAAGAATTACGAGTGTCATACGCTATCACAACACTGTGTGATGTCTCTAGTACAACCTGACGTAGATAATTAGCTAGCGCCTGGACACTTTCACCGATAGTGATTGTATTTATTCGATTGCAACCAGCTCCAACCTTACCTCGACGGCCAGCTGTACCAAATTCAAGTATTTTAAAGAATGAATCTTCTAATTCGCTCCAATTTTCATCTTTAATGAGTTTATCTATTGACGGCCAAAATTCTTTATATTTTTGATCAGTTTGCCAAATTTCTATATTCTTTATTGCGGCTGATGATAGGTGTTTTGCGGCTTCTTGATTATAGACAATAGATTCTTTATACATAGTACAATTTTACCATTTTTGCCAGACAAAATCAAAAAAGCTTGCGCTTAGGCAAAAAATAGTTTATAATATGGATAATGAAAAACACGAAAAAAGAAAAGCCGCTCAAAAAGTTGGCCGATGATCAAAATCGAGGTGTTCAGAAAAACATACTTGAAGAGTTATTTTATGATATCTATCCAAATAGATGGGAAATTTATCGAGTTAATTTCTTTCGAGGGATTTCATTTGGATTTGGTAGCGCAATTGGTGCAACTGTATTAGTAGTAGTTGCTGTTATGGTACTAAATTTATTCGTCAATATACCTGGCGGAATTGGCAATTTCGTTAAGTCAATTGTCGACGCCATGAATCAACGATAATAAACACTTAATCATAAATTAAATATCCGCAGTCAACTCTTGCGGATATTTAATTAGTTTGTCTATTAATCGTCAGTGGACGGTTTTGATGATATTGTTGGACCAGTAAAGCTTTGAGTGGTCGAATAACCGCCCGAATCTTTAATCGTGATCGAAATTGGTTGTCCAGAAGTCGTAAATGTGTGATCTACGGTCATAGATCCGCTAGACGCTGACCCTGAGGCAATCGCTTGACCATTTACGCTGATAGTAGCTTCGGATAGATCAAATTTACCTTTGACGAATGCAACTTTAATTCTGTAAGCTCCTGACCCCGAACTCAACTCTTCAAATGATGGCTGCGAAACACCCGGCTTTGGATCGTCGCAACTATGCACATCGTCGTCTTCGTTAACGTTGTAGCCCGTAGGCGCAATTAGAATTTCTTTTTTAGTTACTGGATCAGTAGTTTTTGTGACTGATAATGTAACTTTAGTAGAATCTGGTGTACATGTTGTAGCTTTTTTCTTTGATATTTCATCAAATACAACATCCTGAGTTTTACTGCTACTGTTATTTTTATTCCACCATGATGGACAGATATCGCTTCTACCAGAAACTGTACATTTTTGAATGCCAGCTGGTTGAGCAATTTTGTCACCAGTCTTCCATTTGCCGTCGGCTGCATAAATATTTTTATGTACGGCCTCCATATAGTCGTTGGCTACTCGGCGAACAGTAGTATTGCTCGAAGAACCAAGTGCCGAACCGTCGTGATTACCACTCCAAACTCCCGTAGCAACTACTGGAGAATAACTCATCATCCAAGAATCTTTAGCATTACCTTTGCTATCGTCAGTCGTACCAGTTTTTGAAGCCGTCCAAACTCCAGGAACTGTAAATCCAAAACTATAGCTCTGAGAACCGAAAGCTTTCAAACGAGCTGAAGGGTCTGACAGGATATCAGTTAGCATATAAGCAACCTGCGGGTCAACAGCTTGGGTTGTAGTATCTTTCCATTCTTTAATTTTTTCATTTGAAGAATTCTTAACTTCAATCACATAACTGATAGGTTTATACACACCCCCACGAGCTAAGCTAGCATAAGCATTCGTGTGCTCATCTTGACGCACACTACAACCACCACCGATAGCCGCTGAAAGCCCAGCATCTTCATTGTTTGAGCAATACGAAAGGTCGCCAAGCGCATGAGCGGTGCTTAAGCCTTCTTTTACGCCAACGATAGACAGCGCTTTAACAGCACCAATATTGAATGAGTTACCAAGGCTTTCTCGAATTGTCACATCGCCGTAGAATCTGCCCGAAGCGTTTCTAAGCTGACAACTGCCGCTGTTTCCGCCACAGTATAGAGAATCTATATTCTCATCTCTAAGGATCGTACCAGGCGTATAAATAGTGCCTGATTGCTGCTTAAATAATGCCGAGTAATCCAAAATTGGTTTGATACTGGAGCCCGGGTCAAGCTGAGATACTGAAGCGTTCGTCTGGCCATAACCAGCTGTATTATAATCAATCGAACCAACTTGAGCAATCACTTGCCCAGTCTCGACGTCAACCGAGGTCATCGCGATGTTGTCTGCCCCAGTTGTAGCTAGTGTCTGTGCGCCTGCTGCCACAGCCGTTTCAGCCGCGGCCTGAGCTCGTAGGTCAAGTGTAGTTTTGATAGTTAGCCCACCTGCACGAATAACCTTAACGCCAAATTCTGATTCAAGTTGTTTTTTAACCTCTTGAACAAAGTGCGGCGCTTTCATGTCTGTATACTGATCTTGCTCTGGTTTGATCGAATCAAGAATTGCGACTTTCTTTGCCTCATCAGCTTCGGATTGTTTAATAAAGCCACAAGTTACCATATCGTCTAATACTTTATGCTGGCGCTCAATTAGTTTATCATTATATGTAGTGTTGTATGGATTATATATAGCTGGGTTATTTGGTATAGCAGCCAAAAGCGAAGCTTCTGCGAGAGTTAGATCTTTAGCACTTTTACCAAAGTAAGTCTGCGCACCACTCTCCACACCATTTCTGCGTCCACCATAGGGCGATTCATTAAGATAAAGGCTAACGATTTGGTCCTTACTATACATTCGCTCGACTTCAATCGCTAGAATCATCTCTTTGATTTTACGAGGAATGCCCCCGAAACTTCTATCTCCGGCTTCATCAGAAAAGTAAACCTGCTTGATTAGCTGCTGAGTTAAGGTTGACCCACCCTGAGTTGCGCCACCTCTGAAGTTGTTGACGGCGGCTCGAATAATAGCCGAAGGGTCAACGCCATGGTGATTATAAAATTCGCGGTCCTCAATAGCAACGGTTGCCTTTTTCATATAATCATTAATTTCAGAAGAATCAACAACTAGCTTATAATCGCCATCGCCCTTATCTTCCCAAAGCAATTCGCCATTACGGTCGTAATACTTATTAACCGTCGTCTGGACTCTTTTGGCTAGCTCGCCTGGCCTGATTTGGTCAAGATCTTTTTGATAGTAAGCAAATAGCGCAAAAACAAGAATACATACTGCTGCTAAACCCCCACCAAGTATTTTTAAAGCCATGATTCCGCCCTCTTTAGAGAACCAATAACCAAAGAATCGCTTAGGGTGTAAACGATATAAAAACCTTAAGAATGGATTTTTTGGCAAGCTCGCCAGATATTCGGCTTTTTTACGAGTCTGAGCATCCTTCTTAGTTTTTCGTTTATGGGCTAAATTAGCATACAACCCTAAGTTATTATCAGACTTCTTGCGCGTAGAGCGAAGATTCTTCTGCCTTGTTTTAGCGGCCTTTTGCGCTGAACTCACCTTTTTCTGCATATCGCTTATAATTATACACGATATATTTTGGCTTTTCAACCAAAAAACGTTTGATAATTGAGTTCTAAAGTGTTAAAATTAATAGATAAAAATCAATTATAACAGGAGGAAACGTGAAACTATCTCAAGAGCTTAAATGGCGTGGTTTTTGGAACCAGACAACATTCACCGATGCAAACTTAATCGATGAAAAAAATTTCACACTATATCTTGGTACTGACCCTTCTGCTGATAGTCTACATGTCGGACATTTAGCCGTTTATATGATGGTGCGTCGCTTTTTAGAACACGGACATAAAGTTATTTTATTAGTTGGTGGTGGAACTGGTGTTATCGGTGATATGCGTGACACTCAAGAGCGCGAGCTAACTCCACTTAAAGAAATCGACCACAATAAAACCGCCCTATCAGCTCAAGTATCTAAACTGTTTTCTGGTAAAGAGTTTACTCTTGTAGATAATTACGATTGGCTAAAAGATGTTCAGCTTTTACCATTTTTACGTGATATCGGTAAAAAATTTAATATGGCCGATTTGACTAGCCGGGAATTTTTTAAAACTAGAATCGAAAATGGCGGCGGCTTAAGTTACGCCGAATTCTCCTACACGCTTCTTCAAGGGTATGATTTTTGGCATCTACACAAAAACTATGGTGCAAATTTACAAATCGGTGGTAGCGACCAATGGGGAAACTTGCTTTCTGGCGTCGAATTAATCCGCAAGAAAGAATCGCAAGAAGTTTTTGCTATGACCTCTCCGCTTGTTATTAATAAATCGACTGGCCGCAAATTCGGTAAGTCTGAAGGTGGCGCAGTTTGGCTTGACTCACAAAAAACTAGCCCATATAAGTTTTACCAGTTTTGGCTAAACTCTGATGATACAAGCGCAATCGATTACTTAAAGCTGTTCACTCTGCTAAATAAAAACGAGATTGACGCTATCGAGCAACAGCACCAAGCGGCTCCACAAAAAAGACTAGCTCAAAAAATCCTAGCTAGCGAAATAACCACTTTAGTCCACAGCGAAGAAACCGCCATCAGCGTGGCTAAAACTACGGAAGTATTATTCGGCGGAAGTGATCTTTCAACACTTAATGAGTTTGAGATTAATTTACTATCTCAAGAAATAGCTACAATAAACCTAGATGAAGGCTTTCTTCTCAGCGAAGCCCTAGCCGAAGCAGAAATCGCCAAAAGCAAAGGTGATGCTAAGCGTTTAATTAAAGGTGGAGCACTCTCAATGGCTGGAAATAAGATTGCAGATGATTTTAAAATAGTTAGTCCTAGCCTCTTCAAAAAGGGTAAGAATACTTTCTTGCTTATTAAATAATGAATTTAAAACCGACTATCTAATTAAAGAAATCCATATATAATAAAAAAAGTGAGTAGTATCTCAACTACTCACCTGCTTATTATAATTATTTATAATAACATCTTAAACACAACAAACAGCTTAAACTTTTTTATTGAAGCCTTTTTTAGCACCGTCAACTGTATTTAAAGCTCGTTTTTGAACCTCGGCAGCAACCTTTTTTAGGTCGTCATTGACTTCGCTTGCTTTACCTTTTACATCTTCTAAAGTATCTTCAGCAACATCAACAGCTTCGTTAGTTTTTTCAAGTGCTACTTCTTTTAAATCTTTAGCTTTTTTATGTAAGTCTTTGCGAGTTTCTTCACCGCTTTTTGGTGCAGCTAACACACCGGCAACTGCGCCAACAACTGCGCCAATTGCTAAACCTAATCCAAATTTTTTCTTTGCCATTTATTTCCTCTTTCCTTGTTTTTTGTTAAATTTTTTGAAAAATTCTAGTACAGTTTTTGTGATTATTACTGGTGAAGTAATTTGCACAACATTCTGTACAAGCCCGTCAATACTTGTCGATATATTGCGGACACTAGTCGTAGTCTCACTGATTTGTCGAGTTAATTTAATCAACAAAATCAGCAAAGCGATACCAAGAACGATAAAAACCGCTAAAGCTGCCGCCAATATTACGACTAAAACTTCTGCCGCTGAGCTCATTTTTCTCCTTTTTGTTATTTTTTGTTATTTTTATTTTGAATTGATTAATTCTCCTTTATACTACCATATAATTTTAAAAATGTCAAGCATAGACATAAAAAAACGCCAACTAATGTGACGTTTAAATAATCTTAATACTACTAAAAATGATATCGATGAAACTCCTCCGTAGCCTATTGTAGGCGCCGATTATGTTTTTATCTTCTATGGGGTCAATCAAAATTGACTTCACTCCAGACAAATTGGCCGCAAGTATATCAGTTGATATGCCATCACCAATCATAACTGCATAATCATGAATTAGCTCGAACTCATCAAGGTATCTAACAATTTGCCTTGGCATCGGCTTCATTGACAGACCGTTAAAATCAATACCTTCAATAGCTTTCACCAATCTAGAGACCCTCGAATTTAAATTGTTTGACACAATCCTCACCCTGATATTATTATCGACTAGCGATATAATCCAATCAGACGCTTCGCAGGTCAATTGTCTTGATTTAACCGTCACCAAAGTATTATCTAAATCTAAAAATACAATACCAATGCCGTTTTCAATAAA
>JAGOOS010000037.1 GCA_017992395.1 Candidatus Saccharimonadota bacterium
CCCTGATATTATTATCGACTAGCGATATAATCCAATCAGACGCTTCGCAGGTCAATTGTCTTGATTTAACCGTCACCAAAGTATTATCTAAATCTAAAAATACAATACCAATGCCGTTTTCAATAAAAAACTCTGGTGAAATATCCGTTATCAGCCGAGATCTCCACGTAGGACAAAAAGACAGCTTCTTTATCATCTTTACCACCCCCAAGTAATATAGTTAAAGAACTAAATATAGTCTTCATTATACCACTTTTTGCATAAAAAGTAAATACGAAAGCTTTACGGATGAATATCTATAATCGTTCGCGAATTAGCTTTTGTGCTAAGGCTGGATTGGCTTTACCCTGAGATTTTTTCATTATTTGGCCAACTAAGAAGCCAATCGCTTTATCATTACCAGCTTTAATATCGGCCACAGCTTTTGCGCTTGCTGGGTCATTTAGTACTTCGTCTACAATTTTAGTGATCGCACCCTCATCAGAAACCTGCAACAAGTTTTTATTTTTTGCAATTTCTTCTGGCATCAACATACCGATAGATTCATCAAATAACGCCAAAAAGACGTCTTTTCCGCCGTTAGACGATAACTTGTTTTCGCTCACCATTTGCGCAAGCGCCGTCAAACGTGTTGGACCAACGTAGCCAGATTCAACCTTAGAGATGTCTAAGTCCTCAGCCGGAATAGACGCAAACCAGTTAAAAATCTTTTTTATATTTTTATCATGTTGACTCATTGTATAGTTTTCAAATCCAAGCATTGCTACAGTTGTATTGACAATTTCTTCCTTCGTCTGAGAATAGCCTTCACCAAAAGTTGCGTTTAGAAGTTCTGCTACTGGTTTATGCTGCAGAACGGTCTCCACTACGGATTTATCTAAGTCAAGTTTTTGCCATAACTCACGATATTCGCTCGGCATCATCGGGAAGTTTCGCTGTAGTTCGGCGACTCTTTCATCAGTCATAATAATTGGTGGAATATCTGGATCGGGCATATATCGATAATCCTGAGCTTCTTCTTTACTTCGCTGAGAGACAGTTTTTTGCTCATCATCAATCCAGCCACGAGTTTCCTGTTTGATCTTTTCACCTTTTTCAAGTAGTTTAACCTGGCGTTCAAATTCATAAAGCGCCGCACGTTCAACACTTCGAAATGAGTTTAGGTTTTTAACTTCTGTGCGAGTTCCAAGTTCTTTTTCACCATGTTTTCGAGCCGAAATATTGACGTCAAAGCGCATATTCCCTTGGTATAAATCGCCTTCTGTGACATCAGCATAAATCATACGTCGGTGCAATTCTTCGGCATATGCCCTAGCCTCTTCAGCAGAATGAATATCTGGCATCGACACGATCTCAATTAGTGGTGTGCCTGCTCGGTTTAGGTCGACTAAAGAATAATCGCTATAATGAGTTAGCTTTCCGGCATCTTCTTCCAAATGCGCGTGCTCAATTCTAACTTTAGTCTCACTACCATCAGGTAGCGGCACAGTAATTTCGCCCGCACCAATTATTGGTTGGTACAGCTGCGAGGTCTGATAGCCTTTTGGTAGATCTGGGTAAAAATAATGTTTACGGTCAAATCGGCTAACATTTGCGATACTAGAATTAAGTGCTTTACCAGCACGGACCGCTAAACGGACCGCTTCGTGGTTTAAAACTGGCAACATTCCAGGTAGGCCAAAATCAATAGGCGAGGTCGCTTCATTTGGAGCTTTATCTCTTGCGTTATTATCACTACCGCTAAAAAGTTTGGTTTTGGTTTTTAACTGAACATGGCACTCTATACCAATAGTCATCTCATATTTATCTAAAATTTTATCCATTATATCGCTCCTAGGTCTTTTAAGGCTTGTTTGAAACTGTTTAGTGCGCGCCGAGTTTGATCATAGTTAATCTCAGCATTTGACTCGTGGGCAATTACATTTCTAAGCTTATGAGCATGCCAAATTGAATTTGGACTAGAAAACTTGTCTTTTGCACTCTTTAAGCGCTCGCCCATGGTTTGTCCATTAATTAAAAGTTCACGCATCGCAGCATCGACTAATTTATCTGCATTAATTATAGCCAGATGCCAACTGGCTGGCTCGTCTTTTTTGACGGAATTGAATATCTTAAGCCAATTATGTTGATATTTTTCTTTATTTAGTTGAGGCGCGTGAGGTTTAGTTAAGCTGATCGCCACAAATAGTAAGACTGCAACGATTAAAATTGCAATCGCAAAGAAAATTACTTTCATCTTATTTGTCCTCCACAGATTCAACTAAAGCCAAGATTGAGGCATCACTTTTCATTGGTCCAATAATCTGAACGCCGATAGGTAGGCCTTCGCCGGACTGCCCAGCCGGTGCCGAAATAGCAGGCAGTCCTGCTAACGAAGGCGGAACTGTCATAATATCAGCTAGATACATCTTAATTGGGTCAGATGTATTTTCACCGATTTTAAAAGCTGGCGTTGGCGAAACTGGCCCAATCAAAAAATCATAATTTTCAAATAATTTATTAAATTCGTTAATCAACAATGTGCGGGCTTTTTGCGCTTGCAAATAGTAAGCATCATAAAATCCGCTCGAAAGCACGTATGAGCCAATCATAATACGACGTTTGTTTTCAGGCATAAAACCTTCATCACGACTTTTGCCATAAATCTCATCAAGAGTTTTGGCTGAACTAAAGCGAAGGCCATAGCGAACTCCGTCATAGCGTGCTAAGTTTGATGAAACTTCAGCTGGCACAATTATATAATACATGGCTAGAGAATATTTACTCATCGGCAAGCTTACATTTTCAATTTCGTAGCCTTGAGTTTTTAGCTTCTCAGTATATTCAAGTGTTTTTTGGCGAACTTCAGCATCTACGTTCTCGTCCATAAACTCTGAAATCAAACCAATTTTTTTATGTTTTATGACTGGAGTATTTAATTTTTCAGTATAAAAATCATCAACCGTCATCATGTCGCGTTTGTCTTTTCCGGCCATAACTCGCATAACTAGATCAGATTCAGCAGCAGTTTTAGCAAAGACGCCAATTGTATCAGTTGAACTAGCCATGGCTACTACGCCAAATCGACTAACTGTTCCATAAGTTGGCTTAACACCATAAACTCCATTAAAGCTGGCTGGCTGACGAATCGATCCACCAGTGTCAGTACCAAGCGCAAATGCAACTACATCTAGTGCTGTGATTACAGCCGAGCCGCCTGATGAACCACCAGCAACGCGCGTTTGATCGAACGCATTTTTAGTCACTCCAAAAGCTGAGTTTTCGGTTGAGCCACCATGAGCAAATGCGTCTAAGTTAGACTTACCAATGCAGATTGCTCCGGCCTGCTCTAGCTTTTCAACTGCTGTTGCCTGAAATGGCGTCTCAAAGTTTTCTAGCATTTTACTAGCAGCAGTACTAGGCGCACCAAAAGCTAAAAAGTTATCTTTAACCACAAATGGCACTCCAGCAAGTTCGCCTGGTTCTTCACCGTTTGCAATCTTTTCATCAATTTCAGCTGCCCGAACTAAAGCGCGTTCTTCAGTCAAACTAAGCAGCGCATGATAATCTTCGTTATCTCGAGCTAAACGTAGAGCTGCTTCCGTTTCTTCAACAGCAGTCGTTTCGCCACTTAAAATACGTTTTTTAATTTCAAAAATATTCGCCATAGTCCTCCTACAAAACCTTCGGAACTTTCACCTGATTATTTTGCACATTTTCTCGTGCTAGAGCTACAAGTGCGTCGCGCTTTACTCCATAATCATCAATTTTATCTTCTCGCCACACATTTTGATTTTCTGAGACTTGATAAGTTGGCTCCACACCACTCGTATCGAGCTCACTTAGTTGCTCAATATATTCAACAATTCCAGCTAGATCTTGCTGTAGGCTAGACATTTCGTCGTCGTTCAAAGAGATATTTGAGAGGCTTGCTAAGTGTTTTACTTCATCTTTTGATATTTTACTCATAAAAGTATTATATCATAAAATCTTCTGGTTTTATACTGATGGGAATTTTCTCAATAAAAAACTACTCCTAGTTAATACGCCTAAAAATACCCCTACAAACTATTTTCGTAAAAAATTGATTATTTATTCTATAATTTCAGCGACTGCTTCGGTTAGTGGTGTTAAGTCGTGACCAAGGACTTTTCTAAAATCATCGCTTTCATAATCCAGCATACCGTTCTTAATGTTTTGCTGCACACCGACTAAGTAATTTGCCACACCTTCAGGCACGTCATTATTGATTAAGAACCGCTTATGATCGTGCGCATCAAGTGATAAGATTTCAAATTCCTCATTAAGTGCGCTACTAACAGCCACTGCTAGGTCTCCATAAGTTACTGGCGTACCAGCTAGTTCAAATATTTGATTATAATCATCACCGCTTACTAAAACTGCGGTGGCCGCCTCAGCGTACTCACAACGCAGTGCCCAACCAACTTTGCCGTCACCAGCTGAATAAACGAATTTACCAACTTCGCGCGCTACATCGATAAGAGATAATGTCAAAGTTGCAGCATCATTTCATAAACCAAATGAATGTCGCTATTTTATCATTCGAGCGCGAATTTCGGCGATTTGATCGCGTAGTTCGGCCGCTTCTTCAAATTGCAAATTAGCACTGGCTAGATTCATACGGCCAGTTAAATCATTAACTAGATTCTTCCACTCATCGCGTGGAATCTTTTTAAGATCAAGCTTCTTAGATTTATCTTCTTTTTGTGGAATGATGGCACGTAACCCCTCGCCCACTTCGCTAGAGACGGACATTGGCGTGATATTATGCTCAATATTATATTCTTCTTGGATCTCGCGGCGACGATTAGTTTCATTGATAGCAGCGTTCATTGAGCGCGTCATGTTGTCGGCATACATTATCACCTTACCTTGTACGTGTCGGGCTGCGCGCCCAATCGTCTGAACTAAAGCGCTTTCACTACGCAAGAAGCCTTCTTTATCGGCGTCCATAATCGCAACTAAACTAACTTCTGGCAAGTCTAGGCCTTCACGTAGTAAGTTAATCCCCACCAAAACATCGTAAACACCATTTCTTAAATCACGCAGAATATCACCACGCTCCAGTGTATCAACTTCGCTATGGATATAGGCGGTTTTTATGCCAGATTCTTGTAAATAAAGCGTCAAGTCTTCTGCCATACGTTTAGTCAGAGTTGTGATCAGTACCCTTTGACGATCGACAGTTCTTTTACGGATTTCTTCCATTAAATCATCAATTTGGCCGTCAATCGGACGAACCTCTATCTCTGGGTCAAGTAGTCCAGTCGGGCGAATAACTTGCTGAGCCGGCGCTGGGCTATGCTCTAGCTCAAAATCGCCGGGGGTTGCTGACACATAAATCACTTGATTGATATGATTATAAAACTCATCAAAAGTTAGCGGTCGGTTGTCTAAAGCACTCGGCAAGCGAAAACCATTATCAACCAAAACTTGTTTGCGCGCTCGATCGCCATTAAACATTCCACGCACCTGCGGTAATGTCATATGCGACTCGTCGACCATCAGCATAAAATCGTCAGGAAAATAATCTAGCAGAGTTGCTGGCTGTTCGCCCGGAGCTCGACCAGTTAAATAACGGGTGTAGTTCTCAATCCCTTTTACAAAACCAGTTTCTTTAAGCAGTTCTAAATCATATTTCGTGCGCTGAGCTAAGCGTTGAGCCTCTAATAGCTTATTGTTTTTTTCAAAATATTCGTGGCGCTTCTCAAACTCATCTTCAATTTGCGGAATTGCCATATTAATAATTTCACGCGGTGTTGCATAGTGGCTGTTTGGGAATATATCAAACGAAGGTGGCGTTTCTAGAATCTCTCCAGTTAAAGGGTTTATAGTTGTCAATCGATCAATCACATCACCGAAAAATTCAACTCTTACCGCAAGATCAGATCCGGCCGTGAAAATATCAATCACGTCACCACGAACACGAAAAGTTCCACGATGAAAATCAATATCATTACGATCATACTGAATATCATTTAAGTGGCGAATAAATTTATCCTGCTTGTAGCGCTGACCAGGAACCAAATGAAGCGACATTTCCGTATATGATGCCGGCGATCCAATACCAAAAATACAGCTAACACTAGCGACTATTATAGTATCTGGGCGAGTCAATAGCGCTTCCGTCGCTGCGTGGCGTAAGCGTTCAATTTCTTCATTTATGCGCGAATCCTTTTCGATATAGGTATCGCTGCTAGCAATGTAGGCTTCTGGCTGATAGTAGTCGAAGTAACTAACAAAATAATGAACTTCATTCTCCGGAAAAAATTGCTTAAATTCACTATAAAGTTGGGCTGCGAGAGTTTTATTATGAGCCAAAATCAGAGTTGGCTTTTGCTTAGACTGAATAATGTTAGCCATGGTAAATGTTTTACCAGATCCAGTCACCCCAAGCAGAGTTTGTTCTTTCTCGCCCTTTTTTAAGCCATCAATAAGTTGAGCGATCGCTGTCGGCTGATCGCCCGTTGGACTATATTTTGATTTTAGCTTAAACTCACGTGGAGGCATAAGTATATTTTAGCGCGTTTTGGCTAAACTAACAAGGCTAGTTTAGTTATTTTCGCACGCTACGCCACCACCTTCAAGAAACATAGCAAAGGCTATCCTGTTTGAGCCATCTCCGGCAACTATATTCTCACCATCACATTTGGCATTTTTATACAAGAATATTACAGAGTTCCCAACCGAGTTTGTGCGATAAGTTGGCTTACCTGCAGCGATAGTATATTCCCATAAAACATAGCTAGATCCGTCCGGATCTTTATACTGATCGCCATCGAGCTTCAAGTAGCTATTAACGAAACTTCCCCAATCGGTTGGTAATTGGCCACGATTGTTTGATTGATAACTTTGGACTGCAGTCAAAGTTCGACTTAAGTCATTCTTCCTTTGTGTATCTCTTTGGCTCCTTTGAAGAGCGGGGAGTGCAATGAAAACCATCAAAAAGATTAGCCCAGCTATTGCCAATACTAGGACTACTTCTATTATCGTGAACCCTCTATTAATTGTTTTATTTTTATTTCTTAATT
>JAGOOS010000007.1 GCA_017992395.1 Candidatus Saccharimonadota bacterium
AAGTATTGTAAGAATACAGCTACACGCGCCGAAAGATTGGCGTGGCAAGAGGCAGCGTATATTGAGCGACTCAAAAGGGTTTATGTTGCCACATACGAATTATTCGGAGTCCGTATACCAGAACTGAAACGTGAGCTCCATCGCTATAAGAAGTATAATGACGAATTAAAACGTCAAAAACATCTTGAAAATAAGCAGCACTCTGAAAACTAGAGCGCATAACTCTTTAAAAGTTTAGTACATTTGAAACCTAACCACCCTATATCTTCCAGGGGTGGTTTTTAATTTATGCGCACATCGTTCAAGAAAAAACAATAATGCAAGAATTATAAATATTGTCAAATAGGGAAATATAATAAAATGATATTATGTCAAGCGAACAAAGATGTGGCTAAAAAATACAGATTGTTGTGTAATAATAAGCTCATGCACTATTGACTTTGTGGTTAATATATGATATATTGTAAACATACAAAACAATAATGATCAAATAAAACAAGAGGATTAAGATGCCAAAAACAAACAAAAAAACTGTGGAAAAAACAAAAAAAGTTGTTAATAACGAAACAAATATAAAGAAAGCTAAAACTTTACTAACTAATAATGGTATTGCTATTGCTGAAGATGGAACAGTTGTAGTTGATCAAACTGTTCAGGATTTTAGAAGTGCAGTCTTAGTAGTGTCTCTTGCAATTAACCTTGTAATTCTAATTACTTGGATTGTTTTACAGCTTACAACTCAATATGATGCCGCACTTTTACAAGCATTTTTAAGTCGATAGAAGTTGTATAATTTACAACAAGCCTCAACTTGTGGAAAAGTTTGAATAATCTGTTATAGTATTTGCTTTTCCACAAACTTGTGGAAAAGTTAGTATGTGAACTTGATATTTTGTCAAAAAAAGGTCTTGATAAAAAAAAGGATAAACGGTAAACTGAAGTCAGTGGATACAGCACAAGACAGAAATAAAAACCACTAAACAAAAATAAAAGCACATTAAAATAATCATGTAATTTTAGTTTGAGGTCAACTACCTGATGGTTAGGCAACTGGACAATTGCCAGAAACCAGGATAAAATAATACTGGAGTACATTCTAACCTCCCAAAAAATAAAACTCCACCTCATATATAAGTCTCTCAAACGGCTAATATGGTTCACCAATGGTCAACCACAACAAGCCTAAAACTTATAAATAAAAAACAAAAACAACACAAAAAACAAACAGCTTAATCATCAGATAGGTGACTTCAAATGAAAAATTATATGAAAAAATCAGTTCACATACCAGTTTTACTAGACGCAACCCTAACCGAAATGACTCCAACCAAAGGTGATAATTACCTTGATTTAACAGCCGGATACGGCGGTCATGCGCGGGCTTTTTTGTGTATTACGCAAAATTATAAAGAATCGGTGTTAGTGGATAGAGATGAAAATGCGATCATCACCCTTAGCGATATAAAAGAGCAAGGTGTAGAGATTTTGCATATGGATTTTTTATCGGCTGCGCAACATTTAGTAAAAAATGGTAGAAAATTTGACTTAATTTTAGCAGATTTGGGTGTATCGTCGCCTCAGCTAGATATTGCTGAGCGCGGTTTTTCGTTTCAAAAAGAAGGTCCGTTAGATATGAGAATGGATCCCGAGCAGGATAAAACTGCAGAAACTATAGTGAATCACGCAAATAAAAATGAAATTATTCGAATTCTGGTTGAATATGGTGAAGAGAAACGAGGTTTTGCTGGGCGTATCGCTGATGAGATTATCCGCGAGCGTAAGATTAACCGAATTACTACAACCAAACAACTTGCTGATTTAGTTTTAAGCGTGCATAAGGGCAGATGGCAAAAAACCCATCCGGCCACACGCACTTTTCAAGCTATCCGCATTGCGGTAAACGATGAGCTTGGTCAAGTTGAAGAGATGTTGAAACTACTACCTCTCTTAACAAAACCATCAGGTCGGGTTGGAATTATAACTTTTCATAGTTTAGAAGATCGAATCGTGAAGAATTACTTCAAGAAAGATTCGCTCAGTGGGCTAGAATCAAAGTTTGAAATTCTAACTAAAAAACCCTTGAGTGGTGCAATCAACGACGCTAACAATCCGCGATCTCGAAGCGCAAAGCTAAGAGTGAGCAATCGAAAATAAACATAAAAAGGAGGCGAGATGCCAAAATCAATCAAAGTAACTTACGCACAAGAAACAGCTCGCGTAAAGGTTCACTTTAAATAATATAAAAAGTGAAATACTAGCTTTCATAAACCGCCCAGCCGTTTTACTGGTTGGCTCGGGCGGTTTATTTAGCTATTTAAAAATATTAAAATTTAAAATAAAAAGATAGATATGCAAAAAAATAGAACAGCAACGTATGTAAATCGCAGACAGCAGAGTTGGTCGCAGCCACAGACGCAAGCCTATGGCCGCAATCGCAATATGGCGGTTTTTCAGCCAAGCGCAAAGCTAGGTCCGGTTGCTCACACTATTTTAGTAGCATTGATGATCCTTGTCCTTGGGCTAATTTACTTAACTCAGGCTACAAAACCAACCAGTTATGGCTATGAAGTTCAGAAAATCAATGCTGAGATTGCAGAACTAGAGAGTAAAAAATCGGATTTAGAGGTTGAGAATGCGCGATTGACAGCTTTGGAGTCTATTGAAAATAGCAGCGTTGCTAAAGAAATGACAACACCTGAAATTGTGAATTATGCTGATTAAGCTTTTTTCTGTAAAATATGGTAGAATAAAGTAATGAAATCTAAACTTAAAAAAATGAGTCGAACGAATATTCTTGGTTTGGCTCTTCTTTTAGCTTTTTCGGCAATCGTGGTCCGGCTTTTTCAGCTTCAGATTATTGATAATGAAAAATATCTAGCGCTTGCTGATGCGGAGCAGATGAAACGATTTGAAATCCCAGCTCAAAGAGGTCTTATTTATGCTATGGACGGTAAAACTCCAACCAAGCTAGTCATGAATGAATCAATCTATACGGTTTTTGCTGACCCGCAAATGATCAAAGATGATGAAAAATCTGAGATAATTAGCAAAATAAAAGAGGTTGCTGGTGGTAATGTCCGCGATGGATTTGAATCACTTTTAGATAAAAAAGAATCTAGATATCAGATTTTAGCGACTAAAATTAGCCGCAAGCAGGCCGAAATGATTAAAGAGAGTGACTTTACTGGAATCGGATTTCAGGAGACTAGCCAACGTGTTTATCCGGAAGGGCAATTAGCTAGCCAGGTACTTGGTTTTGTCAACTCTGAAGGTGGTCAATATGGCATTGAAGGCGCTTTAAATGACGAGCTATCTGGTAAAGATGGCCAGCTGAAAACTGTAACTGACGTCTCAGGCGTGCCGCTTACGATTGGCTCAAGAGATATCGATACTCCAGCTGAGGACGGCAAAAACGTAGTGCTTTCGATTGATCGTAACATTCAAGCTCAAGCTGAGAAGATCTTAAAAAATAAGCTTGAATCATCTGGGGCTAAAGATGGTAGTGTTATCGTGATGGATCCACAAACTGGTAAAGTGATGGCGATGGCGAACTATCCAACTTATAACCCGGCTGAATTTTCGACGGTAACTGATGCGTCAGTGTTTACGAACGGCACTACAACTTCAGCGTACGAGAACGGATCCGTGATTAAAAGCTTAACTATGGCCATGGGAATTGACACTGGAGTTGTTAGCCCGAGCGATACTTATTACAATAAAGATTTCGTCGAAATTGAAGATATAACTATAAATAATGCAGTATTGGGCCATACGGGAATGATTACATTTCAGACTGCCATGAATTACTCGCTTAATACCGGAATGGTTGAGATAGCCAGCCGTCTTGGCGGTGGTCAAATTAATAAAACTGCTCGAGATACGATGTATAATTACTATCATGATCGGTTTGGGCTTGGCGAGAAGACGGGTGTTGAAGTTTATGAAGAGAAGGGAACGGTTATTTCTCCAGAAAATGCCGAAGGTAATGCGGTTAGATATTCAAATATGAGCTTCGGTCAGGGAATGAATACAACTATGATTCAAGCCGCCAGTGCGTTTTCTTCGATAATAAACGGAGGGACTCTATACAAACCTATCGTCATAAATGGCGAAATTACGTCTAGCGGGGAATATAAGCAAGCTGACGCTGAAGTTCGCCAAGAAAACGTCATTAAATCTACAACTAGTGATCAAATTAGAGATGTGCTTGTGACGGCTAGAAATTCAGTTGGCACTACTAACGATCTAGCAGGCTACCGAGTAGGAGGAAAGACTGGAACTAGTCAGACAATTGAAAACGGTGGTTATGTGGACTATCAGACGATTGGTAGTTATTTAGGTTTTGGTGGTAATAATACTCCAAAATTTGTTATAATGGTGGCAGTATCGGGCGCTGGTCAAAACCTACAAGGAACACAGGATGCTGGACCGATTTTTACCGAGCTTTCAAACTGGATGCTAACATATTTAAAAATTCAACCGGAAGGATAACATGGAAAATTTAACTCACAGAATGACAGACGCAGCCCTATTTAGCTTAATGGGTTTTATACTGGCGATGTTGATTACGCCAATCTATACCCACTTTGCTTATAAATATAAATTTTGGAAGAGACAACGCAGTTCAGCGGTAACTGGTGAAAAATTACAGATATTTAATAAACTCCATGCTAAGAAAATGGAACGACATATACCAACTATGGCTGGATTGATCGGTGTTATCGCAGTTATTATTGTTACCTTAATATTTAATTTAGATCGAGCTCAGACTTGGTTGCCACTTGCCGCTTTAGCTGGGGGAGCTGCGATTGGTCTAATCGATGATATTTTGAATGTTTGGGGGCATGATATGAAGAACGCTGGATTACGCGCACCTGTTAAGTTTGCAATGATAACTGCGCTTGGTTTATTTCTAGGCTGGTTTTTCTACTATAAATTAGGTCACACGATGTTGTGGGTACCATTTGTTGGTAGCTTTAATATCCATTGGTTAATGATTCCGCTATTTGCGTTCGCTGTGGTGGCTAGCGGCAATGCTGTTAATATTTCTGATGGTCTTGATGGCTTAGCGGGCGGTTTGCTAAGTATGAGTTATGGTGCATTTGGGTTAATTGCTCTAGTTCAGGGGCGATATGGGCTGTCTGCCTTTTGTTTCACTGTTTTAGGGGTGTTGCTAGCTTACATTTGGTTTAACGTTTACCCAGCACGGTTCTTCATGGGTGACGTAGGAAGTTTTGCTTGGGGCACATCTTTAGGGGTTGTGGCGATGCTAACAAATTCACTACTTCTTCTACCTGTAATTGGAATTTTGTTTGTGGTTGAAGCTGGCTCGAGCGTAATCCAGATATTTAGCAAAAAAGTATTCAAGCGTAAAGTCTTTATCTCAGCACCAATCCATCATCATCTTGAAGCAAAAGGTTGGGAAGAGACAAAAATCACAATGCGCTTTTGGGTGATATCTGCCGTGTCTGCCTTTGTGGGTGTATTATTGGTTCTTATGGGCGGCGGAGCAGGGGGAGCAGTCTAAGATGACGCAGCGCGGTCGTAGCAATAATAATTCAAGCCGAAGGACTAGTTATCGTGGTTATGAAAACAGCAAAAAAGTAGTCAATAATCAAAGTATGGTTATTGAAGGACTTTTTGGACTTTTTGATTTATATATTAGACAACCGCTAAAAAATGCCTGGAAATTATTAAATGACTCGAAGAAACCCGACTTAGAAGGCTTTAAAAACACTCGAAAGCACCGACCAGATTATCAGATTTTATTATTTATGGGCTTACTAATGATGATTGGTCTAATAATCATGTACGCAATCGGTCCGCAGCGAGCGAACGTGTTAAATGCCTCCTACGGCACCGATTTTTACACGGATTCATACTTTTTCATAAAACAGCTAATTAGTCTCGGCTTAAGCTTATTTGCTTTTTTCTTAATGGGCAAATTACCGCTTGATAGGCTTTATAAAAATTCAGGGAAGATTTTAATATTGGGCTATGCAAGCTGTTTGCTACTAGCAATATTTGGATTTCTTAGTGTGCCATTAGCTAAATGTGAGCTAGGCGCGTGTAGGTGGTATAATTTAGGCCCACTGGGCAGTATTCAGCCGTCAGAGTTTCTGAAATTAGCTTTGCTATTATCCCTGTCTGTATTCCTTGGCGCTAAAGCTGCCACTGGTAAAATCAATAATTTTAAAGAGACGCTGCTGCCCGCAGGCCTGTTGATTGTGTTTGCTATGGTTATAATTGCGGGCTTTCAAAAAGACCTAGGCACCGCTGTTTCGGCGCTTGCGATTGTGGCAGCTCAGCTAGTAATGGCTGGCTTAAACAAAAAGAATATTATGCGGTTAGTGGCTGCGTTTGTGGCAATGATGGTATTATTTATTGTGATTGCTCCACACCGTTTAGCGAGGATTGCGACCTTTGGTACGGAAGATTGTAGTCAACTGTCTTCAGAAGAAAGTGCTGGTGATTACCATATATGCCACGCAAAGATTGCAATTGGTTCGGGTGGACTATTTGGTGTGGGCATCGGTAACTCCGTGCAGGCTACAGGATATCTGCCTGAAGCAATCAATGACTCAGTATTTGCAATTATGGGAGAAACATTTGGCTTTATCGGGCTAATCGCCATCCTGTTATTATTTTTGGCACTACTATTTAGGGTACTTCATGCAGCATCACATATAGAAAATCCAGCCAGTAGGGTCTTTGCTGCTGGTGCATTTGGCTGGTTGGCAGTTCATGTCGTGATGAACGTTTCGGCGATGATTGGCTTAATTCCACTAACTGGCATCACTCTACCATTGCTTTCTTTTGGTGGAACGAGTATGATATTTATATCAGCGACATTAGGTGTAGTTTTTAATATTTCGAAGTACACTTCGTTTACAGAAATTGATGATTTTAAGGAGGGAACAGATGAAAATCTTAGCAGCAGGCGGGGGATCGGGCGGCCACGTTATTCCAGTCGTCGCCGTATTTAAAGAGTTACTTGCTGGCGATAAAAACGGATCGATCGAGATTCGGTTTTGGTGTGATAAAAAATTTAGACCACAAGCCGAAAAAATCATAAAAAATGAATTTGGTGATAAGATAAAAGTCGATTCAATCCTAAGCGGTAAGCTCAGAAGATATAACCACTTAACTTTTTGGCAACATTTTACGGTGCCGAGTGTCCTTTGGGGCAATTTCATCGATTTTTTTAAAAACGTATTTGGACTTTTCCAGAGCTTATTTAAGCTAATTTTTTGGCGGCCAGACGTTATATTTTGTAAAGGCGGATTTGTTTGCGTGCCAATTGGCATTGCCGCGTGGATACTCAGAATTCCGGTTGTGATTCACGATTCGGATGCTCACCCGGGTCTTGCTAATAGAATACTGGCTAAGTTTGCAAAAAAGATTGCAACTGGCGCACCACTAGAATATTATAATTACCCCAAAGAGATATCGTCATACATCGGTATCCCAGTAATGGAAGAGTATCATATATATACCAAGGAGCAACAAAAAGCCTTAAAGAAGGAACTAGGATTTAGCGTAAAAAAGCCACTAGTGTTGGTTACTGGCGGTGGCTTAGGTGCGACAAGAATGAACAATGCTACGGTTGAAGAGTTGCCTAAACTAACTAAGCACACCCAAGTTGTTTTAATATCAGGCACTAATCAATATGAGGAACTAAAAAAGAAAGGCGAATCGCTAGATTTTTATTTATACGGTTTTATCTCTAAAGACATGTGGAAATATCTTGCAGCAGCCGATTTAGTAGTTGCAAGAGCTGGTGCAACTAGCACCTTAGAACTAGCAGCACTTGCTAAGCCGACAATCTTAGTACCAAACGCTAGATTGACAGGTGGGCATCAATTAAAAAATGCTCGGGTGTATGAAGATGCGGGAGCAGTAGAAATTTTGAGCGATGACGATATTGAAAAAGATTCATCAATCTTTGGTGATAAAATTATAGATTTACTAGACGATAAAGATAAAATGGCTCAACTTGGCAACAGATTTCATATCTTTTCTAAGCCAGATGCGGCTAAAAAAATGGCAGAGCTCATATTGTCTCAAACTAATCAAAATAAGGTGTTACCGTAGGTTTACCAAATAGTGTGTTGCTTATGGTATAATTAATATATTGTGGTAAAAAATAAAAAAAATACTAGTAATGTAAAAAAGTCGAGCGGTCGTACTAGCTCGGCGCAATCACCAAAATCGCAGGGTAGTTTTCGACGTGGGCAAACAATCTCAGGCTATCGTAAAGAAGACTCGCAAAGGTCTAAAGCTCATGATTTGATTGTTAAGCGTCGTAAGATTAGTAGTTTTCTTATGTTTTTGCTAGCTGGAGCGGCATTAATACTGTTTGTTTTATCTCAACTTGTGGTCAAGATTGATTTTTATTCTCAAGACGGCAAAATGATTGAAGATCAGTCACGTTATCAAAAAGTAATCGACGAATACTATCAAGACCGGCCGATCGAGCGCATGCGCATATTTTTAAATGGCGATAATCTCTTAAGCGCGATTCAGAGCGAACTGCCTGAAGTAGCCGCTATTGATGATATTAATTTAAAAAGCTTCACCCACTTCAAATTTGTCTTAAATATGCGCAAACCTGTCGCATCATGGTCTGTTAATGATAAGAATTACTTTGTTGATAACACGGGTGTGGCTTTTAATGTAAATTATTATGACAATCCAAGTATCACTATATCAGATGAAAGCGGGATAAAAATCGGCGACAATCATATTGTGGCAAGTAACGGCTTTTTGAGCTTCGTTGGAAAGATTATTGGTGCGGCTAATACGAATAATCTTGAAGTCGAACGAATCGTCATACCACCTTCAAGCTTACGGCAAGTTGAAGTTTACGTCAAAAACGTAAGCTATCCGGCAATCTTTTTAACCAGCTCGTCTGCTGAAGCTCAGGTTAAAAGCCTTAGTAGGGCAGTGCGTTACTTTCAAACTAATGGCCTTAGTCCTCAATATGTAGACCTCAGGGTTGAAGGGAAAGCCTTCTATAAGCTTTAAAGTGTAGGGTAGAGAGCGAATCGTATATGTTCGCTTTTTGTTCTTTTTAAAAAATGATAGTGCTAATGGTAGGGCAATAGGAATTTTATATATTAAAAAATAAAAATTAAAAAAAGCAAATAGGGCAGTAAGGTAGGGGTAAAAAGGGCTGAAATTGGTAATCGGCTTGAACTGTGGATAACTTAAGTAAGTAAATTAATCTGTTTGAAGAAATGTTGTAAAATATGACAAGCCGTAGTTGGCACTCTACACTACACATTACCAACCATCAAATACCCCCAGATCTAATTTAATAAACACGCATAATATGGAAGCTAAGTATGAAAGCAGCATAAATACAGCGACTGGTTTAAAAATAGACAAGTTCCCTAATTTTTAGGCAAATAATAGAGGTATGTGCAAAATAAGTGTTGTATAGTCATGAGTATCAATTCATCTGTATATGCATAGTGTTATTACGTAAAAGAAACATTGTGCGACATTAAAGATAGGGTTTCGTTTTGGTAGCTATACCTTATAAATTTGTCTAAAAATATTTATATGGCGCCAAACTAATTAATTACGCTGTTAATATTCATTTAACTCTGCACTGTTTGTGATTATGGTTATTTTTTGTAATTTTTGTATATTTTCATTTGAATCATATATTTCAATTGTTTGCTTCTGGCTGTCTCAATACGCGTTTTTAGTATTTGGTTTTTGAATTCTTACAATTTAAAATTTTGTTTTATCATGTACCTGAACTTCAAATATAAACTTTATCATAATTAATGGTAATTTAAAGACTTGTGTACTTGTGATGCTACTTAAAATAACAAGACAATTACATAAACGAACAAAAAACGAACAAGACTCTCTACCTCTTCTACCTCTTTTGGCTAGCCTATAATCACTCCTAGCCTGGCGTGTAAGTATTTCTTTGATTGTGTTTAAAATCTTGATATGCTAGAATATGCTTATGGACAATAGAAATATAGAACCGATCAATAAGGACGTCATCCCTGAGCCGGACCACGACCAAGCAAATAACTATGCTCAAAGAGATATACAAAACAAAGCTCAATCCACCTACCCGTCTCTTCGATCGACGGGTGGTAAAGAACTAGAGTTCTTAGTAGAGAAACAAACGAAATTATTAAATAAAAAACTATCAACTATAATATTTCTTTTAAGTATACCTTATGTTATAGGAAGTGCTTTATTTTTACTGTCTGTAGCTCGTCATTATGGTATTAAGCCTGGAATTAATCTATCGTCTTCAGCTGAAGAATCGGTGAATGTTACGAAGGGGGTTCCTAATAGTAATTAATATATTAACAAATTATTTCTAATATATTAAAACTACATACTTTTTATTATTTCAAGCAATTTGCGTGGAGTAATGTCAGCTTTAATTAGATAGCCGTCAGCTTTGTTTTCTAAAGCTCGGCGGCTTTCTTCGTCTTGCTGGAAGTTAGTCATCACTAGTACTTTAGTGTTAGGGATTAAATCTTCTTCACCGCGTAGAGACTTCAAGATTTCGTCACCTTTTCTTTCTGGTAGCATAATATCAACGATAAGAAGGTCGTACGGCTTATTTCTTGCCATCACCAGGCCATCGTTGCCATCAACTGCCCAATCGACGTTATATGAGGCGAGTTCAAGGCTCCTGACGTACATTTCGCCGATGAATCTATCGTCTTCAATGATTAAAATATTTTTTATCATACTAACCTCGCATCTTTCCGTGGTTTTTTATCCAGCCGCCGCCGGGTTGTTTTGTAATTTCGCTGTTTGCGTCAAGTAGCTTGTTTGCGATTGTGGAGAATATTGGCAGCGATATAGTGAAGGTTGAACCCTCCCCTTCTACGCTTTTAACGCTGATTTGGCCGCCGTGGCCTTCAACAATTGCTTTTGAGATATATAAACCGATTCCAGTTCCAGCCACCGTCTCGCGGCTTCTATGGCTTCGATAGAATTTATGAAATAAGTTACTCATCACACTGCTTGGTATTCCAATGCCGTAGTCTTCAACGCTAATGTCGACAAAATCACCAGCTCTAGCCGCGCAGACTTTAATCAAGCCGCCTTCATTGCTATATTTTATGGCGTTATCTATGATGTTAGTTAGGACTTCGCTAATACTAGAAAGATCAGCTCCGACTGTTGGTAGATCACTATTGATATTGATTTCGAGTAGGCGGTTTTGTGAGCTGGCTCTTAGAGACACGTCTTCTCTAGCCGAATCAACAACTTCTTGAACAGAGTGCTCACTTAGGTCAAATGCCATTCGATTGCGGTCATAGCGTGAGACATTTAAGATGTTGTTAATATAGCCAGATAGTTTATTGGCTGATACGGTCAAGCGTTTAAAAAGTTCAGATTGTTGTGGCGATAAAACTCCCTGAAGATCGTAGCTTAGAACGTCTAAGTAGCCACGAATAATTGTGATCGGTCCGCGTAGTTCATGGGCTGCAAAAGCGATAAAGTTTAAATCATCTTCATCAGGAGTATAGGTCGCCGTCTTATCGACAAAATAAATAATTACATCATCACTAGAACCCTTTTTAAACTTCGCATAAATATCGTAGATTTTGCGGTTATCATCGTCTGCCGTTGAATTCGGTATTCGTTTCCAGTAAGTATCATCACTAATCTTATCTTTACGAGCAGTTTTTACCCACTCAAGGATTGGTGTTTGATTAGTGAAAATTAAATCGCCAATATGTGGCGCAATTGCGTTAGAATAGGCGACATGGTTTTCGGCATTTAAAACAATTATTCCAACTGGAGAATCATTGATAAGATTGATTAATTGAGTACTATCACTGTCGGCTGAACTATCTTTAGTTAGAGTATTGCCAGTATCGAGACTATAAATGAATTTTACAATATCGTTCAGGCCGTTTTTATTATTGAGCGGTGAGTTAATATTTACGACTTGTTGGTCTGGTGAATCACTTGAGATTTGCGAGATTAGTTTGAGTAAAACCCGTTGAGGCTTTAGAAGTGCTGACAAAATACCGCCCAAAAGAAAGCTGCACACTACCCAATATATAAGTAGCATTATCCAAAAATTAACATCATCAGTTCCCATATCGGCTATATAATATGATAGCAAAGCTACCAACATCACACTAAATACTTGAAAAAGTATTATATATAAAAACATTCGTTTTCTAAATTTAGGCCAATATTGTCTAATCTTTTGAGGGTCGTAATTAATCATAATATCATTATAACTTAAAGCTCAAGCGTAATCAATATGGCCTATTGCCAAGAGACTGCTCCGCTGTTGTTTGGGATCGCACCAATCCATGTTTGTCCACGGTTGAGTTTAATTTCTTGGCCTTGATTATCTTTAAAAATGAGAGGCGAACTTTCACTATCTTTTTGCCAAGTAGCTGTAATTGCTTTACTATCTTGGAAGATGATAGCTTCCCCATTACCAATGGTTTGAATTTGGTTGTGGTAGTTATCGCTGTCTAGCCACATATCAACCTTCATTGCAATGACGACATTAGGCGTAATTTGACCTTTTTCGCGGTCTAAGTGATCTTCACCAGCCTGACTACGAAAATAGCAGTTACAGTCGCTGTTATATGCATAATTAGTATTATACTGACTACTGCTAAAGTTCATTGTGATGTTTTGTGCGGTTTGGTCGGATTCTGATGAGGTGGTATCTTTTCGTTTTAAGCCAGTAAAGTTTGATGAACTCCAGCCTTTTGAGGTATTTACTTCAGATAAATTTTGAAGACTCGTGTAGACATTGTGTGGTGCGTATCTATCTGTTGATCGCCAGAAGCTGCCTGCATTGAAAAACTGATCGATATCCTTATGATTGCCATCTCTCATTCTAGCTAGAGCTCCTGAAGACCCACCAACATGAGCAAGGCTTGCATCGTAGCTTCCTGCCCAGTCTACATAATATTCGCGAACACTTCGTACCGGGCCGATCAATTCGGGCGCATTGATTTGATATAGCGCCAGAAATCTTGTTATGCCAGCTTCAGCCACCGCCTCATAAACTATTTCAGCGTCCTTTAAGCCGGATTGTGGCCTCGCGTTTGGCGAATTTTCAATCATGACCCCTGTAACTGGTTTATTTTGCTGACCTTCGGCCGCTACTTCAAGTCCAGATAAGGAAGCGTAATATTTCTTAACTTCCTTTGGTTTTTCAACCTTAACTGGTTCGGCAGTAGTTTCAATAGGTTTTTGTCTAAAAAAAGCAAGCCAAACTGATGTTCCAATTAATAATACTAGAATAATAAATAGTGTGATTGATGTCTTTTTGTGGGTTTTAACCCAATTTTTTATTTTTGCAAATCTTTGTTTTTTGAGTTTCATTAACTCTATTTTAGCATAAGTTCTTAAGTAGGCCTAGGCCTACTTTTAGCCTTGCTTCGGTCTCATATTTTCCAAGGGTTGCTAAAGTGTCGTTAAGGCTTGGTGAAAAAGGCGCCCAAGTTACGATGATGCGAATTAGTTGGAATAGTACGCCTGGTTTTTGTTGAGTTTCTTCAAGAAGGCTATTTAGTGTGGCTTGAATTTTGTCGGCGTTCCAATCGTTATCACTTAGCCTATCGAGGCTGGCTATAATAGTCTCAAGTGTGTCGGCTAATTCTTGGGGTGCGAGCTTTTTAAGCTGTTTGTTTTGGGCGATCATATCGAGTTTAGGTTGGCTTTTTTCGAAGAAATATTCGCTAGCTGCTGGCAAATCAGCCAAAGTTTTTAGGCGATCTTTAACAAGTGTAAGAACCTGCTTTTTTTGGTTAGGGTTCGCATTTTGCGCGTTCTCTCCCCAGAAATTTTCTATTCTAGTGTAAAGATCGTCAAGATCTAGGCGTCGAATCCATTGGCCGTTTAGCCATAGTAGGCGCTGTTCATCAAATCTTGCGCCAGACTTTTGGACGCGATCGAGCGAGAATTTTTTAATTAGCTCTTCTTTCGTAAAGATATCTTGTTCCGTGCCGTCATTCCAGCCAAGTTGAGCTAAAAAGTTAAGCATTGCTTCAGGCAAAATGCCTTCGTCACGATATTCACTCACACTCTTAGCGCCATCACGTTTACCGAGTTTTTTATTGCCAGCTGGTGCTAGAATATGTGGTACGTGCGCTAGGATTGGTGGCTCAATTTCAAGTGCCTCATATAGAGATAAGTACTTTGGCGTACTAGCAATATACTCTGCTCCACGAATAACATGAGTTATTTTCATCTCATAATCATCAATAATATGTGCGAAATTATATGTTGGAAGTCCATCAGTCTTAATTATAATAAAATCATCAAGTGCTTCTGGTCCAGCTGATAATTCACCCATAACTGCATCGTGCCAAGTGTAGCGTTTGATTTGCGGTGTCTTAAAGCGTAAAGGCATGCCCAAACTCCACTCCGGTGGATTCTGTGGTCGATGGTCACGATAGAGAAAAGCTCGTTTTTCATCTTTTGCTTTTTGGCGGAAAGCATTCACTTCTTCTGGAGTATAAGGATCAGCATAAGCTAGGCCTTTTTCAATCATTTTTTTAGCCCAATTAAGATAAATTTCTTGGCGGTCAGTTTGATGATACGGCCCGTAACTGCCAATTTCTTCACCTGGTTTAGCGCCAGTTGGGCCTTCGTCCCAGTTAAGGCCAAGCCAAGTTAAAGTCTCTAAGATTAACTTTTCTGCATCAGCGACGAATCTTTGCTTGTCTGTATCTTCAATACGCAAAATAAATTTACCGTCTGTTTGCTTAGCGATTAAGTATGGATAAAGTGCGCTTCTTACATTACCAACATGAATGTAACCAGTTGGGCTGGGCGCAAAACGAGTTCTTGTAGTCATATATCTTTATAATAGCATTTTAAGAGCAGTTTTTCAACTAAAGGCTGGTGGCAATTTTTCGAATTTGTTCATTACTTAAGTTGCTATCACCACTGATAGTATACACGATGCCGTTGTTGACCCAAGCAGCTTTACCTTTGTTTGTATAAATAGTGAGACCTTTTTCTTGAGTTGTAAGGTACTCGCCTGCCCATTCGTCATTGATATAGTTATTTAAGAGTGCAACGCTATCCCATGAACTTTGAGCTTGCTTAAGTGTGAAGCTATAGCCATCTTTTTTATAATTTATATTGACTGACTTTCCATCAAACGCCGCAAGGCCATCTAATTCATAACCGCTAGGACTGTATGCAGGTAGGGCTGCGTCGATTCCCGCTTGGGCTGCAGCAACTTTTGTAGAAATGCTTGGTAGATTGATGTATGCTAAATACCCCATAGACAGAAATGCAACCACAAAGCTCGCAGTGATTCCGGCGAATTTTTTTGTTTGCCAAAAAGCTCGTTTATTTAGCCCGCGAGCTTTCTTTTGGGCTTTAGTTTGTGCGCGCTGCTCAGCTTGAGCTCTTTCAAGGGCTTGATTAATTGCGTTGATTTTAAGTTCTTTTGGAGTTGGAATTCTTTTTTCGGTTGATTCCATATTTTTAGCTGTTTCTATTTTTTGTTGTATTGGGTGAGGTGTTGGTTGAGCTTCCTGTAGGGCTGGTTTCGTCTCAGGAGCTCTTTTTATGGGCGTGACAACGCGGTTAGCACTGCCTTCACCTGGGTTAAACCGGGTGATTTTTGGTGCGCTAGCAACCCGCAATCGAGCTGCGGTGGCGTTCATTTCTTCGGCTCGTTTTTTTGCTTCTTCATAATCGTGCTTACGCTTGAATTGTTGAATTTGTTGTATCTGCTCTACTGTGCGTGATTTTGGCTGCTTTACAAATCTACGATTTAAAGTTTGCGATTTTTGCACACCTTGATGAATATTTGCTGAACTTTCGTTCTCTCGAATATGCGTTGCGGGCGAATCTTCCACCGGCAAACCTGTAGCTTCGTAGTATTGTCTTCCATTGACAATTATTATTTTACCCATTTTCCCTCACTTATTACTATGCTTATGTATATGATATAACCAAAGTGCTAAAAAATCAAGTATTTAACAAAACGATATTTTTATGGTATAATTTTGTTTAATGAACGAGAAAAAACGCAAGCAAACAATGAAGATTATTATGGGTGATTTTTTAATGCTTTTCAGTGTTGTGACGATAGTCGTAACACTAGTTTTTATTACGCAAGGTTGGACATTAGATAAAGGCTCAGCACAGCAGACTGGGCTGGTTCAATTTGCTTCTAAGCCGACCGGTGCGACGGTTGAGGTTGACCAAACGACGCTATATGCTAAGACAAACACAAAGGCAAACGTCCTTCCGGGTGAGCATGAGTTTAAGGTTTGGCGAGAAGGTTATGAGACGTGGTATCGAAAAACGAGCGTCAATGCTGGCCAGGTTTTATGGTTAAATTACACGAGTCTAGTACCTAAACAAAAGACTATTAAGACTTTTAACGCTTTTGAAAATCTGAAGCAAACCAAGGTTTACCCTAACCAAGAAGAAATTTTAGCGCTTAACGCTGATGCTAATGGCGCGGCTGTTTTCTCTGTTATAGATATTAAGAGTGATACGCCAAAGATTTCAACCCTAAATATCCCAAGTGAGCTATTCACTTTAATAACAAAGTCGGCTGAGATTCCAGACACTCCTGAGACTCAATTTTTAGCTGCTGATCAAATTAGCATCGAGTCTTTCACTAGTGATAATAATCACGTTTTACTAAAACAAACAGTTGACGGTGTTGCTAATTGGATTTTAGTCGATTTAGATAGGCCAAATGAATCACAGAACTTAACGCGTGAATTTAATCTTAACTTCGATCAGATGATACCGATTAGCGATAATGGTTCCAAGATTCTGGTTCGAACTGGGACTGATCTGAGACAAGTTAATACTACTAATAAAACCGTTTCGGCTATCTTAGTAGATTCAATCACTCATTTTGAAACTTATGGAAATGACGTTGTAGGCTATATTCAAAAACAAAAAGACTCAGATAAATATAGTGCTGGGATATTTAAGCTAAATGAAACCCCAGTTATAGTTAAGAAGGATTTGGTCAACCCAAAGATTGCCGTAGCGAGTTATTATAGTGAAAACTATTTGCATGTACTTGATGGTAAAAATATATACGTCTTAAAATCAACCGAATGGCCAACTAAACAAAACACCTTAAAATTATCGCAAACAATTACATTGCCGTTCGAAGCTAGCGTCCTTCAAGTTAACCAAGAAGATCGAATAATTATGGCAAGCTTAAAGAACGATACCTTTGTATACGATCTTGAGACAGATAAACACTACGATATAACTACCGACTCCAAATCTGAGGAGACGAAGAAAATAACTTGGTTTGACTCGTTCGTTATGTATGGTTTTAACGATGGGCAGCTTACGATTCATGATTTTGATGGAGCAAATAAGCACCCATTAATGGACGCGCTTGAAGCCTTCCCCGCTACGTTTAGCAGCAATAATAAGTATGTTTATGCGATTCAAGCAACTGAAGATGGCAAATATACTTTAGCTCAGCTAAAAATGATTATCGATTAATTTTGGATAATAAAATATGACCGCGTTTTAAGCAGTCATATTATTTTTACTCAAGTTTGGTACCGCGAGCCGGACTTGAACCGGCACGAGCGTAATGCTCACCAGATTTTGAGTCTAGCGTGTCTACCGATTCCACCATCGCGGCAAAATACATAAAATGTAATAATAATTCATTACACTTTAGGTTATTTACATAACTCACGGTCTATTGTATACTAGAAACAGGGAAAAATCAAGAGAAATGGATCCGAATAATACAAATCCTCATCCGTCAAATAGTGGGCTAAACGTTCCGAGCAGGAGTGTGCCACCTCAAGACAAGCTTAAGGCGCAACAGCAAGCTGCGCTAGATATTACTCGTGGTCAAGTTGAAAGAATTTATCAAGGAAACGGCAGCTATAACACTCCGCACACGACTCCGGTTGCACCAACCGCTCAAAGTAATCAAGCGCCACTAGTTAGTGGTGACACCAATGAGCTGCCACAAACCACGGCTAGCCAGACAATCTTGCCAAAGAAACAAAAAATAATTCAGCCGATTGCTGCAGATAACCAAAAAACTCCAATATATGGTGCGATTGACTATAAGCCAAACCCAGAAGTGGCCAAAAAAGTTCCAAAAAGAGCGCCAGTTGACAAAACTAGCGAGCAATGGAAACAATACCATTCAGCTTGGCAAAACTACTATCAAAAATATTACGAGAGCTACTATACGGCAGCCGTTAAAAGTTCATTAAAAAATAAAAAAGGTCAACCAATCGAAGATACGAAAGGTCCAGAATTGACTCAAGAAGATAAAAAAGCCGCTGCTCTGCACAATCTAAGAAAAGATATTAGCTCAAAAGCTAAAGAGCGCAGCCAGAAGTTTCGTAACAGTCGACATTTTGTGCCGATTATAAGTGCTATAGTAGTTGTACTTCTATTTGTATTCTTACAATACAACCGGCTATTTATCGCAAACGTTCAAGCCTATGTTTCACCTGGAAACGCCACGCCTCAAGATACTATCTATAGCCCGTCGGCATCGGTTACTGTTGGTAGCGATCCTAAATTGATTATTCCAAAAATTAATGTTGATGTGCCAGTTATTTATGGTGTTGGTAATGATCAGCAATCTCAGCTTGATGCGATGTCAAAAGGTGTAGCTCATTTTTCAATCCCTGGAGCAAATAGCGTGCCTGGGCAGATTGGTAACACTGTGCTAAGTGGCCACTCTAGCAACGATCTATTCGATTCTGGCGACTATAAGTTTATATTTGCACAACTTGACCGAATTGAGCAAAACGACATCATATACGCCAATTACGAGGGTGTACGCTATACATATAGTGTGACGGAGAAAAAGGTAGTACTACCGACTGATGTCCAGTCACTTATTTACCCAACTGATAAACCGATTTTGACGTTAATTACTTGTACGCCACTTGGAACGGCCGAAAAACGACTATTGGTTATTGCTGAGCAAATTTCGCCCGACCCAACTAGCGCTAAATCACAAAGTGATGATAGCTCATCGAGCGATGCTGAAGCCGCCCAAATGCCAAGTAATTCTCCAACATTCTTCGAGCGATTATTTACTTGGAATTGGAGTTAAATATTTATAGCCATTGAGAGACGCTATCGGGTCTCATCATGTTTTTACAAAGAAAATGGCCGCGAGTTGCGGCCATTTTGCTGTGAGGGAGTGTCGGAGGGATTAATTATTTTTTAGTTAATACACCTCCTTTCATGCGCCAAACTTCAGCGTGCGCGTGCTCGGCAACTTTTTTGCTGTGGGTTACGATGATTACAATCTTGCCATCTTCGGCTAACTGATGAAAAATTTGGAGAATTTTTTCTTCGGTTTTTTCATCAAGATTTCCGGTAGGCTCATCGGCAATAATCACTGGCACGTCGCCTACCATGCATCTAGCGATTGCTACGCGTTGTTGTTCGCCACCGCTTAGATTATTAACTAATCTATCGGCTTTTTGTCGGTCGATACCAACAGCTTCTAATAGCTTATACGCACGTTCTTTTATGTCACCCTGGGAGTCGTTTAGAAAGTCTATCGCCACTTCTACGTTCTCGCGAGCCGTCATGTATTTGATAAGGTTAAAAGCTTGAAAAACGATGTTGACATGGCCTAAACGGTATTTTTGCTCGCCAATTTCTTTAGCGCTTTCACCATTTAGAAGTACTTCACCACTTTGAATTTTGTCTAAACCAGACAGAAGAGATATTAAAGTCGATTTACCACTACCGCTCTCGCCAACGATCGCATACATTTTTCCGCTTTCAAATTTCGCATCAATGCCTTTAAGTACTTCTGTCTCTGTGCCGCCATCTGTGTAGGTGTGGCGCAAGTTTTTTACTATTAGTTCACTCATTGCTTAATCCTTCCCCGCCAAGATAGCTTTTGGTTTTAGCTTTAATATATTGATAGATCCTGCAATCACACTAAGGAAAATTACTGCATATCCGAGTGCGAAAACCGTTGCGTAATCGCTGATTGATTGGTTGACATCGATCTCAGAAATTGTTTGAGTATCTTGGCTTTGGCTCGAGTTTTCACCTCCAGTTTGGCCTGGTTGTCTGTTTTGAGATCCGCCGCCACCTACGTTTGCGCCTGGTCGGCCGAAACTTTCTTCGCTTTGTTGCTGGCTAGATTCAAGTTGACTCTTAAGTAGATTATCACCTAAAGTACTTGCTATCATTCCACTGGTGCCGATTGATAGGATAAAACCAATTGTACCCACAATCAAGAGTTCAGTTAAGATTTGCCCAGCAATATTTAGTTTGCTTGCACCTAAGCTCATCAAAACACCAATTTCATAGCGTCGGTCTTTGACATTTAGAACTACGATTAAACTGATAATCAAGATGCTGGCGATAACTACAGCCCATAAAATTATATTTGCAAAACTTCCAACTTGCTCGATTGGTTCAACCATTTGTTGATATGCGGTATCATTAATACCTAATTTTAAGTTGTTTTCAGTGATTTCAGGATATTTCTCTTCCATCTCAGCTACGAAGGCATCGGCATTTGCAGCATCATTCATGTAGTAAG
>JAGOOS010000008.1 GCA_017992395.1 Candidatus Saccharimonadota bacterium
ATATAAGCCTGATTAAAGGCTTCATAAAAAGCACAAATTCACAATTTTGTTTAGTTAGCGGTCGCCCGCCATATTTTATAAAAGACATTGCCGATACTATAAATTTGGGCGAAAAAATTCGATATTTAGTCGGCTATAATGGTGCTGTAGTTTATGATTTAATAGAAGATATGCCAGTTTTTGAAGAGGTATTTAATTCAGTATACGCTTTTAAGATCATAGAATATTTTATGCAAAAAGATATCAAGATCGTTATTTTTACTGAAGATAAAGTTTATGTAAATTTAGACTTTGAAGGCGTCGAAAGATATTATGGAGATAAAGTCGTGAAATTAGATACTGATAACTTTAATCCAGGCAAGCATAAAATTTATAAGATGTCAGCTTTCGGTTTTAACCCTATCCTACCAAATGAATTATTAGATATGGCCAACTTCTCTTTCTGTAATGAGCATAACGGTCTGGTTGACTCAGAAATTTCACCCAAAAACATCAATAAAGGCGGGGCGTTAAATAAAATCTGTGAGCTAATGAGCATAACTTTGCATGAAGTTTTAGCTTTTGGCGATGCTGCAAACGACGTTGAGATGCTGAAAATAGCCGGTCATTCGGTAGCACCGGCAAATGTTGAGATGTCTGCTCGAATTGCGGCCGACGAAATAGATATTCGGACGAATGATGAGAATTTCGTTGGTGAATATTTAAATAGTTTAATTGCAAATAATCAATAGTTTATTTCAAATGTCTTGAATCGTGACCCCTGCCCCTTTTTAAGTACTATGCGAGTTTTAGCTACACTATAATATTCACTTAATAATTTAATAACCGCGGCATTTGCCTTACCTTCAATCGCAGGCTCTCTGACGAAGATTTCTAGGTATTCGCCGGTATCGTCATTCTTCTTACCTACTAGGGGCCCTTTTTTTGAATTTGGTTTTATGATTGCTCTAATTTTCACTATTAAAATTATAACTAGTTTATGGTACAATAGCAACAATGAAAAAATATACAAACAGATTATACTGTTTCTCACCACTTGTAATGCTACTAACTTTTTTGTTTGAATCTTTTGCTGCGATTTTTGCACTTATAAAGTATAAAACCAACAATACTTCTCGTTTGATAATTTATATTTTACTAGCACTAGCCGGCTTTCAGCTGGCAGAATTTATGGTCTGTGGCGGTTTTGGCTTCAGTGGCCTAAAATGGGCGCGATTCGGTTTTGTGTCGATTACTTTATTGCCACCTCTTGGGCTGCATCTTGCGTATAAAATTTCAGGAGTAAAAACAGACGCTGTAGTGAAGGCCGCCTATACAACCTGTGCTATTTTTATGGTTTATTACGCTTTTTCAATTGCGCCAGTTCATGCAGACTCATGTCGAGCAAATTACTCAGTATTTAATACGCCAGCTATTTGGAGTGAGCTTTTTGGTATATATTATTATGGCTGGATGTTAGCGGGAATTTGGTTTTCTTTTCGGCAAGTTTCGCGTTTGCAAGTTAAAGACGCAAAGAAGAACCAGACGAAGATTAGCGCTTTAAATTGGCTGGCTGCGGGTTATCTTTCATTTATATTGCCTACTACATTTGTAAACCTAGTAAATCCAGAAACGATTGAAGGCATTCCATCGATTATGTGTGGTTTTGCTGTGTTGCTTGCGATTATTCTAATCGGATTTGTGGCTCCACTCACGCTTGAAAAACGAAAATAATTCAGCTTCAGGCGCTTAATTGTAAGGACCTCTTAAAATATTGTTTTTGCCCTTGACTCCGTTTTTTATTTAAAGTAAAATATAACCATGAAACAACTTAAGCTTAAAACCCCAAACAATCAAACTAAAAAAGGTTTCACAATAATAGAAGTAGTCCTAGTCCTAGCAATAGCAGGCCTAATATTCCTAATGGTATTTATAGCTCTACCTGCACTATAAAGAAACCAACAAGATACACAAAGAAAGAATGATATGAGTCGTTTATTATCGGCTGTCCAGAGCTACCAGTCAAACAATAAGGGTAATGTGCCGGAAACTTTAGCAGGAGATTTTAGAACGAATTATTTAAATTCTGGCGGCGATACGTTTATGGATCCAGATGGATCGACATACGTTTTTGCTAATGGAAGTATTGGGACTATTCCTACGACTGTTAAATCAGCAAGCGGCAATACAGTAATTTGGAAAGTTACTGGCGCAAAATGTAATGGAGAGAATACTGAAGCGGTTAGTGGTGCAAATAAAATGGCACTATCAATGAAACTTGAAGGCGGCGGAGTTTATTGCGTCAATAATTAATGCAGCTTCATTTTTTAGCTAAAAACTGTTATTATATAACAGATGAAAGAATCTCTAAACTTTAAAATTAAGACTCGCTTGCATGGCACGTTAGCTCGGACTGGTGAAATTACTACACCGCATGGGAAAATAAAAACGCCGGCTTATATTGCTGGCGGCACAAATGCGACAGTTAAGGCGATGACGCCAGAGCAAATTCTTGGCACGGGTGCTCAGGCGGTACTTGCTAATACTTACCATTTAATGCTTAGGCCTGGTGCGGATATATTAGCCCAAGCTGGTGGAATTAATGAATTTATGAATTGGAATAAGCCGACTTTTACCGATAGCGGCGGCTTTCAGGTGTTTTCACTAGGTATGGCGTATAAAAAAGGCATTGATGCTACTTCACACACTGATAAAGGTGATGAAAAGTTGGCGCGCAATAGTGCAAATCAGCTAGCCAAAGTCGGCGAAGATGGAGTTTGGTTTAAGAGCCATATTTCGGGCGAGAAGATTTATATGAGCCCAGAAATATCGATGGAGCTTCAACATAAAATTGGCGCAGATATACATATGGCGTTTGATGAATTAACTTCCCCACTGGCTGGTCGTAAGCAAATTAAATCCGCGCTTGATAAAACACATAAATGGGCTGAAAAATGTCTTCTCAGGCATAATGAGCTAAACGATGAACATCGAAAAAAAGGTGAAAATTTACAAGCTCTATACGCGGTCGTTCAAGGCGCGCGCGAAGAAGATTTCAGGCGCGAGAGTGCCAAATTTTTAGGCGAGCGTGATTTTGATGGTTACGGGATTGGTGGAATTTTTCAGCCAGAAGAAATACCGGAAGTTTTAACTTGGATAAACGAAACTTTACCAGAAAACAAACCAAGACATCTGCTTGGAATGGGCGCTCAGCCGGCTGATCTATTTTTAGGCGTAGAATATGGTATAGATACTTTTGATTGCATCGCGCCCACCAGGCAAGCTCGTAACGCTGCTCTTTTTACTTACTCGGGCCGAATAAATATTAAGAACGCTGGGTTTAAAACTGATTTTGCGCCGATTGATGATGGATGCAGTTGTTATACATGCAGAAACTTTACAAAAGCTTATATTAACCATCTATTCAGAGCTGATGAGATTTTAGCCAGTACGCTTGCTAGTATTCATAACGAATTCTTTGTTGTTAACACAGTTGATAAGATTCGTGAAAGCATCGAAAAAGGTAATTTTTATGAATATAAACAGAGCTTTTTAGAGAAATATTATGGCCAAGAAGTCGCTCAAAAATTCTTAGCTTAATCTAGGTTTTTATGGTATAATTACTTTATGAAAGTAAAAATTGAAATTGATACAAAAACCTTTATCCGTTTCTGGATGGTAGTAATTGGGTTTTTCTTAGCTGGTCTTGCTATATGGCGAGCTAAAGATGCTCTTATTCTAGTTTTAATTTCGCTATTTTTGGCACTTGCCTTGAACCAGCCCGTGACGAGGATAGCGCGTATTTTGCCAAATGCCAAGAAAAATCGTGGTCGGGCTACAGCAGTAGCTTACTTAATAATTATTGTTATTTTAGGTTTATTTATACGTTTTGTAGTACCGCCTGTGATCGAACAGACTTCTAAATTTATTGATAATCTACCTCAAGTAATCGAGGAGGCGTCTCGGCAATATAACGGCTTAGAGGAATTTGCAAAAAGCCACAATGTCAACATACAGCAGTACACCGACCAGGTTGTGCAAAGCATTCGCGACTACTCCTCTGACCTAACTAAAGATCTTAGCGGCGTGGTGTTTGGTAGTATAAATGCCATTATAAATGGCATATTTACAATGTTCGTTGTACTAGTTATGACATTTCTGATGTTAGTGGAAGGTCCTGAGTGGCTTAATAAACTCTGGGCGCTTTATGATGATAAAACTAAAATGAAAAAACATCGTAAAGTTACTAGTCGAATGTATAAAGCTGTCAGCGGTTTCGTCAATGGCCAGTTACTAGTTTCGGCTATCGATGGTGCGATGGGTACAATCGTAGTCTTTATTTTGAGTCTGTTTATGGAAGTGTCATCCAATCTTGCAATTCCGGCTGGTGTCATTATCACCTTTATCGGCTTGATTCCAATGTTTGGTGCTACAATTGCTGGAGCGATTACGTCTTTGATTATCGGCATAAACTCTATTCCCGCTGGAATAGTATTCTTGATTTACTTCGTGATTTATCAACAAATAGAAAACAACATCATTTCTCCAATGGTTCAAGCAAAAACTAATAAACTTTCAGCTTTGCTGGTTATAATTTCATTAACTATTGGTATGTATGCGTTAGGGCTACTCGGAGCGTTGATTTCGATTCCCGCTGCATCATGTGTTAAGATTTTATTTGAAGAATATTTTTTAGAAAGAAAGAATGAACCAAAGTCTCGTAAAAAAGAACGTGGTCCAATTCTTGCCAAAAAGAAACAAAAAGAAGCTTAAAATATCTAAGCCTTAGAAAATAAAAACTGCAAATCCAGATGATTTGCAGTTTTTATTTTATCTTAGTATGTTATTTATATTCCCAAATGGTTCGAGTTGGAGTATCTCGCAGTAGAACATTTTGGCTCAATAATTCGTCTCTAATTTGATCGCTGGTTTGCCAGTCCTTTTGTTTTCGAGCATTGAATCTTTCAATGATTTCGCGCTTATTTTCGTCAGATATATCGGGCGTAGAGTCTATAATATCTAAGCCTAAAAGATTATCGATAAATATGAGTAAATCGGTCAGATTAGATCTTGATATTTGGTCGATTGGAGTATTAATTATATCTGTGAAAATCTCGTCTATTTTAGATAAAGTTTTTGGTGTGTCGAGATTATTGTTTATGATTTCGAGTAAGCTCTTTTTTGTAGCTAAACTTGGTAGGGACTCTTGTTTATCGTTATCAGTCGCATAAGTTTGCCATCTTAAGGCGGCAATATTTCGCCAATTTTTTAAGCGATTTTTTGCCGATTCAAGAGCCTCAAAGCTGAAATCGCTCTCAGTTTGATAGTGACTTTGTAAGATTAGCATTTTATAGTCTAGTGGACTAAAGCCGCGCTCCTGTAAGTCTTGGAGTGTAAAGCCGTTATCTAGGCTTTTACTAATCTTTCGCCCCTCTGAGGTGATATGGTTGGCATGCAGCCAATAGTTTGAAAACTTCTTGCCAGTAAAATTTTCACTTTGAGCGATCTCATCTGTATGATGAACCGGGATATGGTCAATTCCGCCAGTGTGAATATCTAGTGTATCCCCGAGTGTCTTAAGCGCTATAGCGGAACATTCTAAGTGCCAGCCTGGAAATCCCATTCGGCCCTCAAACTCCCATTGCATGTCTCTATTTTGGCCAGCTGGAGTCCATTTCCATAGTGCGAAGTCGCTTGGGTTTCTTTTTTCTGGGTTGAAGCTAACGCGTGCGCCAGCTTTTAATTCGTCAAGGTTAAGATGTGCAAAATCTGCATATTGGGGAAATTTACTAGTGTCAAAATAAATGCCATCAGATATTTCGTAGGTAAAACCTTTATCTCGTAAGTTTTTTACGATATTAATTTGTTCTGGGATAAAATCAGTTGCGCGTGATAAATTATCAGGAAAAACAAGATTTAATTTCTTGAAACCTTCTAAAAAGTCATCAGTGTAATATTCGGCAACTTCCCATGCCGTTTTACCTTCTCTACGAGCACCTTTTTCAAGCTTGTCTTCGCCTTCGTCTTCATCTGACACCAGGTGCCCAACATCGGTTATATTTATCGTTCTACGAACAGTATAACCGTTTGCACGCAAAACCCGCACGAGGATATCCCAATAAATAAACGCTGCCCAGTTGCCGATATGCGGCGCGGCATAAACAGTCGGTCCACAGGTGTATATTTTAACATCTTGTGGGTCTTGTGGTTTGAACTCTTCAAGAGCCCTGTCGGGTGTGTTGTAGAATTTTATCATAATTTTATTTTACCACAATATCATCAGTAAGTTTAGTTTGAATTTTGAGTTATTTTGTCAACACAGTTTAATAATTCGCGGATAATCGTATCGTAGTCTTCATAAACTCTAAATCCAGCTGCATATTGATGTCCGCCACCGCCGAAGAATCCGGCGATTTCAGATGCCACAGGAGTATTAGTTCGAATCTTTCCAGTTAGTTTTCCGTCTGGATAGGTTTTGATTGCAACACATACTTCAACACCTTCAACTAATCTCATTTCGTCAATAACTAACACACTTGGATTGTATTTATCCGAGTATTCTCGAATTTCTTCCCATGGAATATGGACTAAAGCTAATTTACCATCAAGAAAGTATTCAATTCTTTGAATTAGCTCACCCTTATATTTAAGAATTTCGGGCGCCTTTTTCATGAATTCACGGCGTTTCTCTTCGATTTTAGCAGCTGATGCACCGAGTTTTGACAAATTGCCAGCTGCAAAATAAGTAATTGGTTTCACGCTTGGTGTTGAAAGCCCCAAAGTGTCGCTTAAAATGGCACCCAGCATGTTCTCTGCTGAATCAGGGCTAATTTGCCAACCAAGGCTTTCGCAGATTTTATATAGAACTTCGCCAGTTGATGAAGCATCATCCAAAAATAGCTCGTGGCCAAATGGTAAGTCGGGCAGAGCTTCGGAGTGGTGGTCTAAAACCAAGACGGGTTTATTGCGCAGCGTATCATCGTAGCGGGGGTTTTCTAAGACTTTACTTAATAGAGTCGCGCTTGCGGTATCAACAATTATAAATAAGTCACTGTTTGTCTCTAGATTATTGTTGACTCTATCCCAACCTTCAAAGTAACGTAAATATTTTGGTATTTCCACCGGGCAATAAAGAGATACGAACTTTCCTCGGTCGCTTAGAAGTCCTTCGAGCGCTAATGCTGAGCCTAGACTATCACCATCTGGATTTTCAGCCTGAATTACTGCGATATTTTGGGCGTTTTTTATAAGTTTTGATATATTATCATACTCGGATGTAATGGTCGCATAGCTGGTCATTTAGAAACTCCTTCTTCCTTCTAGTGCGTGAGTTAGTGTTATTTGGTCGGCATATTCTAAATCTACACCAGCTGGAATGCCGCGGGCCAACCTTGATATTTCAAGATTAGTAAAACCCTTATCTCTTAGAAAGCGCTGTAAATAAAGTGCTGTACTCTCACCTTCGACGCTTGCGTTAGTTGCTATAATTATTTCTTTGACGGAGTCGGTCTTGATTCTTTGAGTTAATTCTTCAAGGTGTAACTGTTCTGGTCCAACACCGTCGATTGGAGAAATTGCGCCACCTAAAACATGATAAGTGCCTGAAAATTGTTTTGTTTTTTCTAATGCGATAATATCTAGTGGTTCTTCAACGACTGCAATAACGGTCTTATCTCTATGCTCATCGCTATAAAGCGGTGAAACCTCTTCATCCTTCGAGATCAGAGCAAAAGTAATCGGGCAACTTTTAACGTTATTATGTAGGTTTGTTAAACTGTGAGCAATTTTTTGAGCGACTAAAGGGTCATTCTTAAGTAGATAATAAGCGTATCTTTCTGCCGTACGTGAGCCAACTCCAGGCAGTTTACCTAGATCGTCAATAGCGTCTAGCAGTGCTTCGGGTAATATTTGTGACATATTTAATAGGTCTAACTAGAGTCCTAGGCTGCCAAGTCCACCCATTAGGGGTTTCATTTTTTCGGCTGCAATATTTTGAGCGGCTTCTAGGCCATCTCTAACTGCAATCTGAACCCAGTGCTCAAGCTCTTCAATATCTTCAAAATCGATTAATTCTGGGTCTAATTTAACACTCTTAACTTTTAGCTCACCCGTGAATTGAATCACGACTGCTCCGTCACCGGCTTCAACTTCAACAATTTCTTTTTTAAGGTCTTTTTGCGCTTTTTGTAGTTCACGCACCATTTTCATCTGGTCTTTCATGCCACCATTGGCCATAATATCCTCCGTTTCTTTGCTCTTATTTTAACAGATTTTAATCTTTAAATCAACTTCTCTCAAGCAGATAAAACCTATCAGCTTGATCCTTTTTTGAGGATATGTAGATGTGTTTGATTTTATAATTTTTTGGTATTTTACTGTCGCTATAAGCGGCATTAGAAATGAGTATTTTGTCATCTTTAAATTCATCAACGATTTTAATATCGGAGTTATTTTCTAATATTTTATAAAACTTAGATTCTGTTTCACTCACCAAGACGGTTTGGGTTTCACTTAAGCCCGACTTAAGAATCTCTAAGTCTTGACTAAAGTTAGTCAAGATCGTTGGCGAATAGGTGTAGTTTAGACGAAAGTTTTCAAAGCTTGTAAATAGAAGGCTAACCACCAAAACTACAACTGGCAGTAGCCCAGTGACGCGTGCATATGGGTTTTTTGGAAACAGCGTATACCAAGTGTGAACCAAGCTTTGTAATCCTGAAACTGTCAAGATTAAGATTGGAGTAAATAAAATCGTTGCACTATTAGGGTTAATTAAACAAACTGAAAATAAGATGAGGCTCCAAATATTAATTAAATAACTACGTGAAGTATATCGTGAAGAGAGTGTGAAAAATAGACCTACCCCGATTAGAATTAAGGACGTTGAGTTAATGATTGGAGAAAGAATCCCATTATCACTCGGTGATGAGAAGCTAAATAAATGCGAGAATAAGTCTTTGGCGTTATCGAAAATATTAAGTGAATTTGGAATGCCAATAAGTTCTTTAGCAATATTAAAGTCTCTAAAGATAGCTATTAATAAGGGCGCAATTAGCAATGGTAAAATAATGAAGACTAAGGCCGATTGCTTCTTGGCAGTTTTTTTGATCAAGAACCTTAAGTGGGGGTGCGCAAAAATCGTTAAAATCATTGCAAGGAGAATATATACGCCAAGTGGAGTATAAAGACTGAGCCCTAGCAAGGTTGAAAAGGCAATTATTGATGGAATTTTGTTTTTCGCCGATATAAAGGTCGCGCCGAAATACAAAATCAAAACAGGATATAAAATATATAGTATTTCCGGTGAGCCATTTTGAGCTAGAAAGAAAAACTGACTTGAAGCTATTGCAATTACAGAAGCTAGAGTAGCTATTCCCGGCGAGAACCATTTATTGGTGAGTTTGATAATTCCAAATAAAGCTAGCGCCGAAATAATTAATGAAGGAAGCTTTATACTAAAGGTGCTTAATCCGAATAAAGATATTGATAATCCTTGAAACAATTTATAAGGAGCATTAACTATATCTGCAGAAAACAAGTTCGCAAAAGAAAATTGTGAAGATTCATAAGCAGAATTTATCTCACTAGCGGTTAAGCCTCTTGGTGCAACTAAAATAGTGTAAAGTATAATAACTATATAGCTTATAAACAGTCCACAGTAGCCGATTTGGTAACGATATTTATAAAACCAAAGATCGTTGATTCTTGCTTTTTTCATCAAGCACAATTATACCACAAAACTACTTTAAGGACCAGCGGTTTGCCCCTAAAGCTTGGATGTGACTATTGATTTCAAGCATTGTCATCGCCTGATTATATTCGCTTGCAGATAGCTTTGATTGTTTTAGAATCTCTTCCCCACTGCGCACTCCAGATTTAATCAATGAGACAATTAGAGCTTCGTTTGGTTCGGTAAGAATAGAATCGATTAAATCTAATTGTTGAATTTTTGGCACTAGATAATCGGTTATTTCACATATATCTGTGAGGGGTTGCGCACCCATTTTAATTAATTTATTGCAGCCTTCAGATAATGGTGAGGTTATATTGCCTGGCACCGCAAAAACATCCCTACCTTGGTCTAAAGCATGGTTAGCAGTCGATAGTGTGCCGCTACGAGCCGCAGCTTCTACTACTACCACTACGTCTGCTAGACCGCTCACGATTCGGTTCCTAGCTAAAAATTGATAAGGGGCGGCTGGTGTGCCAGGAGTGTATTCGCTTAAGACTGCTCCACCATTGTCGATTATATTCTGACCTAGCTTACTATGGATCTTAGGATAAAAGTTATCTACTCCATTTGCTAAGACTGCTATTGTCGTTCCGTCAGCTTCTAAAGCAGCGCGATGGGCAATAGAATCTATACCTAATGCCATCCCACTAACAACTATAATCTTATTGCGAGCCAATTCGGCGGCCAATCGAGATGCTATTTCTTTACCATACGGTGTCGGCTTGCGAGAACCGACTATAGCGACTGTCTTTACTCTATTTTTTGGTAGTATTCCTCGATAATATAGATGTTCGGGAGAACTTGGAATATCGGCTAATAACTTAGTGTACTCATTATCGGAAGGATTAATTTTATTGATTTTCATAAAAAAGTGTTTTATACTATTGACTTATATTAAATTATATGATATTATACTTAAGATTGATAAAACATTTACTGTCTTTGTCAAAAGTACATATCATTATTATGTTATAGCACACATTATATCGTTCATGGCCTTATTTATCCCTCCCTTTACTTATTTGAATAATCTAATGTGTGTAATAACCCCTTTGACCGGCGGGCCCTTAGCGTATTGAGGTGGGCCTTACGCTTCACTTTTAGTGAGCCTTACAAGTAGGGTGCGTCGAAGGGATAAACAACCACCCGAGCGAAGCCCACCCTTGCTCGGGTGGTTTTTTATTATATTATTTATTAATGTTTTATAATTTTGTCAATGTGCTTATGATTATATTATAAATATAGTTTAACACATATATATACTAAACAACAACTGGCATTTTGAACTATTTTAAATCAATTGTCTTTTTCAAATTCTCGAATTTATCTTCTAGAAAATCATTAATAAATTCATCGCAAATATCAAAAATATCTTCTAACTGACTAGCTTCTGCTAGTGAAAATTTAGATAGTACGAAATCAACTTGACCAATTTTTGGCAGCATATCATCAGCTATGCCGATTTTTATCCGGCAGAATTGATCGCCTAGGGTTGAGATAATAGATTTAAGGCCGTTATTACCAGCAGCACTACCCTTTTGCCGAGTTCTAATGGAACCAAACACTAGAGATAGATCATCATGGACAACTAATAAATTTTTAGTGTAGTCGACTTTATAAAAATCACATAGCGCTCGGGCAGCAAAGCCCGTATCGTTGTAGAACGTTTCTGGCTTTGCTAATACTATCTTCTCATTATTAAAACTAAATTCACCGATCTCAGCTTTAAATTTAGATTTCTTAGCAAATTTAATACCCATACGATCGCTCATACGATCAGCTAATTTAAAGGCTATATTGTGCCTAGTGTTTTCATATTCCCTACCAGGGTTACCTTGGAATAAAATTATTTTCATTTAATTCTGGGAGTTTTTAATTTTTTCTAATTTTTCGTCACGCTTTTTTTCGCGTTTATTTTGAAATTCACTAGCTTTTTTTAGCGCTCCAGATGCCTTATTAATTGGGTCTTTACCTGCGGCTACTCGAGCTTTATTATCTTTAATCTGCTTTTCGTCGCGGAATGAGAATTTAATTGGTGTACCGGAAAAGTCAAAGTTATCGCGGATTAGACGCTCAAGATATCGTTTATAGCTCCAATGAACAAACTTTAGGTTTGATCCGTGAATCACGAACCATGGTGGATTTGAGTCGGTTTGGTTTATGTAGCGTAGTTTTGGGTGAGTATTTTTAAGACCTGAAGGTGGATGTTTTTGAGTAGCTTGTTGTAGTAACTGGTTTAGAGCTGTGGTTTTAGCTTGACGTTTGCGGTTTTTGTCTACGTTCATAATAAGGTCAAATATCTTTGTGACGTTTTGACCAGTTTTACTACTTGTGAAAATTAGTGGCGCCCAAGGTGTAAATTTAAAGTAGTAAGCAATTTTTGGTGCTAACGAATCGCGAGTGTAGGCATCTTTGCCTTCAACGCTGTCCCATTTAGAGATTACGATAATCATGCCCTTACCGGCGTCATTAATCAGTCCGGCGATTCGTTGGTCAAGCTGAGTATTTATTTCATTTGCATCCATCAAAAGTAGACAAACATCGGCTTCATCGATAGCGGATAATGTCCGAAGTACGCTAAATTTTTCAATGCCGACCTCTTGTTTACCGGGCTTTCGCATGCCAGCAGTATCGACAAATTCAATAACTTGATCGTTAAACTTGATTTGAGTTCGGTTGATATCTCTTGTTGTGCCGGCAACGTTTGCCACAATCGCTTGCTGCTTGCCTGCTAATGAGTTAAATAAATATGATTTACCAGCGTTTGGCCGACCTACTAGGGCAACGCGAATAATGTCATCTTCAATTTCTTCAGTTTTAACTTTTGGAATATTTTCAACGATTTCAAGTAGTAAATCATCGATTCCACCGTTATGCTCGGCTGATGTTCGGACGATTGTCTTTATTCCAAGGCGTACAAATTCATCGTTTGGCAGATTACCTTTTAGGTCGGTTTTATTTAGGATTAATATAACTGGCTTACGGCTTTTTAAAGCTTTTTTGGCGATAATTTTATCTTCATTTGAAAATGGTTTTGTGCTATCAAGTACAACTAAAATTAATTCACTAGCATCAACAGCGTCTTGAATCTGCTCTTGAATTGTAGCTTCAAATTCGTCGTTAGGGTCTTTTAGTCCAGCAGTATCGACTAGCCAGAAGTTGTGGTTTTTATAAGAGACCTGACCAAGCACGCTATCACGAGTGGTTCCGGCTTCGCGAGCGACAATCGCCTGCTGTGAGCGCACCATACGGTTAAAAAGTGAGCTTTTGCCCACGTTTGCCTGTCCGATAATAGCGACTTTTGGTAGATTTTTTGACATAATAACTTAATTTTATCACTATTCAGCATTTTTATCAAGGATGAGCATGTTGACTTCGTTGGTCTTATATGTTATAATGTGAAAATAATATTACATAAAAAATAAGGGGTGATTTTTATGCAAAATGCAAGTAGCTTTAAAAGAGACGAATTTAAGAGAAACGATTTTACGCAAGCTGTGATTGCTAAAAAGCAGTCTAAAGTAGTAAAAAAAATATGTCATGACTCTTCGATCTTATCAATTGACTCCGCGGCCCTTGGGCTAAAAAACTATGTAATGTTTGAAGAATTTATTATTAGTCGCAATGAAGGCTCATCTATGAATTATATAAAAGCATTAAGAAATGCAGAGCAAAGATTCAAATGCTTTATTCTAGAGAATAATCCAAGAATATATATGTTATATACAATGGACGATTCGTCACCGATTGAATTCATATATACTCTAGTGTCTCAGAATAAATTTAAAATATTTACAGATAAAACTGGAAATATTGCACCTATTCAATGGTTTCTTGAGGATATTGATCTCTTATTTAAGATATTTATGTTCGATCCGCACATAGATATCACTGATGGTCTGCTTTGCAAGGCTCAAGGAAATATTGAGTCTGCCTCGTGGATTATTGATTATCAGCCCTCTAAATAAAGAGGGCTATTTTTTATCAACTAAAATATATTCGCCAAGCCCTAGGTCTTCTGGCAATATGTATGCACCAAAATTTGTTCGATGTAGATAAGTAACGTCGTAACCGAGCGCTAAAAATGTGCGCCTTATTTGGCGGTTGCGGCCTTCACTCATCACAACTTTCCATTTTTTGCGACTGTCGTCAAGACTCTCTAGGGTTAATTTACTGGGACCATCAGGCAGATCTATGCCAAAATCAGAAATCATTTGCTGGTGCAAAGGCTGTAGGGGCTCGCTTAATTCTACGATATATTGCTTTATTTTATAGAACTTTGGGTGTGTCATCTGGAAGGCGAAATCACCGTCGTTAGTCAAGATCAATAAGCCTGATGAATCTTTATCTAGCCGGCCAACAGGCTTTAAATTATGAAATTGCTTAGGTAGGATTTCATATATCGTTTCGTTATCGCCTTGCCTTTTTCTCGAGCAGACAAAATTTTTGGGTTTATTTAGTAATAAATAAGTATAGGTTTCAGCAGTGGTTGAAACTTGTTTTTCGCCAATTTTAATATCGTCGGTCGGTAAAAACCTAGCTCCGAGTTCGGCTTTTTGGCTATTTAGAGTGACTTTACCAGATGCGATTAAATCATCAGCTTGCCGACGTGAGATTCCTAGTTGAAGAGCTAAGAATTTGTTGAGTCTTTGTTTGTTATTATCATCCATGAAATTATCGCGCACCAAAGAATGGACCAGATGGTTGTTGTGGCTGTGGAGTTGGTTGGATTGGTTCTGTTGGTCGAGCTTGCTGTGGATTTTGCGGCACTATCGGTTGTGTTCGTGAATTGAACTGTTGGGGCGTTTGTTGTTGAGGGCTAATTCCTGGTTGACGCACAGGCATTTGCTGGGTTTGGGTATTACCTATAGGCTGAGGTGGCCGAGATGTAATATCGGACACTGGTGTAAGATTTGGTCGCTGCGGTTGTGCTGTTGGTTGAGCTTGGGGCTGAATGACGTTTGAGCGGTTAAGCTCTTCTGGTGCGGTTCCACTTAAAATATTATTCATTTGTTCTGAAAATTCTCTTTCGTCGACTTCTTGAGTATTTGGATTGTTCAGTGGTTTAATGACTCTGTCGCCTAAGTTACTAGGACGATTCGTAGAGAAAGGTGCCGTAGGTCTAGGCATTACATTTTCGGGCTGTCTTGTTGGGCTTGGGGCTGGGGCTGGTTGTGGTGCCGATTGAATAATACTCTCTTGTGGGCGAGGTATTTGTTGGGGTTGTGAGCGAGTGGCTGCCGTATTAGGTGTAACTCTATGCGTAGCAGGTTGTTGATTGGGTGCCGTAAATGCAGCTGGCTGTTGTCGGACTTCTTGCTGTGGTTGAGTATTTTCAGGAGCTCGTGGTTCTGATTTGTTTGCAGTTCTTTGTTCTGGTGTTAAGTGCCCGTCGCCTAAAACATCATGAACGGTCTTTACGACATCCTCTATCCCTACTTGAGATTTGACTAAATATTTATCAGCACCAAGAGATTCACCTCGTTTGCGTTGGTCTTCGCTAGAAAGCGCTGTCATCATGATTACCTTAATACCACGAGTCTCTGTCGTGGACCTTAAAATATCTAACATATCAAATCCAGATATCTTGGGCATCATAACGTCACTAATAATTAAATTAGGTCGTTCTTTAATAGCCATTGCTAGAGCTTCTTCGCCATCTCCTGCTGAAACGATATCGTATCCTTCGGCAAGTAACCTAACTCCGTATATCTCGCGTAGGCTTTTGTCATCTTCAACCAATAATATTTTTGTCATACTACCACCATTATATAATTATTTTACTAAAAAATCTATAGTCTTTATGTTTAATTTTCATTCTGCCTTTGCGCCATCATGTTTTTGATGTATTCTTCTTTCATTTTTTCTATGTCAGATAGAGTCGGGGCACTATTTTGAGTTGGGCGATCAAAAGCACTTGGAATTGGTCTGCGATACTGGGCTTGTGGTCTTGGTTGTGGGGGCATGGCCTGGATAGGTTGAGGTTGCTGCCTTGGCGGAGTTTGGGATATCTGCTGAGATTGCTGAGGTTGTCTTGGGGGTTGCTGAATTGGGGTTTGAGGCTGTGGCTGAGTTTGAGATATAACAGATTGAGGCTGTGGCTGGACCGGAGTATTGTTGTCGGCGCTGGCCTGTGCTGGTTCTTGAACTTGTTCATCCTTAGCACCCATTTCCTTTCTAACCATGGCGGCCACGTCTTCAGCGGAAAAATAAGATTGTTGTTGAACCTGTTTGGGCTGTTGGGGGACGAATTGTTTGGCAGTTAATTTAACTTCCTCTTCTGGAACTTCACCAGTTTGCCAGGGCTGACTATCTTGCTGTGCTTGGAGTCTTTTGGCTTCTTCTCTGTCTAATCTAGGTAGAGAAACAGTAAAAGTGCTACCCTTTTTATATTCGCTTTCAACGCTAATTTTTCCGCCCATTGATTCGGTCAGTCGCCTTGACAAATACAACCCTAAGCCCGTACCACCGATCTCTCTAGTATCAGAATTATCAACTCGGTAAAACTTTTGAAAAAGATGAGGAATATCCTCTGATGGTATGCCCACACCAGAATCTTCGACGGTTATTTTAACTGAATCGTTATCGCCTAAGACATTGACAGATACTTTCCCTCTTAAGGTGTATTTAATGGCATTATCGATTAAGTTATCCAGCACTTCTCTTAGGTGTTCTTTATCTGCGTGAGTGTAAAAAACTGGCGTCAGTTGTTTCTCTCCACTTTTTATATCGTTAGGTTCAAATACATATTCTAGGCCTTTTTGTTCGGCTTTTACTTTTAAACCTTCCCAAACATTTTTGGTGAAATCTGACACATTAACGACTTTTGGATCATTTTTTAGCCTACCATCGTCGGCTTTAGTTATGTCTAATAAGTCTTGAAACAATTGTCCTAGATGTTGAGCGCTTTCATGGGCTTTATTTATATAATCTCGTGCACGATCATCGATAGTGGCTGTAGATGGATTAAGACTTAGGCCTAAATAGCCTTCGATGCTAGCGACTGGCGTCCTCATTTCATGACTGGCAGTAGAGATAAACTCTGCTTGTTCCTGATTCTCTTTTAATTCTTTTGCGATATTTCTAAAGACGATAATAATGCCTGAATTTTGTTCATCAACTGGATTGATTGACATAAAAACAGGTATGACCTTGCCGCTTTGAGTCTTAATGTGAATGTCTCGAGAAGAAAAAGGTTTGAAGTTTTCGAGGGCTTTATGAAGTGGGTTGAGCGTATCTAAAATAGGTTTACCTTCACCATCGACAATTTTAAGTACAGAATCGTAGTTTAGTCCACACGCATCACCGTTAGTCCAGCCTAAAATTTGTTCTGCGGAAGGGTTTATAAGGTGAATATTGCTATCGTTGCCTATTGCGACCACTCCATCTTCAATAGCATTAATAACAACTTGAGTGTTGCCTAATATATTTTTATTTCTACCAACGCGTGAAGAAAAATTATGTTGATCCTGTGTTTTTTTATTAAAAAAGCGCCCAAAGTTTAGCATCGCCCATCCTTATTCATTATGCTTAAATTTTAGCATAAAAGTTTTAAGACGTCAATTGAAAAACAAATTAATAGACTCTTTTGAAAGAGTCTATTAACGTAATTTGGGTTAAAGATTGATAGTTATCGTTTGTCCGAATAGACTTCCGCTATAAATTAGTTTCAAGCCGGAATCGTCTTGTGGTATTTCAAAAGCAATATTTCCACTTACTTTACTACCAGGGGCAAGTGTACCTGAGTCTAGTTGGTTTTCTACACTAACTACAAAACTCTGACTTTTTTGAACGCCATTACTATCTTGAAGTTTGAAATCGTATGGATTAAAACTCATTTCTGATGATCCGTTATTTTTAAGCTCTACTGATACGACAACAAATTCGTTCCCTGCTTCGGGTTGACTAAATTGGTTACTAGTTTGGAAGTTTCTTTGAATTTGAGTAACGGTAAATTCCCTGTCATCAAAGCTAACAGTTTCATTGATGTTAAATTCGGTTTTCTGTGGTTCACTAGTTTGAGTGCTAGATTCACTTGAAGAATTTGTAACTGTGGGCTCGCTTTTTGTGCTTAGTGCACTAGATATAACGACTAATGCAATTACGATAATGATACCAGCCAAAACTTTATGTTTTGAAAACCAATTCGTACTTGCTGTATCTTTTTTCATTTTGCCCCTCCTATGAAGCTAATTATATTATTACTCCAGGGGCTGAAATTAAAAGTGACAGCCACGCTGGACTGTCTAGGACCGAAGTAAGCGCATTACGCCAACTCTTTTTTACGTAGCTGCCACTTTTATGGCATAAATACGCAAAAACTACATGTTTGCTTCAACACTTACTTAGATCCTAGACACTTTTATTATACCATACGTTATATTTTAAGTAATGGTTGACCTATCATAATATTTATGCTATAATAACAAACATGTACAAAACTACGAAAAACTTTTTTCAACTTCGTCGTCGCCCGTAAGGGCTAGTAGTTTTTAATTAGATTAACTGTCGCCCTCTTTTACTTTCTAGGAAAAGAGGTTTTTATTTTTTAAAGGAGATATATGGAAAAGAACAACAACCTACATTTGACTGTTTATGACTTGCAACAGATGGATGAAACCGAAAAACAATACTATTCTGAAACGATTTCAGAGATTACTCATGTGTCTGAATTTAAAATGGTAAAATTGAGTGTAGACGAGGTCTCTCAAAAAGACATGAAGATTGTTGTTGACGAAGACGGCTCACCGATTGCATTTGCTGGATACGCGGCTCCGGAGTTTAACCAATCTGGTCAAGAAATGGCAGAAATCGGCTCAATGTTTACGGCTGATAGCCATAGAAATTTGGGGATCGCAACAATGCTGTTAAATCAGATTACTCAAGATCTATTAGATAGAGAAATAACTCCCTACGTATTTGGTAATAATGATTCCGCGCCACTATTTATAAAGAATGGTTATGATCTTGCGATCACAAAATCGCAATTGCCAGAAATTGCAACTAAATTATGTGAAGGCTGTGACCATTACCCGCTTAATAAAACTAATCAGCAACGAGCGAATATGTACCTTGAGGAAATTTCAAGCATTAATGATAAAATAGACAATGAAAGTAACCATAAACTATTAAAAGTTTTAAATGATAGAAAAAATCATCTAACGAATTTAATAGATAATCAAAACATAGATGGTAAAATTGAATGTTGTGATATGCCACTGATGTATAAAAAAGGAGATGATAATGAAAGTAACTAGTTTAGCAGCCGATTTAATAAACATATCTTCATTGTCTGGTAATGAAGAAGCAGTATTTAGTTTTACTAAGCAATGGTTTGAGGCGAATAATTTCGACTTCTCTATTCAGGAAGATTTATTTGTGGCTGGTCGAAAATTTGCCAAAAAACATGATAAAGCCGTCATACTTAGTGGCCATTTAGATACCGTTACCGCTGGTGATAAAAGTTTATGGAGTACATCACCAACCAAAGCGAATCTTCAAGATGGCAGGTTGATGGGTCTTGGGGCTTCTGACATGAAGTCGGCAGTAGCCGCACAAATGCTAGCAGTAGCTGAAATCAGGAGCGCTGAATATGATTTATGGGTGGTGGCTGTTGGCAATGAAGAGTTAGATGGCTCTGGTTCGGAAGCTTTTATGCAGTGGTTTGAGGCTGAATATGACTACAAGCAAGCTGTTTGCGTGATCGGCGAGCCGACTGATTTAGATAGGATCGAAATCGGCCATCGTGGTAATCGATTTGTGAGTGTAAGGTTCTCAGGACTATCTGGTCACGCCTCACAACAAGCAAGTTTTTCTGAAAGTTCCCTATTTGCGGCTAATGTGTTTTTATCAAACATCGATAAGATAGCTAAGTCTTTAGCCGGTAATTATAGCGACGATCTAATGGGCAGTCCAAGCATAGTACCAACAGTAATTTCTGCTGGAGATGCGGATTCGCCAAATAAAGCGGCGGCGATTACAGATATTATTTTAGACATCCGAACCACGCCGCAATTAGACGAAGATTTTGATAGTTGGTTCAAGCAGTTAGCTAAAGAATACAATTTTGAATATAATTATGTTGTTCCACCAGTAGCTTCAAGTCTATGCGATAAAAATTCTCTGCTTATTAAGAATATGATTTCTTCAAGCGGAATTGATAATATTTCAATAAGCAAAGGTGCAACTGATCAGATTAGCTTCCAGTCTCGTGGTATTGATACAGTAGTTTTTGGCCCTGGCGAGTTTTCTCAGGCTCACAAGGTGGATGAATTCATTTATGTAGATAAGCTTAGTCACTACAAAAAAATACTAGAGCGATTTTTGACTGAATTTAAATTTTAGTCTTGATTGAAAATATTTAATATTCTGGTATAATATATATCAGGTACATTTAAAATATAGAGAGTGGTGAGTTTATGAAGCAGCCAAATCGAAACACTATGCAGTTTATTAGAAGTATTATTGAACTAAATTTTCAGGAAGATTTAGACAAAGATTTTGCGACTTTTAAAAGTAGTCACGACCGCCCTACGAACGGTGATTGGGCCGGGGCCTATAAAGCTTATCAGCCTAGCTTATATTATCAAGCTTGTAAAGGTGGGTATGTCAGTCCAGATGTATTTATTACTGTAAAATCCGATAGTATCATCGTTGAGGGTTATAGTGTAAAATTTATAGCTATGTTGTTTGAAGG
>JAGOOS010000009.1:0-12165 GCA_017992395.1 Candidatus Saccharimonadota bacterium
GTGCATATCGGAGCGCTTGAAAGAGTCGCCAATGAACTATCTTTGGATTTAGTCGCAGTAGCGGCTGAACCTTTTGCAGTAGCTAGAAGCGTGATTGGTACAGATACAAGTAGTAACTTTACAGCGATTTTAGCTGACGTTGGCGGTGGTACTACCGATATTGCGGTCGTTAGTGATGGTGGCGTGGAAGGTACGAAAATGTTTGGTATTGGTGGGCGAAGTTTTACGCATCGTATCGCCAACGATCTAAATTTATCTTATAAGAACGCTGAAAAACTAAAATTAAATCTATCAAATGATAAATTAAAATCAACTGTTGCAAAAGAAGCGATGGAAGCAGTTGATAAAACACTTGACGTTTGGGTAGCTGGTGTAGAATTGGCGTTAAGCGAATTTGACGATGTCGATCATCTACCAAATAAGATTCTGCTTTGTGGCGGTGGCTCGAGCTTAGAAGCTCTACCAGAAGCGCTAGAAGGTAGTGATTGGTGGAAAGATTTGCCATTTACAAAAAAACCAACCATCAAACATGTAAAGCCAAATGAAGTTGCAGGCATAGAAGATCTATCTGAAAAGATTACCGACCATACATTCATCACCGCTATGGGTCTGCTTAGAGTTGGTTACGATACGCTAAGCGGCGTAGAAGAAAGTGATTCTTTTAAGGATAAATTAAATAAGATTTTACGAATTTAAGAGGTAGAAAATGAACAAAGAAGTTATTTATATAGATTCAGAAGACGATATTACAGATGTCATCAGTAAAGTAAAATCGGCTAAAGAAAAGATTGTGGCGTTAGTGCCGCCAAAAGGAATTGGAGTATTAAGTAGTCCTGTTAATTTAAGGCTTTTGCAACGCACATCAGATCAATCTGAGAAGAAAGTTGTTTTAATTTCAAACGATTCAACGCTTAGAACAATGGCAGCAAGTGCTAAAATTCCAATCGCAAAAACGCTTCAAAGTAAGCCCGAAATTCCAGAGATAGACGCGCTTGAGGTTGATGGCGATGATATTATTGATGGTGAAAAATTGCCAATCAGTGCATTTACAAAAAAACCAAAAGAGGATGATAGTTTATTAGATAATATCGACATTGACGACAATAAAGCATTCTCTAAAAAAGACCCTAAGAACGCCAAGAAAAAAGGCGCAAAAAACAAGATTCCTGATTTTAACAAATTTCGCAAAAAACTATTTATTATTGGTGGAGCGGCAATCATTTTAATTGGGTTCTTAGTTTGGGCAATATGGTTTGCTCCAGCTGCTACAATCATTATCAATGCTAAAACTTCAACCGTTAACGTTAAAGATGTGATCAATTTAACAACCGATTCTAAACTAGCAAAACCTGAAGAGGGGACATTGCTTGCAAAAACTGAATCAACCCAAAAAGATGCTGAGGTATCATTTGATGCGACTGGAACAAAAGATGTTGGCGAAAAAGCTAAAGGCACACTTACACTTTCACAAAATACTGAAAGTGACGGTATCGCAGTTGCGGCTGGAACTGGATTTTCTAGCGGTGATTGTACGTTTATAACTCAAAAAAGTGTCGTAATTCCTGGTGTTAAATTTACTGGTGGTAAACCTCAGGGTACCGGTGAAGTGGATGTAGCTGTTGTGGCTTCAGACGTTGGTGAGCAATGCAATTTATCTGCCAGAACATACCTCTCACCGATTAGCGCAGTCTCAGCAAATGGTACAGCTATGAGCGGTGGCAGTAAAAAGACGATTAAAGTTGTAACCAACGAAGATTTAGAATCAGCTAAACAAAAATTAGCAAGTAATTCTAACGATAATGTAAAAGCAGAGTTAACCTCAAAATTTGGTAGCGGTTATAAAGTAATTGGCGAGAGTTTTGCAGCCAACGCCGCTGATCCTGTGGTGTCTCCAGCTGTTGGTGAAGAAGCAAGCAGTGGTAAAGCAACCGTCAAAGCGAACACCACGTACACTCTAACTGCGATTGAAAATACTCAACTTTCAAAATTTCTAGAATCTGCTATAAAAGACAAAATGGAAGATAAGGATAATCAGAAAGTTTATAAAAATGGTTTAGATGAAGTATCTTTGACTGGATATGCTGCGGGTAATGGTGCGATGTCAATTGGTATTTCAACTAATGGCAAAGTTGGTCCAAATATTGATGAGCAAAAAATCAAAGACCAATCTAAAAAGAAAGAATACGGCGAGGTTCAATCTCAAATCGAATCAATTGAGGGTGTAAATAGCGTCGACGTTAAGTTCTCATTCTTCTGGGTTACAAAAGTACCCGATAACGATAATAAGATCACAATTGAGTTTACGGTAGATAACTAAATGGCAAAGAAAAATTTAATGGCATTAGATGTCGGTACGCGTAGAATTGGTGTTGCGCTCGCCGACTCTACTGTGAAGATTTCGATACCATTTACAACTATAGAGGTTGATGATGAGAGCTCTAGTGAAATCGAGCAAATAAATGAAATTATCATACGTGAAGAAATTGATACCTTAGTTATCGGACTGCCTAGAAATCAAAGCGGCGAAGAGACTGCGCAGAGCGCCTATACGAAAAAGTTTGCTAAAAACTTTGAGCTATCTGTTGATAAAATCGAATTTCAGGACGAAAGCCTAACAAGCGTGCAAGCAGAAAACCTACTTAAGAGTTATAAAAAACCATATTCAAAAGGTGATATTGATATGACGGCAGCTTCTATTATTTTACAAGATTATTTAGAGGAGAATTTCTAATGAGCGATATAAAAAACAAGCCAAAAATCAAGTTGAAATGGGTGGTATTGGCAATTCTATTGACTATCATCATATCAGTTGCAACTTTTGCGGGGATTACTTATTTTTCATACAGAAATGATATTGCTCAAACCAATCCAAGCGGTGAAACTAAAACCATCGAAGTCGTTAGTGGCGATACTATCGACACTGTGTCGACTAAATTAGCCGATGAAAATTTGATAGCTTCAAAAAGTTCTTTTAAGATGTATGCCTCAATCAACAAAAAGACAAGTATTTTAGCTGGAACTTACAAAATTTCCCCTTCAATGACCATCCCTCAAATTGTAGATATCTTAGTTTCTGGCCAAGAGAAAGAGACCTTAACGATTACATTCTTGCCTGGTGGTACAGTTTCAATGGCAAAGAAGGTTCTCTTAGATAGTGGCTTTAGTAATGGGGATATTGAGGAGGCATTCTCTAAAGATTACAGAGCGGAATTTCCTCAATTATTTGCTGATAAGCCAGCCGATACCGACTTGGAAGGGTATATGTTTGGCGAAACTTATCACTTTAATCTCGACACGAAAGCTGATACGGTGTTGAGAAGGGCATTTGCCGAAATGCAGAAATATGTAATTAGTTTAGGTCTTGAGAGTAAGTTCAATGAACAGGGGTTATCTTTATATGAAGGTATAACGTTAGCTTCAATTATTCAGCGTGAAGTAACAGGTCTAGATGATCAAAAAGAGGTTGCGGCTGTCTTTTATAATCGGATGCGTGCTGGCATGACTCTAGGATCTGACGTAACTTATCAGTACATTGCAGATAAATTAGGTATTGAGCGTGATTATAATTTAGATTCGCCGTATAACCTGCGTTTATATGCAGGCTTAACACCTACACCTATCTCGACACCTGGTGTTTCTGCATTAACTGCAGCAAGTAACCCAGGAGTGAATGATTATCTGTACTTTTTAAGTGGTGATGACGGTAAGACATATTTTGGCTCAACTAATGTCGAACATGAGCAGAATATAGTGGATCACTGCCAAGAAAAATGTAAAATTATCTAATTTAAACCGCTTATCTATTGACTTTTTGGCTTCATTTTGCTAAAATAGGCTAGTAAATCAGTTTAGAATTTATATAAATAACTAGTTTGACTAGTATTATGTGGAGATAAATATAGATTGAGGAACCTGCCAGAAATTGTCATAAGAGTGCATTGAATCACTAATATTAACCAATAAAGGTCGACGTCGCACTTGTCTCTGCTAAAGAGAAGGACAAAACTAAGGTAGTTGCAACGTAGTAATACGTTCTGCGGGAGAAAGATTATTCGTAATCCAAAAATCGTGAACCGAGGTTCACATGAAGTCGAGATCATACAGAATCGACATCAAACTACGGGGAAACCCTACTATAAGTTAGACAATAAGAAATTATTCAATAAAAAATCGATCATAATTTACTCAAGTGCATTTGTATTCTTGGTTGCATTGGTGGCTTTTGGATCTAATCCAACCCAAAAAAGCGAGGAGCTATCAAACTTATCAAGCAATACAAGTTCTTCAGTGTCTGCTGCAACAACCGAATCGAAGGTTTCTTCAGTAGATAAAGCGGTTGAAGCAAACGTCGTTGCGGGCCTGGCTGAGACTGCAAACTTACCAGTAGCTGCTAATGTCGCTGAGAGGTCTATATCTTTATCTGTACTGCAAGATGTTTCTCAAACCGATGGTTCAATCAATAAGCCTCAAATTATTGATGCTGATACGAAAGCCCGCGGCATTACCGAATATACCGTAAAAGACGGCGAAAACTCTGAAACTATTGCAGCTGATTACGGTATTACTGTTCAGACTCTAAAATGGTCTAATGGAATTAAAGATGACGTTAAAGCTGGTGATGTAGTTAAGATTTTACCTGTTGACGGAATTATCCACACGGTTGCTGATGGTGAGACTATTGAAGGTATTGCTGAAAAATACGGCTCGAATAGTGATTTGATCACTACATTTAACGACCTTGAATTAGGTGGTTTAGAGAAAGATACTTCAGTTATTGTGCCGAGCGGAATATTGCCTGAGACTGAGCGCCCTGAATATGAGGCTCCAGCTGCGGCTGCTGTAGAATCATCAACGTCATCTACAAGTGTCCAATCATCATACAGGTCAAACATGTCAGCTTCTGTTGGCAATAAATACGCCTACGGATATTGTACATGGTATGCTTATGAGCGACGAGCGCAAATTGGACGACCAATCGGTAGTTACTGGGGTAACGCTACATCTTGGGCAGCTAGTGGTGCTGCATCTGGTCTAGTGGTTAATAGAACTCCTGCTGTTGGCGCAATTATGCAAAATGGCGGTGGATACGGTCACGTAGCTATAGTTGAAAGTGTTAATTCTGACGGATCTATCACTATTTCTGAGATGAATGGTCCTGCTGGTTGGAACGTTATTGGCACTCGTACTATTAGTGCTGGATCAGTTGGTTCATATAACTATATTCACTAAAATCAGATACATTAAACTAAATACAGCCAATAAGCTTTAATAGCGATTGGCTGTATTTTTTATTTGCTTAAATGCTAGTAGTAAGGGCATTTAAATATGAGGTCGTTTTTTCGCAGTAGATATGTTATAATAAATTAATATGTTTGTAGATACAGCGAAAGTTTTTGTTCAAGCGGGAAAAGGCGGCAATGGTGCCGTTAGTTTTAGGCGCGAACTTTATATTGAAAAGGGCGGCCCAGATGGTGGCGACGGTGGCCGTGGTGGTGACGTTATATTTAAAGCTTCAAAAGATCTAAACACACTTTTAAACTTCCGATATAAGCCAGAATTAAAAGCTAAAGCTGGCGATAGTGGATCAAAAAGAAATAAAGCTGGCCGATCTGGCGAAGATCTAATTGTTAAAGTTCCAGTTGGTACTTTAGTTAAAAAAGACGGTCAAATACTAGCAGATTTAACCCATGATGATGAAGAAGTAGTTATTGCTAAAGGTGGCGATGGTGGATTTGGTAACGCGCACTTTAAGTCTAGCGTTCGCCAGACTCCTCGAGTTGCAGAAAATGGTGAACCTGGTGAAACGTTTGAAGCTGAGCTGGAGCTAAAACTCTTAGCTGATGTTGGATTAGTTGGATTTCCGAACGCCGGTAAGTCGACTTTCTTGAGCGTCGTCTCTAATGCTCGCCCTGAAATTGCAAACTATGCTTTTACGACCTTAACGCCAAATCTAGGTGTAGCGGAAATTGATGGTCAAAATCTATTGATTGCCGACATTCCAGGGCTAATAGAAGGTGCTAGTGAGGGTAAAGGTCTTGGCGATGCATTCTTACGTCATGTTGAGCGAACGGCAGTTCTGCTGCACTTAATTGATGTGTATGAAGATGATGTAGCTGAACGCTACCAAACTATTCGGTCCGAACTTAAAAAATATCAGCCAGAACTCATAAATAGGCCTGAGGTTATCGCATTGACAAAGACCGAAGGTCTGGATGACGATATTATTTCGATGCAAATGGGTGGTCTAAAAGCGGTTGTTCCACAAGATGCTCAAATATTTGCGATTTCTTCAAGTGCTCATAAGAATCTAAAAGAAGTTCTTCGCGCACTACGAGCAAAAGTTGACAATCACTATGCTAAAGTTGAGCAAGAAGCTGAGGCTGACGATGAGGATGGTAATCTACCGATTATTTCACTTTCTCAAGACGAAATTAGCAATAGTTGGTTTGTTGAATATGACGAGGAGCGTAATATATACGTCGTCACTGGACAGAAAATTGAAAAATTCGGTAGACGTACTAATTTCTCTAGTGTTCATGGTGTTAACCGTTTGCGCGATATTATGCATAAAATGGGGATCAGCCATGAACTCCGCCGAATGGGTGCAGAAAATTATAGCCGGGTTCAGATCGGCAGCGATATTTTCCAATTGATTGATTCTAACTGGCAAGAATAATTCAATTGAACGTTTGATTTAATAATCTCCTTATGCCAAAATAGAATAAACATCTAGGAGGGGTTACATATGCTTAAAAAAATAAAAATTAAATATAGTATTGTCACTGGAATTTTCACTATGCTCTCAGTTTTTCAGATTGGTGCTACTGTTTGGAATAATGCATACGCGGCTATGGAACCAGAATTCGATTTGATTAACTCTACTCAAATACAGGATTCGGAAGTTGAAAACCATAATTACGACCAGATTCAGACTAGATTCTATAGGTTGGACGACGGATCATACGCAATTATCGCTTATTTAAACGATGAAATTGTCAACTATTATAACGAAGATGGTAGTTTTAAATCGTCAACATCGATTAGCGGTCATGTTGGCTATGTTCAGCAGGCTGCTGTTTTGGGGAATGGCAATATCGTCTTATTTGGCGACAACAAGCTAATCCTACTTGACAGTAGTGGCAATAAGATGTCTGAACAATTGCCCCCAGAAGATTATAATGGTATTAATAATACTGGTGGTATGTGTAATCAGAATGCTGCTAATGGGGGGTGGATACTTTCTGCTAGATTCTAGCCATATTACAATCATGTATGCGGATTGGGGTGGAGAAGGTAGAGGATATGAAGCGGTTCAATACAATCAAAGTGATTTGGCTATAGCTAATTCAGTTCAATTGTCGCAAGAAGATTTCGATAGCGGTAGCTACACGATGGGCTGTACGACGGTATCTGATAATGGCCGTTATATATTTAATTCATACGGTACGAGCTCGAAATTTATTATTGATACTACAACTAAAGCTACTAAAAAAATATGTGAAATTTCTTCACAATCGGGGGACGTTTGCGATGTCGAGCTTGATCTAGGTGATGATTGGCAAGCTTTCGGAAGTGACTATAGTAGTGTATCCCCAATTTATATAAGCGATGACGCAGATGACTTGGTTTGGGCCTCCTCCTTGGATGGTGAAAAAGCTATAAGTAGACTACATAATAATGAATTTTCTATGGTGTATGTAAAAGATATTACACCAACTGACATACTGCAATATATGAGTTCAAGCTACAATGATGGGATTATTACTAAAAGTGATAACGGGTGGTACTACTCTTATACGTACACAGCTCAAGGTGAGAATGAGATTGCTGGTCAATATAATTGGGTCGAATCTATTACTATTGCGCTTGATGATAATTTTAATGTCTTAGGTTCTTATAAGCAAGAGGCTTCTTCTAATTATAATCTTAGATTATACTCTTCTGAGGGTGAACATCTATATGAAATGCAATACATGGCGCCTTATGAACATTATGAAATAGTCCATATTCCACCCGCTGACGGCATGCCTGACTATGATGATTGGCAAGCTACTACTATCCCAGCAAATCTAAAGGTAAACACATATAAATTGACAATCCCCGATAATGGCGGTGATGAAGATAATGGCGGCGAGGATAATAATAGTGACGACTCGAGTAGCGATGATATCGAAGCTCCAAATACTGGTTTTAAAAATAATTAATTATCCTGTTGGTTAGTGATATAATAGATATATGAAAAAGACTTTTTTCTTCTATGATCTTGAAACTAGCGGTTTTTCACCTAAGAGTGATCGAATTATGCAATTTGCTGGACAAAGGACTGACCTAGATTTAAACAAAATCGGTGAGCCAGTTAACATATTAGTCCGTTTAAACGACGACGTTCTACCGAGTCCAAATGCGTTAATGGTGACAAAGATTAGTCCGCAACAGACACTTGACGAAGGTTACACTGAAGCCGAATTTGCTAAAATTGCAGCTGAGGATATTTTTACTCCAGGTACAACTGCAGTTGGTTATAATAGTGTTAGGTTTGATGATGAGCATATGCGCCATTTATTTTGGCGAAATTTTTACGACCCTTACGAGTGGCAATGGAAAGATGGTCGTTCGCGCTGGGACTTACTAGATGTCGTGCGAATGGTGCGTGCACTTAGGCCTGAAAATATAAATTGGCCATTTATAGAGAATGAGTCTGGCGAACAGATTGCGGCCAATAAATTAGAGCTTTTAACTAAGGTAAATGGCATTGAACATGAGCACGCCCATGACGCGATGAGTGACGTAGATGGCCTGATTGACGTAGCTAAACTCTTAAAGCAGAAACAGCCACAAATATTTGATTATTTATTAAGAATTAGAGATAAAAATGAAGTGAAAAAACTGGTTAATTTAGATAATCCAGCACCGTTTGTGTACACCTCTGGCAGGCTATCGGCTGAGTTTAATAAAACCACTATTGCTTACCCGGTTGCACCAGCGCCAAATCGAAATGTGGTGGTTTGGGATTTGAGGTATGATCCGAGCGAATTCTTAGAATGGAGTACCGAAGACATCTTAAAAAATCTAACTACTTCTTGGGATGATCGTCAGAAGGATGATTTTAAGCCGCTGCCAGCTAAGATTTTACAATATAATAAATGCCCAGCTGTAGCTCCAATTGGAGTTTTAAACGAAGATAATTATAAGGATTTAAAATTAGATCCAAGCCAAATTAAAAAGAACATTATATTTTTAAAGAAGAACCCACACTTCTTGGAGAATATCCGAACTGCTTTTGAAGATAAAAATAAAGCAATGCGAGTTGTTTTTGAAGATAACCCGAGTAGAGCTCAAAGTAGCCCGAAGCTTTCTAAGCCAGAATCTCAACTTTATAACGGACTTTTACCCGACAATGACCGTGTGAAAATTGAGGGTGTAAGGAATGCTAAAGCGCGTGAGTTAGCGGATTTTCATCCAGGTTTCGCTGATGATCGTTTGCTAGAGCTACTTTTACATTATAAAGCTCGAAGTTTCCCAAAAACACTCAGTGCAGAAGAGAAAACTAAATGGGAAGAATATAGAATCTTAAATTTAAATTCAATGCTGCCAAAATTTATGGCTGAGCTAAAAGAGATTGCTGAGCGAGATGATTTAACTAGCGATGAAGAATTTATTATCGAAGAGCTAAAGCTCTGGCTCGAGAACGTTTTACCTGATAACGAATAGTTTTTAGATTGGCTTTTTATCTATAAAAACGCTATAATATAACTATGGATAGAATTCCATTAGCGGAGAAAATGCGCCCAAATAGCCTAAAAGAAGTGGTTGGACAAAGCCACTTAATTGGTGATGGTAAAATTTTAAGTAAAATTATCGAAAAAAACGAGCCTGTTAATCTGATTTTATGGGGACCGCCTGGAACTGGCAAAACTACTTTAGCGCGAATAATCGCTGGCGAAACTAAGGCTGAATTTATAGAACTATCTGCGGTAGTAGCTGGTAAAAAAGACGTCACTCGAGTGGTGGAGATAGCTAAACAGAATTGGAATCTAAAACTCCGAACGATTTTATTCGTTGATGAAATCCATAGATTTAATAAAGCTCAGCAAGATGCGTTTTTGCCGCATGTTGAAAGTGGTTTAATCACACTAATCGGCGCAACGACCGAAAACCCGAGCTTTGAAATCATCACGCCACTGCTTTCGCGTAGTCGAGTTTTAACATTGGAACTGCTTAAAAAAGATGAATTAATTGAAATTTTAAAAAAAGCTGCTGAGGCTGAAGGTTGGTCTAAAAGGATTGATGAGCAAGCGATAGATTTTATTGCTGAAATATCAGCTGGCGACGCTCGTTCGGCGCTAGGCAATTTAGAACTAGCCGTATCTTTGGCTAAGAAAAATCAAAAAATTACTCTAGATTTTGCTAAATCTGCCGCCCAAAAATCTTTACCTGGCTATGATAAAAAGGGTGAAACACACTATAACGTAATCTCAGCATTTATTAAAAGTATGCGTGGTAGCGACGTCGACGCGGCGCTTTATTATCTTGCTAGAATGCTTCAAGCCGGAGAAGACCCCAAGTTCGTTGCCCGTCGAATGGTTATTTTTGCGAGTGAAGATATTGGCCTGGCTGGAAACGGCGCCTTGCAGATTGCGCTAAATGCTTTTATGGCGGTTGAAAGAGTTGGCATGCCAGAGTCTAAATATATTTTATATCACACGGTTAGTGCTTTAACGTTGAGTAAAAAGTCTCGTCATACTACCGACGCGATGCATAGGGCTGAAGAGCTTGCAAAAAAAACACCAAATCTACCGATTCCGGTGCATCTTCGAAACCCTGAAACAAAGCTAATGAAAGACTTAGGTTACGGTAAAGATTACCAATGGAAAGCTGATTTTAGACATAATAAAGGCTTTTTGCCTGAAGATATTTCTGGGCGGAAAATATTTTAACATTGGGTTGCTTTATGATAAAATTAAACTAAAAGGAGTTTTATGGAAATATTTATAGTACTAATATTAATTTTATTGTTTGTTATTTTGCCTGGTATTAGGGTCATTAATCAATATGAGCGCGGAGTTGTTTTGACACTTGGTCGCTATAGTGGGGTTAAAAACCCTGGACTGCGGCTTTTAATTCCGTACATTCAGAGTATGCGTAAAGTTGACGTTCGTTCTACGCCAATTGACGTACCAAAACAAGAGGTAATTACTAAAGATAACGTGACAGTCTCAGTCGATGCGATTGTATATTTTAAGGTTATCGACTCAGCCAAAGCAATCTTAGAGACTACGGACTATGTATATGCTACGAGTCAATTTGCTCAAGCTGCGCTTCGTGATGTAACTGGTAATTTTGAACTTGAAGATTTGCTTTCAAAGCGCGATGAGATCTCTCAGCAAATTAAAGTTATCGTTGACTCCGAAACTGATAAGTGGGGAATTGACGTAGAAAACGTAAAATTGCAAAACATTGAACTGCCACAAGATATGAAACGCGCCATGGCAAAACAGGCCGAGGCTGAGCGTGAACGCCGAGCTGCTATTATTACAGCAGAAGGTGAAAAGGCGTCAGCTCAGGCAGTGAGTGAGGCTGCGGCGCTATTAAGTAGAACCCCTGGCGGTTTAAATATCCGAACCCTACAAACTCTAGAGAAAATCTCCGTAGAACCTAGTCAAAAAACGCTGGTCGTTTTGCCGACTGAATTAACTGGTCAAATACAGAATATTTTAGGTAAAAAATAACACTTGAAAAACCACTACCGACCATGTATAATGGTCGGTAGTATCGGTCTGATAAATATTTGAAGACTGATGGCAATTGTGGCTCTTTAGCTCAGTTGGTAGAGCAGAGGCCTGAAGAGCCTTGTGTCCCCAGTTCAAGTCTGGGAGGAGCCACCAAATAAGACACTCTAGATTCTAGGGTGTTTTATTAGTTTAAGGCTCTTTTAGGCCTCTTGTCTGAAGAACGATTAGAAATCCGCTCAAGGCTCCGTCTCTAATTCAAGTCTGGGTAGATGTATACCAAATAAGACACTCTAGATTCTAGGGTGATTTTTGAGATAACTTTTGTATATACATGTAGCATTTTGGAGTTTACATTATTTTTTTAATATGTTAATATTTAGAGGTAAACATAAGAGTAATTAATTTAGGAAAGGAAAGACTCTAATGAATAAAA
>JAGOOS010000009.1:12265-19583 GCA_017992395.1 Candidatus Saccharimonadota bacterium
GCTGGCGGCGGTGATTCTAAAGTTGCTATCTCTATGAAACTTGAAGGTGGTGGTGTATACTGCCTAAATAACTAATCATAGTTGTTTATACCTTATCAAAAACACCCTAATTTTGGGTGTTTTTTGAGATAACTTTTGTATATACATGTAGCATTTTGGAGTTTACATTATTTTTTTAATATGTTAATATTTAGAGGTAAACATAAGAGTAATTAATTTAGGAAAGGAAAGACTCTAATGAATAAAATACAAAAAGGAAAAGGCGAGAAAGGCTTTACGATTATCGAAGTTGTTCTTGTTCTAGCTATCGCTGGTCTTATCTTCTTGATGGTATTTATTGCACTGCCTGCATTGCAACGAAACCAACGAGATACACAACGTAAAAACGACCTGAGCCGCGTTCAGAGCGCAATCAACAGCTATCAGGCCAATAATCGAGGAAATGTACCTGCACTTGGAACAGCTTCAGTTGCAGCAAGCTTCATTTCTTCATACATGACTGTTGGTGGTGACACCTTCTCAGATCCAAGTGGAACTGCATATAGTTTTGCGGCTGGAACAGTTGGAACATTACCTACGGGTAATTCAAACGTCATCTACTTCTTTGCAAACGCTAAATGTAATGGTGAAAACACAGTAGCTGGCGGCGGTGATTCTAAAGTTGCTATCTCTATGAAACTTGAAGGTGGTGGTGTATACTGCCTAAATAACTAATCATAGTTGTTTATACCTTATCAAAAACACCCTAATTTTGGGTGTTTTTTGATTTACTGAAAGAAAAATGTTAAAATATAGAAAATAATCAGGAGAAAAAATGAAACCTAATACTAAACCACTACCTGGAATGATGGAGCTTTTACCACAAGAGCAAATTGAATTTGATAGAGTTTTAGGAGTGATTAAAAAACATCATGCGAATTACGGTTTTTCTCCAATTGACACACCCATTATTGAGCGGACTGAGACATTGCTAGCAAAAGCAGGTGGCGAAACAGAAAAACAAATTTATCGATTTAAAAAAGGTGATCATGATTTGAGCTTAAGGTTCGACTTGACTGTGCCTACAGCAAGGTTTGTGGCGGACAATTTTGGAGAATTAACCTTTCCATTCAAACGAAGTCAGATTGGAAAAGTATATCGAGGTGAACGATCGCAGCGCGGGCGGTTCAGAGAGTTTTATCAATGCGATATCGATGTTATAGGGCGTGATACTCTAAGTGTGAATTACGATGCGGAAGTTATTGCCGTAATATATGAGATTTTTCGTGAACTTAATTTTGGTAAGTTTACTCTACGAATTAACAATCGCAATATTATCAGTGGGCTTATAAGCAGTCTTGGTTTAAATAATAAATCATCTGACATAATGGCACTAATTGACCGTGCAGAAAAAATCTCTTCGGATGAATTTCATTCTCAATTAACGGCTTTTGGATTTTCAAAAGATAATAACCAGATAATTAACCAGTTTATAGACATATCTGGCGAGTCGAGAGAAGTTTTAGATAGGCTACGCCAACTTTCGGGATTTTTGCCAAATAACGAAAGGTTCAACCAAGGTATTGATGAATTAACTCAGGTCTCAGAAATTTTGTTAGCCATGGGTGTCAGTGAAGATTATTTCAAACTTGATATGCTGATTGTGCGTGGGCTTGACTACTATACTGGTACAGTTTTTGAGACTAACTTAAACGATTCTAAAGAGATTGGCTCGGTCGCTAGTGGCGGACGATATGACAGCTTAGTATCTTACTATAGTAAAGAAAAACTACCGGGTGTTGGAGCTTCAATTGGGCTTACGCGTCTATTTGGGTGCTTACGTGAGCTAGAACTAATAAAAGCCGGAAAGAAAACTCCAGCAGAAATTTTGATCCTACCTTTCTCGAATAATGAGTTAAACAAATCTTTAGAGATTGCGACAGATTTGCGAACAAAAAATATAAAAGTAGAGGTCTTGTTAGAAGATATGAGTGTCAAAAAAGCTTTTAAATTAGCTGATAAAAGAGGTGTAGAATTTGTGTTGCCAGTTGGTGAAAATGAAGTTAGCTCGAATAATTTTATGGTTAAAAACATGATTTCCGGCGCGACTACAGATCTTGGGTCTTGGGTTAAGAACCTATAAAATCCTACGCTTAGAGTTATATTTTTTGCTGTTTCATGCTATAATTGAAAATAGCTGAAAAACAGCGATCTGGCGCCTTGGCGGAGTGGTTACGCAGCGGTCTGCAAAACCGTTTACACCGGTTCAAATCCGGTAGGTGCCTCCAATTTAAGAATTAAAAGGAGAAGTTATGAGCGAAAATAAGCCAACAGAAAAAGTTATAGCCATAAGAAAAGGCGATAATAACGAAGTTGTGTTGCCTAAAAAAGCTGTTGTTAAAAAACAATTCAGCCCACTAGTTGTCATGATCCGTCGAGTTGCAATTTGGGTTACTATAATCAGTGCTGGAATTCTAGCTTTCATTTCGATTATTGCCATTTGGGCAGATATTAGTGATATCATAGGCCGAACTTGGTCAACATTTATAGTTATATTATTCGCCTCTGGTTTTATTGCTATGGTTGCTCCACTTCTTGATCAATACGAAAAGTAATTTAATAAAAAGCACGCCTTGATTTTTTACCCTAAGGCGTGCTAGAATATAAAATAAGCGCGGATGGTGGAATTGGTAGACACGAGGGACTTAAAATCCCTTGCCCTAAACCGGCGTGCGGGTTCGATTCCCGCTCTGCGCACCAATTTAGATTATAAAATAGCCTCTGATAGGGGGCTATTTTTATTTATAGAAAATATATTTATGATTTTCATGATTGATAAATTTTATTAGATCATCAAAATGGATCGAAATAGTTGAGGTGTTAATATTCGGGTGAAATAAAAGTTTATGCTCATAGAAGTCGTTATCAATAACTAATAGAACTTCGTTATTGATATCATTAATTATCCCAAATGGCGAAACACTACCTTTTGTCAAGCCGAGTATTCTAAACAAATCTTCCTCGCTAGCAAAAGATAGGTGCTTACATCTCACCAACTGTTGGAGTTTTTTGAGGTCTAACCGCTTAGTATCTTGAAGTAAAGCCAAGAAGAAATTGCCGTGCTTATCAGTTATTAGGAGATTTTTACATGGTATCCCGTTAATCTGCCCATCAATCGCGGCAGCTTCTTCCACTGTAAAGAGTGGCTTATGATTTATGCTGTCATATTTTATATCTAGCCCATCCAATGTTAAATAGACTTTAGTGACATTTTCTGGTTGATGATCGCGCATTTTTAGACATACCTTTTATTTAATTTATTAGAGTTATTATAGCAAATATATTGAATTTTAGCTAAAATAAAGGTATAATATAATCATAAATATAATCAGGAGAAAAGATGACAGGATTGTGGATAATTATAGTTGTTGTTATTGCGGTGATAGCGCTTGTTGGGCTATTCGTTTGGAGCATTTACAACTCATTAGTGCGCTTAAATGAGCGTGTAAACGAGGCTTGGAGCGATATTTCGATCCAGCTAAAATACCGTGCCGACCTAGTGCCAAATCTAGTTGAGACAGTAAAAGGTTATGCCGTACACGAAAAAGAAGTTTTTGAAAACGTTTCTTCAGCTCGAGCAGGGCTTATGTCTGCTGGTAGCGACGTAAAAGCAGCCGCTAAAGCTGAAGGTGAAATGTCGCAAGCACTCGGTCGTTTGTTTGCAGTAGCTGAAAATTACCCAGAACTAAAAGCTAACGAAGGCTTCGTTAAATTTCAGCAACAACAACAAGAAATCGAAGATAAAATTCAGGGCGCTCGACGCTTTTATAACGGCGGAGCTCGTGATCTAAATATTAAAATTAAAGTTTTCCCATCTAATGTGTTTGCTAAAAAACTTGGCTTTAACGAGCGAGACTACTTTGAAGTAGAAGACCGAGCTGCAGTTGAGAAAGCACCTGAAGTTAAATTTTAATTCATAAATAACTATGTATAGTTCAATCTCCACTAATAAACGAAATACTGTATTGATTTTCGCATCATTTATAGCGATTATTGGTGGGATTGGATTAATTTTTTCGCAGATTTATAGTGATCATGCGGTCTTTTGGACAACTTTAATAGTGGCATTCATCTATGCTGGCGTAGAATATTTCTTCTCTAGTAAGATTGCCATTAAAATGAGTGGTGCACAAGAAGTTACTAGACCTCAGGCGCCTGAACTATATGCTGCCGTAGAGAGCATATCTATAACAGCTGGCATTCCGATGCCTAAAGTTTATATAATTAATGACCCAGCACCAAACGCTTTTGCGGCTGGCACGAAACCAGATAACGCTTTGGTTTGTGCGACAACTGGTCTTTTAGATATTATGAATAAGGAAGAACTCGAAGGGGTTGTGGCTCATGAAATTAGTCACATAAAAAATTATGACATTAGAGTGTCGATGGCAGCATTTGCCTTAACTGCGGCGATTGGTTTTTTAGCAGATACAATTTGGCGCGTTTATTTTTGGAGCGATAATGACGATAGAAGTCCTATTGCGATGCTAATCGGTATAGTTATTGCAGTTATAGCACCTATCTTAGCTTTAATTACCCAACTTGCAATTTCTCGTCAGCGTGAGTATCTTGCCGATGCTTCAGCCGTTATGTTAACTAGGTATCCACAAGGTCTTATAAGTGCCTTAGAGAAACTAAAAACTACCACTACACCCATGCGGAAACAATCTTCGTCAATGGCTAACCTTTATTTTACTAATCCCCTCAAAAAAGGCTTTATGAATAAATTATTTTCGACCCACCCACCTTTAGAAGAGCGAATTGCTAAATTAAGCGAGAACAGTTCAAAGTTTTAATTATGAAAAAAAAGATTTATAGTTCCAATAAAGAGCAGCTAAGTATTTTTTATTATTACTGGATAGTTATCCGGCTTAATTTTAAAAAGTTCATGAATAAGAAAAATCCTCATAAAAGCTTTAGACTAACTAGGCGTAGAGATTACAAAAGACAGTTGATTCTGTCAGGCTATTTTAAATTTACTAAATCGGTATTTACCCTAATCTCGAAAAATAAAAAAATATTTATCGCACTAATCGCATTTATAATGATGTTAAGTATTTTGCTGGTTGGTTTTATGGACCAAAGTTTTTTGGCTACATTGCAAGATACCTTAAGTGAGGTTGATAGTGGCGACGAGCTTTATAGCAGTCTTGGTGAAATTGGTCGAGCCGGAGTTTTAGTTCTTTCTACGGCATCAAGTGGAGGTCTAGTATACAGCCCAACCGAAAGTCAGCAAATAATTTTAGTCTTCATTACGATATTTTCATGGTTAGCAATTGTTTGGCTAGTACGTAATATAATGGCTGAGCGAAAAGATATTAAACTTAGAGATGCGCTTTATAATTGTGGTTCACCAATAATCGCACTAGCGGCAGTAGTTTTGATTATAATTGCTCAACTTATACCAGCGTTAATTGCGATTGTAGTTTATAATGCAGCGATGTCAACTGGCTTTTTGTCTGGCGGCGTCGAATCGATGGCGGTTGCGACGGCAGTGCTACTAATGGTGTCGCTATCAGTTTACTGGATTATCGGATCGTTTTTTGCACTGATTATTTCAACCCTACCTGGTATGTACCCCTTAAAAGCAGTTAATATTGCTAGAGAGATGGTAATTGGCCGAAGAGTGAAAATTTTCATGCGCATACTCTGGGCGGTTTTGATATGTGTATTGATGTGGGTGCCGATAGTTATACTTGTTGCCTTGACGGATTGGCTAGGCGGAAAATTTGAAATCATTAACGACATTCCGATAGTTCAGTTCTTTATGTTGCTCACAAATTGTTTAATTTTAGTTTTTCTTTCAAGTTATACATATATGCTGTATAGAGGAGTAGTTGACAATGACAGCCGAGCCTAGTGAACATAGGTACGGCGAACTACTAAAAATCTTAAATAAATATTCATATGAATATCATTCTTTGGATAGCCCGAGTGTACCCGATGCGGTGTATGATTCGCTGTTTGCCGAACTTAAAAAAATTGAAGCCGAGAATCCCGAAATCATTTCTCCAAACTCACCAACTCAAAGAGTTGGTAGTGCGGTTAAAGGTGGTTTTAAAAAAGTTAAACATTCTAGCAGAATGCTTAGCCTGAACGATGTTTTTTCTGAGGCCGATATTCGCTCATGGATTGAAAGAATCGAGAAAATAACGCCAGGTCTGTATCACGAATTTTTTGCTGATATAAAGATGGATGGTTTAGCATGTTCTCTTATTTATCAAGACGGGCAGTTTGTTCAAGCCGTAACAAGGGGCGACTCGTTCGTTGGCGAAGATATTACCAGTAATGCTCGAACAATTAAAAATATTCCACTATATTTAAATGAGAACGCTGAAAATAAGGATTTTTTATTTGGCAGAACTGAAGTTCGAGGTGAGATCGTAATTTTTAAAGATGATTTTAATGAATTGAACCGTAATCGCCGAGAGCAGGGTGAAGCAGAATTTGCTAATCCACGCAACCTTGCAGCTGGTACTATTCGTCAGCTAGATCCAAATATTGCAGCCACGCGACCGTTGAAGTTTATGGCATATGATATTATCAGAGATGACGACCCGAGTTTAGTTCCTACAAATTCGAAAGCTTATGAAGTATTATCAACTCTGGGCTTTTCTAGAAATAACCAAGCCTGCAACATGTCTTCAATTAAAGAAGTTATGGATTTTATCCATGAATGGGCTGAAAAACGCAAACAATTGCCATTTAATACAGATGGACTAGTTGTAAAACTCAATGATCGGGCTGAATTTGCGCGGTTAGGAGTCGTTGGCAAGCAGCCTCGAGCAGCGATTGCCTTTAAATATTCACCAGAAGAAGCGACAGCGGTAGTTGAAGATATCGTTTTAAGTATTGGTAGAACGGGAGCTGCAACGCCAGTAGCGGTTTTTGCCCCAATTCAACTTGCCGGCACGACCGTAAAACACGCCAGTCTTCATAATGCTGATGAAATCGCTCGGCTTGACGTTAGGGTTGGTGATACAGTAATTGTTTATAAAGCTGGCGATATTATTCCTAAAGTAGAGCGAGTTATAACAGAATTGAGACCAGAAAATACCAAACGGTTTGATTTTGAAGCCGAACTTAAGCGGCAGTATCCTGAAGAAGAGTTTATCCGCCCAGAAGGCGAGGTGCTCTATAGGATAAAAGGACTGAGCTCAGATATTATCTTGAAAAAATCTCTATCTTTTTATGCCTCTAAAGCTGGACTAGATATTGAAAATCTTGGCGAAAAAAACGTTAATCTATTAGTTGATTCCGGTCTAATATCTGACATATC
>JAGOOS010000010.1 GCA_017992395.1 Candidatus Saccharimonadota bacterium
CTTTTAGGGTTATTCATAATAACCCCTCCTTTCAACTGGAATATCTACATTATTGCATCTTTTTAAATTTTTTTCAACTTGTTTATATTAATTGGTCGAATATTCATGTAATCACCTTACGTCAACACAATTAACGCCGCCACTCTCTAGCCCTTGATACAACATAATCGAGCCGGTTGAAGCTACGCCAGTTTTAGGATCTTCACCAGATCGAGGACAACGCTGGTTGGCGTTAGCGTAATATATAATGTAGGGTCTTGCAGCAGCATAATCATAAGATACACTATTCATACCGCCAAAGACTGCTATAGTGTATCCCCCACCAATGCTCGGATCAACAAAAGACTCATTCTCATTAGCAGCATACCAAGCGCCTGGCCAATTAAGATAGCTTTTTGCGAAATTATAGAGTTCAGGAGCATGAGTTGACGTAACCGCATTAGATGAATATCCGCTCACATCTGGATACTTACCTCTGTTATTGGCTGCATAATTATTTAGTTCACTAGCGAACGTAGCCATATCATTCTTTCGCTGCGTATCACGTTGGTTTCTTTGTAAAGCTGGTAGAGCTATAAATACCATTAGAAATATTAGGCCGGCAATAGCTAGGACTAGGACTACTTCTATTATTGTGAAAGCTGGGTTGGTTTGGGGTTTAGTTTGAGAATTAGTTGCAGTTTGTGAAGAACTATTACTTTTTCTTGCTTGAGTGGGTAAAGCTTGGGCTAGCGCCCTTGAGCGCCGACTAAGAATAAGATGGTGGTTTAGTTCTGGAGTGAGTTGGTTGTTATTGTTAGTGTTGTTATTATGTTTAGTTGTGGTTGGTTTAAACTTTAGCTTATTCATAGTTTAATTTTACTAAAAAAACGCAAGGGGGGGTGAACCTCACATTCTTCAGAACCTATACAGAAACATCTTCGCCAAAGTGTTTTTTTAACCTCATAACAATTGAACCCTTATGACGTCCGAACTTCAAACTCATATCAGCTACACTCTCGCCATTCCTAAAAGCCGTCTTTAAGTCCTCGTCATCGGACTTCTTCCATGGCTTATATGCGTTCGGATACTGTTCGCGCATTTTATCAATCTTTTCAGACCAACCAGAAGAGCCTGATTCCTTACCGGTTTTATTTTCTATGTCTGCCAGATTCTTCTCTTTTTCAGCTCTTGTAACCGCCTTTACTTCTAAATGAGCAAACTTTGTATCAGCTTTTTTTGTTTCACTCCTTAAATAAGTATCGATGTTCTGAGCTTCTGGGCTGACTTGTAGCGCCATACGGTTTATTCCAGCTAAATACATCGTTTCTAGCGATCTTACGCGCGAAAGTGCCACGTAACCCATTCCCTCAACGAAAGCCTTCCTGAGGTCGATTTTCGCCGCATCAAGAGTCATGCCTTGACTCTTATGAACCGTAATGGCATATGCTAAGCGTAGCGGTATTTGGGCGATACCCGCTCGTTTTTTATCACCGTCTCTTAATTCCCATGCCTCAGGCATAACGGTGACGGTTCGACCGTTTCTAAATTTCACCACCGGATACTCGGTCATCGGCTCAAAATCCAGAACTTTACCAATTGACCCATTCACATATTGTTTGCTCTGTGCATTCTTCACAGCCATAACTAAGGCGCCTTTTTTGAGACGCAATAAGGGTGGTGCGAGCACTGATCTTTGTAGAGTTTCAACATAATTTTTAGCACCAGTGGTATTTTGTGTATAAAAAATTTCGTCGCTATTAATCTCTTCTAATCGTCGCTCGTTTATTTTATCAACATCAATATTAACCGTATGAAGTTCGGTCAAATTTTCTTCATCTTCGGGTATAGTGTCAACTCTCGAAAGCAGTTTCTCTGCGTGCCGTCGGCGTAAATCGCCAGCACGTAATGCATTTAAAATTTCAGTTAAATCATCATCTTCGCCTTGACGGAAGTTCTCGTCTAAATAACAAATGGCTAAATCCATCTCTTGCCAAACATTTGACGACACAACAAACCCGCCAAACCGACTACCACCGCGATTTATAGGTGGTAACTGAAAAAAGTCACCACATAATATCACTTGTATCCCACCAAATGGTGTGTCGTTTTTACGAACTAGCCGGCAAATTTCATCTATAATATCCAGCCTAAAATCATGCAGCATAGATATCTCATCAATAATGAGAGTATCGGTATTCTCAATGATTTCACGCCTGCCCTTGCTTAGATTTTCAACAAATTTCGCTGGCAAGAAGTCCATTATACCCATACCACTCCAAGAATGAATGGTTGTACCGCCAAGATGCGTCGCCGCAAGACCGGTTGTAGCTGTAACACTTACTTTTTTGCCAGCACGTTTTGATAGTTTAATAAATTGATTCAAAACAAAAGTCTTGCCGCTACCTGCAGCACCCGTCAAAAATACATTTTCACCAGAAAGCATTATTTCTAGCGCCAAAGCTTGCTTCAATCAATTCTCCTTTTAATCTTTTTATTCGCCGATCATTCGTGGAGGTTCGCCATCGGGCTCATCGAGTAATTTTTTACTTTTAATCTCATACCGACGACCTGTCATTTCACTAGTGATATAATCTTCATTGATCAAATTCACAAACACGTCCAGATCGTTACCATCCATGATGATGATTGCACCATTATCGTCAGTCATGAGCTCTAGCTGCATCTCGTCAGCGTATTCAATAACCTTATCTTGGCTAATCTCGCCGATATCATCCATTTTTTGTAGCTTATTAGCTGTTTTGCGCCTGTCGCGCACTAAACTCTGAAGGTCTAGTCCGTCAGGAAATGATAGTTTATACTTTTGTTCGATCTCAGCTACTTTTTTATCAGCTATCACCTGTTTTTTGTAGTCATAATTAAATAGTTTTTCAAATTTACTTTGGTTAAAAATAAATATATCTTTATCTACAATCAATACTTGATTATCTGGCTGTATTTTTAGCCCAAATTCAGGCTCAAACTGGCCAAATTTACCATCTCTAAATTCCCAAGCAGTCGCTCCTCGCAAAACTTGGCCCTGTGAGATTTGTTTGGCTATATAAAATTTCTTGCCTTCTTTATCTGTAAAACGCGCCATTACGCCCTTCATGCGTTTAAATTCGTGCTCGCTTTCAGAAAATTCAACGATATCCGAATATTGAGTCTCGATCAGATGAATTAGTGTCTCAGCGTGACCAACCTTCTCAAGTTCAGTTCTTAGAAGTATATCCTTACTTGAATCTCCATCTAGCTCATAATCATGAACGCTAAGCCCAGTGCCCGCACCCATGTTTACAAAATTTATAATATCAAACAAAAAAAGTGGTTTGATTTGATTGTTTAAATCGTTCGAAAAACTCGTTGTGTATGGTGTAAAGTTCTTATTGAATAAGAAAAATTCTACTTCTAGATCATTCTTTACCCCGTCGGTCAGATTTGCCCATTGAAAAATATCTACATTTTCGGACGCACTACTGTTAGCGCTATTGTCAGTTTGCTTATTTCCCTCTTCCATATATTATATTTTATCATAAAATATCCGCGAAAGCGTCAAAATCTTCGCGGATATTTATAATCTAATAAAAAGCTATTTATCTAATTTTAAAATTTGAGCTGTATAAGTATCTAGTTCAGCCTGAGATTCATCAACTCCAAAAACTTTTAAAACCTCCCAAAGCTCCTTGCGGACAGTTTCGATATCTTGCCCTTTTTTAACTTCGCGTTCAATTTTAATATAGCTACCCAATTCATCAACATCGTCGAGATATATAATAGTATCTTCAATCTGTAGTTTTTGACGATTGCGGATAACTTCAGCTCGCAATTCAAAGCCCAATTGCTGAACAATGTGAGCGGTCTCAGTATAATTTAATACTGGCGTAGTATGAACTAAATCAACATTCTCCACATCAATATGACGTTTTTGAATTAGTTGATACCAAGGTTTGCGCTTTGGATCAATAATTTCAGTCCTAATCATTAATTTTGGTAAATTTCGATTAACTTTATGCCCTCTTGGTAGGAATACCCTGTCGTTTTGAAAAACAACTCGGCCAAATTGATGGCCCGTATCTGATATTCTCTTTAATAAATCTATTTTATCTGTAATTTTTGCTTTTATTATGACCAATTTCATAATTATATTATATCATCTTCAGGCATAAATTTCAACGCAAGCTACCCTTACTTAGAGCGTAAATTATTAAAAAAGCCTAGCTAAGCTAGACTTTATCTATCATATATATCATTTGATATTGATATGATAATTTCATTTTGAGGAGTTTTAAATGACGAAACAGAGTGATTGTCTATGCCGACAAAGCATACGATCAAGTTCTCAACCATAGTTCGTTGAAGGTGGTTGTTCTTGCTTTCAATTGAGTATGAATATGAATCAAGAGTACCAGCCCCAAGCTTCTCACCAAACTCTTTAACTAGTTGACAATATTCCATATTGCCAACTACAACAACCGTTTTACTAGCTATAGAATTAATTGCAATAAATGAGTTACTAACTCCATACGTAGTCAAACAATAACCTTCGGCCACAAAGAATAAATTATTTTTACAATATTTAGAATAATATTGGCCTCCACCAATTTTTGCATTTTTATCTTCAGGCATTTTTTTAAGAACCTTATATAGACTACTATATGTGCCACAATCTTCCCACACGAATGATCCGACTGCAACGTGTAAATTATCAAATACTTCCATCAACTCATCAGTTTTTAAACTCCAGCCTTTTACTTCAGATAAGATGTCTTGGGTTATTTTTGCCGTAGCTTCTGTTGTTATGTAATTAGTTAATTTACTATTCGCGTCTAACGAAATTATTTCATCATGACGAGATTCTTTGCGATTTATGTATTCAGCTTCCTTTCTATGTATTGCTTGGTCTACTTTTTCAAGATCAAGTTTGCGTTTATTACTGATTATATCCTTAGACTGGCTAAAAAGAGTTTCCAGCGACCATACGTTTATCCCCGTATTTAAAGCCGAATTTTCGGAATTTAAAAGCTCATTTGCTTTTTCGGCATTTGGCTTTTCGATAAATCCAATAACTTTTTTTATTTCCCCTAAATCAGTATTAGAGTATATAGCATGACCACAGCCTTTCATTAAATTCAAATCAGTTGTGCGAACCCCTATTAATATCGGTAGACCACTAGCTGCTGCGTCTATAGCTCTTCCTATAGTTCGGTAAAAGTTTTCATCTGCAATAATATGTTGATCGGCGGGAGTATTGATAACTATGGCATCATTATTAATTCGTTTAATAAATTCCGCGCCCTTAATCATCGCTCCTGCATAATCGTAATTATTAGCTATTTGATGAATTCTCGAGCTAAAAACTCCCAGCCCAATAAGTTGTTCTTCTGCTAACTTTGTTTGTCCATCATTAGTAGTGATAACTACAATATTTTTGGCTGGTATGCCAAAACCCAAAAATCTTTTTGCTGTAACCTGTATCCAGGTTTCACCAAACTCATTACAAATCGTAAACTGTTTTGGCACGTCATTAGAACCAATACCGATTAAACGAGAACCAATCCCGCCGGCAACAATCAATACGAAAACCTCAGATCTTAAATCTTTCTCAACACTGTCGACTGCATTCATACATATCGACCTCCTATTTTAAAATTACTCCTAGCAAAAGCCGAATTACAGCTATTTACTCAAGCAATCCATATTATACAGTAATACACAGTTAATTGCAAGTTAGTCAGCCTTTGGGCCGATATCATTAAGTTTTATTCATGCTAGATTGTCGTAGTTTTTCAAAAATACAAATTGTTGCAGCCATTGCTACATTTAGACTCTCAATCTTATTTGATTGCGGTATTATGAGTTTTTTAGTTGCATAATTCTGTAATTCATCCGATACCCCCTTGCCTTCGTTGCCAAAAATCCAAGCTGAATTCGCCGATAAGTCTTCACTATAAATCGAACTTTCGGCTGATAAACTAGTGGCGTAAATCGGAATTCTCAACTGAGAAATAGCCAATTTTAAATCTTGATTTTCAATTATATTTAAGTTGAAATGAGCACCCATGCCAGCCCGTAACACTTTTGGCGCCCAAGCCGAAGCTGTATCGCTTGAACAAATAATTTGTTCAACTCCGCCTGCTGCTGCGCTACGAAGAATTGTGCCTAAATTGCCTGGATCTTGAATATTTTCTAATATCACCGTATTGCAGTTTGGGTCCATTGTTTTACTGGCTGGGGTTTTTATTACGAACATCAAGCCAATACCTTCTATAACTGGACTAATTTTTGAATATATACGCCTATCAATCTCAATAATCCTAACGCCTAATTCTCTGCATTTTCTTATGATTTCAATAACCTCTAGATTAGACCTATCATTAGCCACTAGACAAATTTCCGGCGCCCCAACTCTAGACAGGTACTCTTTTGATAAATGTACACCCTCAAGAAGCGTCAAACCCTGCCTATTACGAACGCTTTGATGGCTGGATAATTGAACTAAATTTTTTATTAGCGGATTCTGCGCGGAAGTTATAACCTGAGCGTTATCATTCATCTTTTATTTCGGTAAATCTTTACTGATTTAACTTTACTCATTATTACGGCTGACACTCCACCCAAAAACACAACTATCAAGATTAGCGCATTTCCAATAGTAACCGACGGCTTAAAGCCTGTATTTGGTGCAATTATATCACTATCAGCCTCACTTGAGTTATCGCCATTATCAGGATCGATAGGGTCGGGTGTTGGGGTAGGTTCTGGTTCTGGCGTACTGCCGTCTACCACAGTCATATTAAGAGTTTGGTCATGGAAAGAACCTTGAAAATCGGTAACTCTAACAGTTATTTCATAATTTATTTTTTGTGGGTAATTTATAGGAGAAGTTAAAATTAGGCTATTATCTTCAATTATAAACGAACTATTATCTGCACCATCACCAAGCAAAGTATAGATATAAGCCTCGTCTGGATTTACCTGCCCGCTAAGGTTAAAGTGCCCAACGGTATAAGGGGTTGTCTCTGTAGATAATATTTCATTACTACTTAGGCTAATCTCGACTTCAAGTGGACAATCGGCGGCATTTGCTTGACCACCATCTGTAATAGTCCAGTTATTAGGTTCGGATGTCAACACATTTCTTGCACTAGCATTACAATATTTAGTTGGCTGAGCCGACATAGAAACTCCAGGAACGACAGTTTGTTGAGACCAAGCCGCCAAAGTCATATCATAATTATTAGTCGATACACTTGATAAGTTTAAAATACTGGTAGCATTAGTTACGTTGGCTATGTTGAAGGTCGCCAAAGACTGGTTAAACGCAGTAGAATTAGAAAACATATAGCTTAGATTTGTAGCGCTAGCGGTATTCCAATTGTCAAGAGGCTGATTGAAAGCAGACGAAGAGGAAAACATGCCGCTAAAATACGAAACCTGCGAAACGTTCCAATTATTTATGGATTGATTGAATGCGTCAGACCCAGAGAACATTGAGCTCATATTTGTAACCTTAGCAGTATCCCACTTATTTAGAGGTTGGTTGAATGATGAGGCATTATAAAACATAGAGCTCATATTTGTCGCGCGCTAGAAGTATCCCAAATATCTAATGACTGGTTGAAGGTGTTAGCACCATAAAACATACTATAGAAGTTGGCAACTTGAGATACGTCCCAACTGTTTAGCGGCTGGTTGAATGATGAGGCGCCAAAAAACATATAGCTCAAGTCTTTAACGTTACTTATATTCCATCCATTAAGCGCCCCATTGAAAGTACTCGCATTCATAAACATAGAAGCTAAGCTTGTAGTCTCGGAAAGATTAGGAGTATCTGTAGCGGAAATATCAAGATTTGAAGCATTATAAAAAGCTGATGACAGACTCTTCCATACCTGACTGCCCCATTGTTTAACGTCTATTAACTTTTTTTGATTATTGTCTGTAGCAACATTACCATTATAAAAATGTGGAAAATTACCAGATATAGCAATCGTATAAATTCCGTGAGACGGATAAGTACAAGTATAAGATGCTGTTTGATCGGTAGCTTCCAAAACGCCGTCGTTATCGCAATCAACCGAATAATTCATAGAATAAAACCCAACTGGAATAGCATAACTGGGGTTATCTCCCTTTGAAGTGTCAATTTCAATCACAAAATCACCTGCACCGTAGGCATCTACCGGCTTATTAATGGCCGCAAAAACCACTCCTACAGATAGTAGAACTATAAACGATAAATATTTTATATTATTTTTTATGTCAAAAGTTCTAAGCTTGCTAAAACTTAAAAAAGTCGACAGATTAGAGTGCGAGCCCTTAATCTTCATATCTCTCCTTTAAATAAAACTAATAAATCTAGTTCAATTTTATCATGGTTGAGCTTGTTTATCAAGGATAATTTTTAGATATCTTCGGGTTTTAGCCTGATTTGGCTAGCATCATCACGATTACGAAGACTTACGAGCCCGTCGCCTTCGATTGTATCGAAATCGATCACTACAACCTTTGGCACACCAATCTCGTCGGCCTTTGCATATACTTTGCCAACTTTACCACTGTCATCAAAGCTGACATTACTGTACTTTTTCTTTATCAGTGCATATATCTCACGAGCTTTTTCGACTAAAACTGGCTTATTTTTAAGTAGTGGCGCGACTATAATTTTAATTGGAGCTAGGTTTTCTGGCAGTGCAAGATATGGTCGAACTTTACCATCTTTTTCTTCTTCTTTATAGCTAGCACTCAAGACAGCCATCACCATGCGCTCAACACCGAAACTTGGCTCAATCACGTGCGGAATGAATTTTTCATTCGTGCCTTTTACTATATATTCCATGCTTTTACCGCTTTCGCGCTGAATATTGCCTAGATCAAAATCGGTTCGATAAGCAAGTCCTAGTAGTTCTTCTTTACCAATTGGGTAATCAAATTCAATATCGATTGTTCTCTTAGAATAATGAGCCCTATCTTGCTCTGGGACTTCAAGCTCGTGTATCATTCCTTTTGGCAGATGCATTTTTTCCTCCAAGAATTCATGAATATCAGCCAGTAGTTTTTCAAAGTTTTCTTGCCAAGTTTTAGGATCTATAAAATATTCAATCTCCATTTGCTCGAACTCGCGACTACGAAAGATGAAATCACGCGGACTAATTTCATTGCGAAAAGCCTTACCAGTTTGAGCTAAACCAAAGGGTAAATTTGGATAGAAAGAATCTATAACATTTTTATAGTTTGTAAAAATTCCTTGAGCCGTTTCTGGGCGAAGATATGCAATTGAATTTTCATCTACAACTGCGCCAACATTTGTCTGAAACATCATATTAAAACTCCGAACTTCGCTTAGCTCATTGCCTTTAGGAGATTTGATATTGTTTTCACGGATTTTAAAAGTTATGTCTTGATTGGATAAACCTTCGGCTTCAATTCCAGCATCTTTTAGTAAATGATCAGCACGGTAGCGCTCACCAGTTTTTAAGTCTTCCACTAAAGGATCGGAAAACGTTGCAACATGGCCACTTGCCTTCCAAACTTTCGGATTCATCAAAATAGCCGCATCAACACCATACATATTGTCGCGATCTTCAACAAAAAATTTCCACCATTCATTCATTATCTTACGTTTTAGCGTAACACCCAAAGGACCGTAATCCCAAGTTCCTCGTGCACCACCATAAACTTCACTACCCTGCCAAATAAAACCGCGCCGCTTAGCTAAGCTTACTATTTTTTCCATCAATTCTGAATTTTTTCCCATTTTTACCTTTCAATATTTAAGTCTATTTTACCACAAAACAGACTTAATCTAAAAACCTAGCTTTTTATTTCATTATATTGCTAACACAAATCTGTCCACCACCTTCAAGCCCAAATACATAAACGACGCTTCTACCGTTAGCCGTTCCAGTTATGTCAATTGGAGTATTACCGTCACAATAGCCACCAGTATCGCCGCCATATTCCCCAGCCTGTAGGTTTTGATAGCCTGAATATAAATATCCACCCCAAGCTGCGCTATTAACAGTCGACACCTCTCCAGTAGAAGGGTCTTTTATTTCATCTTCTTTTATACAGCCGCCCGAGATTAGTGGCCCTATAGACCAACCTGTTGAATCTAGTAAAATACTACCTTTATTGTTCGCAATTTTCCTTATAGCGCCATCAATTACAGTTTGAGCCTGATTTTTCCGCTGCGAATCGCGCTGACTTCTTTGTAGAGCTGGCAGTGCAATAAATACCATTAAAAATATTAGCCCAGCAATCGCTAAAACTAAAACTACTTCGATAATCGTAAATCCACTTTTTAGCGAATTGTGCTTAAGCTTATTCATGCTTATAGCATAGCTTTTTTATCTTTAAAAATCAAGCAGTTTAAAAGTCGCTAATCGCTATAACAATATTGGTGATTCCGCGCATAATTTTACTTATGCCATTTATCCTAGAAGTGTTTTTTGGGTCACTAACAGATATAAATCTCAAAGCTTTTATATGATCAGCATTATACGGACCACTACTTGGCACGAAAGTTTTATCATACCGGTCAAAACTATAGGTGCCATCTTTTTTTAATTTATTGCCATTCGAATCATTAGCTAAGTCAATTTGATTACCAAGAGCTAAATACGTATGAATATAAAACCATGCCTTAACTATATCAAGACTGATGCTAAAGTCATTTAACGATTCTAATGTAGTTTTTAGTATATTGAAAAACTCTTCATTCTCAACGTTTTCACTATATCGTGCAATCAATCTAATCGATTCATAGGCAAAGTCCGCTCGATCAAAGTCTTTCAATATCTCATTATAGAATTCGCGCATTCGCGCTGAAATAATCGTCCTAATATCACCTTTGCCTTCAGCAATTACGACCTCATTGAGCGCAAATATTTCAATCCCGCCAGCTAACTTGCTTTTTTGACGACGAGCGCCACGTGCAATCGCCGAAACCTTGCCTTCTGGGGTAAGCAGATTAACAATTCTGTCTGCTTCGCCAAAATCAGTTCGGCGCAAGGCTATTGCTAAAGTTTTCTTCTGCTTCATATTTAAGCCTCCTTAAAACTTTTAATAAATCACTGGGTTGCATTTTTGATTTGTCAAGAACTTCACGAACACCGTATTTTTTTAACACGTTTAGATCTAATTCAGGCGCTAAGTCTGAACATATGACTACTGGTATTATGGACGTATCAGTGTAGCTCTGTAGTTCATTTAGTAGAGCAAATGCAGAATGTCCTTCAAGTAGAATGTCCAAAACAATAAAATCTGGTATTTTATTATCAACGAGTTCAATCGCTGATGCGGCAGACCTTGCATTTACGACACAAAACTGATGCTTTAAAATTCTTTCAAAGTTCTCCGCCAAAATGAAGTTATCTTCAACAATTAGAACAGACTTTTGAATATTATTTTTCATAATAAGCTCAACTGCTCCGAACGATTTAAATCTACATAAAAAGTATTGCCGTTCTTATGTCGAACAACACCAATTTCGCCATTCATCGCATCAGCAAAATTATGAGCGATATAAATTCCTAAACCACTACTTTGAGGCCGAGAGCTAGCCGCAACAGGCTTACAATTATGCTTTTTAATCGACCGCCAAACCGATAAAGGCAGTTCTTCGCCATAATCACGAACACTTATCCTAACCTTATCTTTAACGTTATTGATACTCAGCTCAACTTTCGTTTTGCTTTTAGCTGAATATAAAGCGTTATCGCTGAAATTAAGTAGAATCGATCGGAGTAAATCATAATTAGCAACAGCTAGACTCGATGTAATCTTTGGATTTCTATACGGTTTAAAAATAATTTTTCTATCGTGAATCGAAAAAGCGCTATTCATCTCGCTAACTACATCATCACAAATTTTCTTTGCATTAATTGGTTCAAGCTCGAACATCGCATCCTCTAATTTAGCAACCTTAGTCAAATCGCTAACCAGCCTTAGCGCGCGCTCGCTAGTTAAATCAATTTGTTTAGAAATTCGCTTTATTTCATTTACTGATAGGTTAGAATTTTTGTCACCAAGCATCAAACTTAATTGGCGAATGATTGAGAGTGGAGACTTTAACTCATGCGCAGCCACTAAAAAGCTAGCATCGTATGCCAAAAGTTCATTAATCTCCCTTTTATCCATATCTACATTATAGCAGAAAATGACAGTTTTTTAAAAATTAATCAAATTTTATAGTGTTTAAAATTTTATCAAAATCACTCTTGAAAGTTTCGGCGTCAGTTCTTAGCATTAATGTTTTGTCATTAACTTTAAAGAATACAGCTATACCTCTGACTCGGTCGTCTTTATTGCCCGAAAATGGGAATAGGCCCTCAAGTTTGGTGCCGTTCTTGCCGTTATAAATTGCGGCTGACGATGAAATCTCGCCTGCTGTAATAGCTTTTTCATATTCTTTTAAGACTTCATCCATAGGGCTGTTATAAATAGCCACACGAAGCGCAAATCTCTGTTGAACCTTGCTGGATGTTGGTACTGGAGGCACTGTAACTGGGTGTAAGTATGCAAAATAATCTTTACCGTCAGATCCGTCCGCAGCTACATAGGCACTCCAAGTTTTTGGATACATAAACCCAACATGACCATAATCAGCAGCACCCGCAAACTCATAATTTGGTTCTTTTTCACGTTCGGCAAATTTAGTTTCATCAGCATCTGCCTGCTTTTTCTCGGCCTCAGAAACCGCTAAATCAATTTTGCCATCAAGGTTAGTTTGAGCTTCACGATAGTTTATAAATGACCAAATGCCAAACGAACCGGCCGCGATCAAGGCTAGCGCTAATAAAATAATTGCAATTGTCGAGCCCTGAATGGCCCCCCGTTTAAAATTCTTGTTCATACGCCCATTATACTTATGGTTGTTGTTTTTTGCAAGGGGATATTTTGTAAAGATAATATAATTGATTGCTATTTTGTGGCTCACGATTTTTTATTTTAAAAGCTAGGCTCATAAAATAGACTTCTCGCTGCTGATCGTTAGAGTAATCTTCTATTTTTTTGATTGCTTTTTGAACAAACCTCTCAACCCCAAAACAATAAAAAATCGTTACTCCATCTGGTAATTTTGAGATTAGAAAATCCCTACAGGCTAGCTGAACTTTTTGACTGCGGATGTCCTTGTTTAGTCTTAGTAATGAGACCACCACTAGGAATGGATTAAGCTCCCAGCCGATTACCTTCTTGAACCCAGAGCTTAGCGCCTGCTTTAGCACTGCCCCATCGCCACTTCCGATGTCAAACAAGATATCGTCCTTATTTGGTTTGTATAAATCTTCAAATGCGGCTTTAATATATTTCTTCTGGCTTGGCACGAATGGTGCGCCGCGCAAAACGATCAGTAAGAAACTAGCCGCCAATATCGTAGTAATAAATACAACAAAAATATGCACTTTTAACTGTCTTTTTCGTTTATTTCTTTTGTAAAATCTTCATTCAAAACGATAATCTCATTTTTTAAATCATTAAAATAGCTCTGTAACTCTTTTGCTGACTCAATTGCCTTCTCGTATTGTTCGGCTGCATCGCTTAGGCTGATTTCACTATTTTCGAATTTACTTAAAATACTATTTATTTCATCAAATTTGTTATTTACTTCATTTTTTTCTAACATCTTTTACCTCCGCTGATATGATATTATCTCTAGTTTCAATATTTATTATCTTTCCTAGCTCGATTTCTCCGTTTATAATCGCATAACCCCTCTTTAACACAATTTCAGGATTATAACTATTAATCATTCTAACCTTACTTACTAAATCTTCAGTTTGACGTGTTATTTTTTGCAGGATTAAGTCTTTGATCTGACTGATTTTTTGCAGCTCCGCCTGCTCTTTTAGCTGAATATCCCGAAGAATTGCTTGTCCAGATCGAATGATCCTTGAATTAATAGCCTTAAACTCACTCTTTTTGTCTGGTACCAGGATTTGAGCCGCGTTACTTGGCGTACTTGCAGCAATGTCTGCGGCAAGATCAGCCAGACTTTCGTCCGTCTCGTGTCCAATACCAGTTAAAATCGGTACTCGGCTCGAAGCGATTGCTCGCACTAATGCTTCATCATTAAAAGCGGCTAAATCATCCGCACTTCCACCGCCACGAATGATTACTATGACTTCTGGCAAATCTTCCGTTTGGTTAAAATATTTAAGTGCTCTAATAATTTGATCGGGTGCCGCGAGCCCTTGAACTTGAGTATGAGCAACTCTGACCTTCATTCCGCCCCAACGTTCATCTAAAATCTTGATAAAATCTGCATATCCAGCCGCTTGAGTGCTAGATATGACACCAATGTTGCCTGGTTGAGATGGTAAACGCCTTTTTTTATCTTCGTTAAATAATCCTTCATCAGTTAATTTTTTCTTCAAAAGCTCAAAGCTTCTTTTTAGACTACCTTCACCCTTGGGGGTTATTTGTTGAACAGTTAGGCTAAATTTACCCCAATTAGTAAGTTTCGGTTGGGCTTTAACTACAACTTTCATGCCATCTTCGAGTGGAAATCTCATTTGCCATAAGGTCATAAAACACCCGAGGCTCGACTTTTCATCCTTAAGATCAAAGAAAACGAATTTCTTTTGATTAACTTTAAAACTAGAAATCTCGCCCTCAATCAAGACACTCGCAAAAGTTTGCTCAAAAACTTGATTAGATACCCCAATAAAATCCGAAACTGTAAAAATTTGCTCAACACGTTCATTTTTTAGCATCGAACTTTCTATAGACAGATTAACTAAATCATCAAATTCGTCAAAATCCACTTCTATAATCCCTTCTTTTATATTATTATACTACAAAATCAGTAGTTTATATAACCTGAATCTGGCAGAATTAAAAAAATCTTCACCGAAGTGAAGATTAGTATTTTACAAATTACCTGAAAAAAATTTAGTTTTCTCTCCATGTATCGTTCTATTGGTAAGGTAGCCTTTGATTGTTTCAAGTTCCTTTGGCGCTTCGTTAAGCCAGTTTAGACTTTCTGGAATTATCAATGTATCAGTATTAGATAAATTCACAACCAAAGCAGCAAACTCCTTTTTATTGGCACGAACAAAACCAAAAATTGAACCACTATAGAAAACTTTGAACTCGTTATTTTCATTCAAAACATCGTTTGATTTGCGGATAGAAATCCATTTTTTATAAATCATGTAAAAATTTTGGTCTTGATTATTCCAAGGAAAAATTCTGCGGTTATCAGGATCTTTACCCCCATAAAGTCCGACTTCATCACCATAATAAACTGTCGGAACTCCAGGTAGCGTCATGAGTAATGAAACCGCAGATTCAACTTTTTGAATATCACCCTTAAATATCGTCAAAATTCGTTCTGTGTCATGAGTCCCAATATTGTTAAACAAGTTAAAGAAAATTTCTTTTGGATAATTTTCGAAAATCTGTATTAAATATTTAGCCGAATATTCAGTCGACCATTCTCCGCTCAGCAGGTTAATGATCAAATTTCTAAATGGGTAGTTCATAACAGACTGAAGGCTTCCATTATAAATATACTTCCGACGATCTCCGTACGATATCTTTCTGCTAGCATCCTCCCAAACTTCCCCAATTAAAATCTTGTCTTGAGATTCATCGAGCTTTGTTCTAATTTTCTGGATAAAAAAGTCCGGTAATTCATCAGCCACATCAAGACGCCAACCATCAACACCAATGCTAGTCCAATAGTCTATTATGTCTAAAATGTAGTTTTGGTAATCTAGATTATATTTATCTATTACTGGTAAGTCTTTAATCCCCCACCAAGAATCATAATCATTGTCACTACAAAAATTAAACCAACTGTAGTGTTCACTATTGCTATTTTGATAGGCTCCCACATTTTCACCATGGGTACCATCATAATTAAAATACTTCGAATTTCTACCAACATGGTTAAATACGCCATCTAAAATTACCTTGATTTCATTCTCATGAAGCGACTGAACTAACTTGTCGAAAATCTTCTCATCACCAAGAAGCGAGTCGATTTTCTCGAAATCTGCCGTATCGTAACGGTGATTACTTCTCGCTTCAAATATAGGATTTAGATAAATTGCAGAAACTCCCAATTTTCTTAAATAGGGTATTTTCTCAATGATACCTTGCAGAGTACCACCCCAGAAATCCCATTTTAGAATATCTCCGTTCCCGTCTTTCACATAAGCCGGAGTATCATTCTCATTTTCATAAAATATGACATCATCTTTAGCAGTGTTTCGAAGATAAAAATCAGCGCCTCGAGAAAATCTATCTGGGAAAATTTGATAAAAAATACTCTCAGAGAACCATTTTGGTATATTCTCAACTTCTTTGACACAAGTTAATGAATATGGAGTTACGTTTTCTTCATAAAAATAGACTTGTCCTTCACCACCAAATTCCGGATTCTGACCATAAAATACTCTACCCTGTTCTGAGTCAATCTTAAAATAATAAAAAATCAACCCATGTAAGTCTAGCAAAGTGCCCAAAAATTCAAATCTACCAGCGGAAACTTCATCCATTTTGATATATTTCCTGTCCGGGGTTTGACCAAAAATTTCCTGCCAAACCACAAGCTCTACTGCTAATATTCTATCAGAAGAGGCTTCAACGACTAATCTTACCGGCATATTTTCTAAAATTGATCCAAACGGTTTTTTAAACTCTTCACACCAAGAATTGTAATATATTTTAACCATAACAAACCACCTATCTTTCTAACAATATAGAGGAAATTGTAATTGTGCTTTTTACACGCAGTCGCATAGCAAAAACGCAAAAACTGGCTATATTTTAGCATAATTTCGCGGATTTGTAAAAGATAAGTAGTATTATTTTAAATACTCCAACAATTAGTCCCTTTTACTTTTACTGCACAAACTGCTATAATATTAAGATGAAAATTGCAATCTTAGGGCGACAACCCTCAATCGGTATCGGTGAAATTGAAAGCGTTTATGGAGGCGAAAATCTGCAGGTTTTATGGCCGTATGCATGTCTTATTGATACCGAGAAAATGAATGTTTCGCATTTTGGTAGCATTCTTAAGACTGGTGAAGTTGTACTAGAAATTAGTTCAACTGACTGGCGAACAATCTCCGAAAAGATAGTCAATCTTTTTGTTAACGATTTTTCCGACACTAAAAATAAAATAACTCTGGGAGTGTCTGTCTACGATAGCCGAACCAACAGCTCAGATATCCAAAGAACGACTTCAATAATCAAGCAAAAACTTAAAGCTAAAGGTGTATCAGTTAGAACTATTCCATCTAAAACACCAGCCCTTTCGACTGCTGTCTCACACAACAACAAGCTTGGTCTTAGCGATAATAAGATTGAAATTTTAGCCGTCGTAAATAAAAATAAAACTTATATTGCCGTTAGTGAAGGCGCTCAAAATATCACAGCTTACGCCAAACGAGATCAAAATCGACCAAAACGCGATGCGTTTATTGGCATGCTGCCGCCAAAGCTTGCCCAAACCATGGTAAATCTTGGCGCAGGCCCAAATCAGCCACAAATTTGGCTACAGAATCGTGACTACGCTAAAATTGATGCTGGCGCACCGCAACTGCTTGACCCTTTTTGTGGTACCGGTACAGTGCTTCAAGAAGCGATTCTTAAGGGCTTTAAAGCTCATGGTAGCGATTTAAATCCAAAAATGGTCGACTACACAAAAGAAAATATCGAATGGCTAGAACAAGTTTTTCGCCCGCATGGCAGTCTTGGCGATTTAGAGACGGCCGACGCGATAGACCATGATTGGCCCTATGCTAAAGATCTTTCGACTGTAGTGTGTGAAACTTACTTAGGCCAGCCATTTTCCGCCCCGCCATCACCACAGAAATTATCTGAAGTTCGCGAAAACTGTAATCGAATCATATCAAACTTTTTGAAGAACTTAGCCGAGCGAATACCAGAAGACACCCAAATATGTATTGGCGTGCCAGCTTGGCGACAAAAGAACGGTAATTTTTCTCATCTGCCCCTCATTGACTTTATTGATCAACTCGGGTATAATAGGAAAGAATTTATGCGCGTTAATCCACAAGATCTAATTTACTATCGCGAAGATCAAGTTGTGGCGCGTGAATTATTAGTACTAATAAGGAGTAAAAATGGCACACGTTAAATCAGGTGGTACAAGTAAGAACAACCACAACAACGCCGGCCAACGTTTAGGCGTTAAGAGATTTGGTGGCCAGAAAGTCAACGAAGGAGAAGTCCTAGTTCGACAAACTGGTGCAACTAAATTAGCTGGTGATGGTACTTACATGAGCCGAAACTTTACTATTCATGCTGCAAAAAGCGGAAGTGTAAGTTTCAAAAAAATTAAAAAAGGTCATTTCACTGGTAAGACTGTTCCTCGAACAGTTGTAGAAGTCGAATAAACCAATAAAATAAGCTAGAATTTATCTAGCTTATTTTATTATATGGGCATATTATATAATTTAGATATCTGTATCCATATCAAGATGATGGCGAACGCGTTCGATAACGTCCCCAATGACAACTTGCGACTTAACTAAGTAATCATCCACACCTAAAGACTCGGCTCGCTGACGGTCTTTATCCTGACTTAGTGCGGTTAGCATAATTACACGAGTATTCATAGTTTCTGGTGTATTTCTTAAGATGTCTAGAACATCAAATCCACTTATTTTAGGCATCATAGCATCTAGTAGAATAAGGTCTGGCTTGTATTCAAGCGTAGCAGTTAGCGCATCTTCACCATTATGAACCTCTCTCACTTCAAATCCTTCAAGTTCAAGTCGGGCTCGGTAAACACTAGCTAGAACTTCGTCGTCTTCCACTAATAAGATTTTTTTCTTTACTTCCATAGCTCTATTCTACCGCAAAACATTTTTAAACACAAGGTCTATTTAGCTAGTTCTTTCTTTGCAGCCATTAGCTGAGGATCATTTCCGGCATTTATATCGTCAGTTGACATTTTAACTTCAATATCAGGCTTAATACCCTCATCTGTTATATTAGCACCACTTGGTGTATACCACCTGGCAACAGTAACCTTAAGTAATGATCCATTGTTGATATTAATTGGCTGCTGAACGCTTCCCTTGCCGTAGCTTTTATCGCCCATTATCGTGGCTACTTTATTATCTTTAAGTGCACCGATTACGATCTCGCTAGCGCTAGCGCTATATTCATTTGATAGTACTACCGTATTTATACCAAACAATATATTATTTCCGCTAGCCTTAATCTCGTCAACTACTTGACCTGAACTTTTTTCTGTAACAATTGCAGCGTTTTTATCTAACCATAAACTCGCTACATCTTTAGCTGCAGACACATAGCCACCACCATTACCACGCAAGTCTAAAATAACTTTTGAAATTTGTTTATCTTTGATTTGATTTGCGTATTCTTTTGCTAGTGACCCCGTCTCATTATCGAATCGAGATATTTTCAAAATCGCAACATTA
>JAGOOS010000011.1 GCA_017992395.1 Candidatus Saccharimonadota bacterium
CCAGCTACCGTATCTACTTGTAGCGTAGCCGTTAAAAAATACTATCTGACATATTGGGTCTGTTTCCCAGTTAGGACAACTTTTGGCTAATGTCGCCGGACTTGTCTGGCCGAGGCCAACGTATAATCCACTTGGGTTGCGCGCACCCGGTCGCCATGTAGATTCGTGTTGAAAAATGTAATTGACATAGCCATAGTCACTTGGAGAAATGCCCGCAGCGGCCATCCAGTCTTCATGCGAACCAGCGGGGAGTGCCTTTTGTTTTATACCAACAATTACGATCTGCTTTTTAGACTTCTTCGTTTCAACTTCACTAATTTTATTACGCGAAACTTCTTGGCCATTTCTGATTTCAACTTCGTAGGTTACAGATTTTGTGCCCTTTTCGCCGGCTTCTTTAATCTGCTCATAACCAACTTCTTTATCGGCGTCTTGAATCTTTTCGACTTCAAATTCAACTTCTTCGTCAATTGTAATGGTTTGCTTGCCGTTTCGCCAAATACTAAAACTATCACCATTTTTAATTTTGGTGTCTAGTGGTACTGAAACTTCGTCGTTTTCACTAAGTTTAATTGATTTTTCACTTAAGAAATCTTTGACGGTATCGGCTTGAGTTCTAAGATGGGTTTGTTTACCAAAAATATCAACCGTTATTTCTTTGGCTCTTGTGATTTTTAGGCTAGTCGCAACGCCGTCTTCGGCTGTGTTTTGTGCTTGGGTAACCGAGATAACATCCTCATCATATACTTTAATGCCGGCATCTTTAACGATTCCATCTGATGTTTGGCTACTACTCATAATTTTTTCGCGGACTGCGCCGTCCTCAATTAGGACTGGTTTTGCTCGATATATATTTACGTTGTAATCAACTTCAGATAATTCTTCGTCAAGCCCGGGCTCAACTTTGTCATGTTTTGAAATTTCGATTCCTCGGTCTTCAAAAGCCGCTCGCACGGTTTTGGCGTCGGTACGAAAAGAAGTCCGCGTACTAGTGTTGTTATCGTACACGGACAGAACTTTATTGCCCTCACCTTGGGCATTAGCATTTGAGATATTTTGAAGTGTGCAAACACCTAAGCCACCTAGAGTTATAAAGGCAAAAGCCGCTACACAAAATTTGGTTCGTAGCCTAGAATTAACCAAAAAATATTTAGTTGAATTTTTCCACATTACTTTAAACTATTTTATCAAAAAATTTGGTAAAAATCAAATTTTCTCGAGCCTAGCATATTCAACATTAAGCTTTTTTGATTTACCGTTATCAAATCTAATCTCAACAGCCATACCATCAATATCTGTTAATACCCCACTACCAAAGGCTGAGCTTTTAACTCTATCGCCAATCGAAAGATTTGGCTCATCACTATAAAAATCATCACTAGTTTCTGCTGAAAATCCGTCAGAATATTCATCCATATAATCATCACCAAACGAGTTTTCGGGCGCTAATCCTGCATCAGAAATAAATCTACTTGGTGTGCAATACTGCCATTGCCCAAAAACGGCTCGTCGATTGGCGTAACTTAAAATGAGTTCTTCGCGGGCTCGCGTCATTCCGACGTAGCAAAGCCGCCGCTCTTCTTCAAGTTCTTCTGGGCCGCTATCATAAACTCGGCTGTGCGGGAATAGACCTTCTTCCATCCCAACCATAAATATAACTGGAAATTCCAAACCTTTCGCTGCGTGTAATGTCATTAGCGTGACGCTATTATCGTCAGTAGTTGCATCGGCAGAACTCATCAAAGCCGCGTCTTCTAGATAAGTTGCAAGGTCAGCATAATTTTTTGCGTCTGACACCATTGAACTTAAGTTTTCGCTTCGGTCGATTTCTTCACTGTCGGCAAGTTTTTCCGCACCAGTATAACCAGTTCGGTCTAAAATCTTTTCAATAATTTCAGCTGGGCTGGTGGAATTTTCGTTGATTAGCTGAGCTTCACGAAAGATTTCGCCAAGCCTTATTAAAGAATTGCGAGCTCGCGTTGGTAGCGTAGAAAGCTCACCCGCCATCAAGAGCGAAGATATAATATCCTGGCCAGTTTGAGCTTGCCAATTCATAAATCTTTCAAAACTAACTTGACCAACTCCACGTGTGGGCACATTAACGATTCTCGTAAAGGCCACCGTATCAAGCGGGTTATAAACTACACGCAAATACGCCAGAATATCTTTGACTTCTTTGCGGTCAAAGAATCGCATGCCGCCAATGATTTTATAAGGTATCTGATAATGCATCATCGCTCGCTCGAAAGCCTGGCTCTGAGCGTTGGTTCGGTATAATATCGCGAAATCCGAAAATTGCCTAGCGCCAACTGTGTTAAAGCTAAATATTTGCCCAGCTATTCGGGAAGCTTCTTCTGACTCATCTCGACTTTTTTGCAGTTTTACAGGCTCACCGACGCCGAGCTTTGTGAAGAGCTCTTTATCTGTGCGCTTAGTATTTTTAGTGATTACGTTGTGCGCGGCATTTAAAATTGATTCGGTTGAACGATAATTTTGCTCGAGTTTTATGACTTTAGTACCAAGAAAATCCCTTGAGAAATTTAAAATATTTGTAAAATCTGCTCCGCGCCAAGAATAGATACTCTGCCAATCGTCGCCAACCACACAAATATTTTTATTTTCATTAACCAACATTTTAACGATTGAATATTGAGCAGCGTTTGTGTCCTGATATTCGTCGATCATAATATGTTTAAATTTATCGCGCCAAAACGCTCGAACTTCTAGGTTTTCGCGCAGTAATCTGACTACTTCACAAAGTAGATCGTCAAAATCCAGCGCATTCGCTTTTCGGCGGCGTTTTTCATACTCTTCATAAATTTGAGTAACTTTTTGTTCAAAGCCCCAATTGGCGCTAGCTGCAAAATCTTCAGCGGACCGCAATTCGTTTTTGGCGTTGGAAATAGCTGCTGATGCGCTTGAAGGCTTAACGCTTTTATCATCCATATTAAAATCTTTGATGATTTTTTTAATCAAAGTTCGGCGGTCGTCTTCATCATAAATTACGAAATTTCTTTCGACCCCAATTGATTCTCCGCTATGGCGCAAAATCCTCACACAAATACCGTGAAACGTTCCCATCCAAGGCATGAAAAATCGGTTTTCAGCTCGACCGCCAAGCATTGTCGCTAGTCTTTGGCGCATTTCTTTGGCGGCTTTGTTAGTAAAAGTAACTGCTAAAATTTCTTCAGGTGCTATATTTTGACTTTGAATCAAATAAGCGATTCGATGAGTTAAAGTTTTAGTTTTACCACTTCCTGCACCAGCCAAAATTAAAAGCGGCCCGCTGACCGTTTCAACTGCGTCTTTTTGCGGCGCATTCAAACCTTTTAGAATATCCATTAATAACATTATAACACAAGGCTTAATTTAGCTTAACAAGTTTGTTGTTTTGTGGTAATCTTATAGAATGAATAAGATGTCAAAACGAACACGAGATGCTTTAAAGACCGCTTTTATCGGGCTGTTTGCCAATTTAATTTTGTTTGGTTTTAAAATTGTCGCTGGTTTAATATCGGGCAGCGTGTCGATTATGGCGGACGCTATAAATAACCTTGGTGATTTTACCTCTTCTATTATCGTCATTATAGGTTTTTTCATGAGTCAAAAGCCGGCCGATAAAGAACATCCGTTTGGTCATGCTAGAAGCGAATATTTGAGTGGATTCATTGTTTCGATTTTAATTATTTTTATTGGCGTGCAGTTCTTTGTCGAATCGTTTGAGAATTTAATTTCACCAAAACCGGTCAATCTATCTACTCTAACAATTGTTGTTCTTATAATCTCAATATTAATAAAAATATATCAAGCAGTTGTTTATTATAAAGCAAGTAAACGGACCAATTCTGGCGCCATCGAGGCATCTTATATAGATAGCCGTAATGACGCGCTTATGACAGCCTCTATTTTGGTTGGCTTATTTATCGGTCAGATCTTTGAAGTAAACATTGATGGTATTTTAGGTATCGTTATTGCGGGCTTCGTTATATACTCTGGCGTTCGCTCAATATTAGATTCGATTGATGATCTACTTGGCTCGCGCCCAGACCAAGAGATTAAGAAAGCTACTAAACTTTTGGATAGTTATAAGAACATTTTAGGCTATCACGATTTATTGATACATACATATGGCGCACAGAAAAACTTCGCTACTGTTCATATTGAAGTGCCTGAAAAGATATCTTTAAAAGATAGTCATAGGATTGCTGATAGAATTGAGTATGATTTTAATAAACGTCTATCAATTATGCTGGTAGTTCATGTCGACCCAATCCATAAGAAGACTGCTCGTGATAAAGATATTATCAAACATATTGATAACGCCTTAAATGAGATTTCGCCAGATTTTAGGATTCATGATTTTAGGCGGACTAAAGATGATAAAGGCGAAAAAGTTTTGTTTGATCTTGTGATTCCACAAGATGTCAGTTTAGGTAATGATGAGATTAAATCGAAAATTTGCAAAAACTTAAAGCGTGATTATAACCGTTTAATAATTGATATTGTATTTGATCTAAACTATTTTTTAGATTAAGCTGGCCACTGGCGCATATCTATAAATTATGATATAATCGGCTCATGCAGGAAGAAATCTATTCCGATATTAATCTTGAAAAGTTTCTACAAGCGCATTTTGGCGTTAATTTTGAAATTGACCGAGTTGTCGTGCGCGATTTGCCAGTTGGTAGGAACGCTGAGGCCTTTGTTTTTTTAACTAAAAAGAAACGGGCTTATGTGTTTATCTCAGCTGAAGCTAAAATGCTTTTGGGTGACGTACAAAAGACACTTACAAAAATGGGCGTTAGAGCCGATAAATTTATACCACCAAACGGTGCTAGAAATTATTTTGAAGACCGCGCTAAGGTCAAGTTTCTTGAAGTTTTTCCAGGGCGAGTGCGGATTGGCGAAGACGATCTAAGGTTTTATAAAACTCTCGTTCCGTACAACCCAGCGCTAGTTGAAATTTCTGAAGTTAAAAATGGCGAGATTAAGGCTTTTAACGCCGACACTCGAGGTAATTGGAGAGTGGCCAAGCGCTTCTCTTTCAAGAAGATTCTAGCCAAATAGATTTAACATTTCTTGGAGTCAGGCAAAAAAGCTTGACTCCGCTTTTTTTTTTTTTAGCTAAAATAGAACTATGAATATACATAAGTATAAATCACAATCAAACAACAAAACTAACAATAATAACCAACCCAAGCCAAAACCCTCTCCTAAAACCAACCCAGCCTTCACAATAATAGAAGTAATCCTAGTCCTAGCAATAGCAGGCCTAATATTCCTAATGGTATTCATAGCATTACCAACATTACAAAGAAACCAACGAGATACTAGACGGAAGAATGATATGAGCAGACTAAAGACTGCTATAGATAGCTATCGTACCGACAATAAAGGCAGGTTACCTGAAGATGGCAATGTTTTGCGTGGGTCGTTTACTGATCAGTATTTGAAGATTGATGGTTCAACCTTCCAAGATCCAGATGGTAGCACGTACCAATTTGCTAATCTGGGTTCGTATGTGTCTATTACACATAAAAATACAAATGAGACGACTCCAATTTATTTTTATCGTGGCGCAAAGTGCGGCCCTGATGAAGCTTAAAGGTGGCGAAGTCGATTGCTTAGAGGGCTAGTTGCGAGTGTATGTTGAATTTAAATCTAAGACTACAAGGTTCTCAATATGTGGTGTGCGCGGGAAGAAGTTATAACCGCGCGAATATGTAATTTTATATTCTTCACTTAGCATGGCTACGTCACGGGCCTGAGTTGATGGATTGCAGCTTAAATAAATTATTCGACTGGGTTTTGTATCTAAGATTTTTTGACAAACTTTTTTATCCATGCCAGCTCTTGGTGGATCGACTATTAAGTTCGAGCCCGCTGAGATGTATTCAAGTGCGTTTTCGCTGGCAGCTAAAATCGCTTGAGTGCTACCTTCACGGCCTAAAACTTTGATGTTGCGCTCCATCTCTTTTACGGCGGCTGAGTTGATTTCAACCATTGTAAGGTCATTTTCGCCAATTGTGAGACCGATAGAGCCTACTCCAGAGTACAAGTCTGTAGTAGGTTTACTATTATCAATAAAACGGCTCATATCTTTTAAAGCTTGTTCGTATACCGGTAAGTTTATTTGGAAGAAACCTTCCGTGACATAATTAAAATTGACGTTTAAAATTTTATCAGATAGCGTTTTACCACCAGAGTTGAATAAAACTTTCGTTATAACGCTAGCTGGCGACTTCGGGTTTGAATATATAATTTCGAAGTTTAAAAAACCGAGCGAGCGAACTTCATCGTCCGAGAATAGCTCAAAATCTTCTTCTTTAACGTATAGTTGGGCTGCAATATTGCCATTTTGATTGCACCTAATAAGTAACGTTTTTAGGTCTCGAGTGCTTACCAATCTTTGTCTTAATAGATCTAAGACTTTTTGTCCGGCTCGATTGATTTGAGTTTTAGCAAGACTAGTAGATCTAACTGGAACTTTACCCTTGCCGCCGCGGCGAAAAAAAGCTAGATTAAGCTCGCCACCATTTGGGTTTTGGTCTGAATTTTCCCACCAGAATGAGAATTCGATTTTATTGCGATATCCGAAAATTTGATTATCAGTAAAAAAGCTATCCGATGGCTTTATACTAATCTTTTCTTGGGCGAACGATTCTGTAACTAATTCTTGTTTTAACTGTTGCTCGAAGTCAAAGTCCATTACTTGCCAAGGGCTGGTTGAAAGATAACTTTCTGGGTCTTGTGGGACTATTCTTCTAGATGAAGTTTCGAGGATTTCAACCGCAAAACCTTCAGCAAATGATGATTTACTTTTGGTTATTTGAACCTTAGCTAATTCACCAGGCAAAACTCCCCACGCAAATATTTTTTTGCCGCTTTCAAGCTCACCCAGCGCTTGACCACCAGGCGTCATTTTGTCAAACTTTACGACTGCAAATTTTGGTTTTCTCATCACATTATTCTATCAGAAACTAGTAAAAATTTCTAGCCATTCTTCCCCAGTTAGTTCACTTGGTTTGAGCCCATTTAGACTAACTGGTTTTTTTAATTTTGCAAAAAACTCCGGTGATATAAATGATCGTTCGATCATGTAAAGATATTTCTCTGCGTCACGTACGAGCGGCTCGGCTCTACGTTTCAATTCGAAAAACACAGTATCAACGGCGGGTGGTGGTGTAAAATCGGTTTTTAGAAGCGGCTTTTTAATCTTAGTAGTAAAGAATGGATATATTTGCGCACCAAAAGTTGATGTAAAACCACGCCCGCCGATAGTTAGTTTTTTGGCAAACTGTTTTTGCAGGATTAAATAAATTGCTGCTGGTGGGTTGCTGCTATTTATAAGTTTATCTAAAATCTTAGAACTGAGATGAAACGGTATATTTGAGCACACTTTGTAATTATCGGGCAAACTATCAAGGTCGAACTTTAAAAAATCTCCACGTAGTACCGTTACGTTTTTAAGTTGCTCGGTGTTTGCTTTTAGTTTTTTGCTAGCTTCTTTTTCAAGCTCTACAGCATAAACATGTTTTGACTTTTTTGCTAATGCATAAGTAAAAACGCCACTACCAGCGCCGACATCCAAAGTGACGTCGGATTTTTTAATATTACTGTGTCCAACCAACATTAAAGCGATCTTTGGTGATCGCAAAAAATGTTGTGAATAGTTATCTTTTCGAGTGTTTTTACTCATATCGTAGGGCGTCGATTGGATCTTGCTTGGCAGCCTTCTTCGATGGTAGCGTACCAGCTAAGAATGAGATTATCATTATTATTACAATTACGATTGATACGTTAGTAATATTAAATTGTGTTAAATAGAAGCCGTCCATGCCTTTTAAAAAGGTGTCAAGCGCTAATGAATTAATTATTGAACCCACGCCCATTGCAGCCAATACGCCTAATATTGATCCCCAGAGGCCTATCATGATCGCTTCAACGCTAAACAGTGTGAATACTTTAGTATCAGACAAGCCCATTGCTTTCATTAAGCCAATTTCACGAGTTCGTTCTTGGACACTCATAAACAATGTGTTTATAATGCCGAAGCTGGCTGCTAGCAATGCAATTGCTCCAAATAGGATCAAAGCGCCAGTTACGGCATCAATCACGCTTTTGACCATTGTAATTTGATCATCGACGGTGTAGCCCACCAACCCAAGTTTATCCAATTCGTTTTTAACTTGGTTTATTTTTTCTTCACTTGTGTAACTATCTTCTAGTTCAGTATAGGCAATTAAATATTGATCTTTCATTGAGTCGGGTAAGCCTGCCGTTTGAAAATCATATATTTCTTTATTTAATGTCGAATTTAGGAATGTGAACCCATTTTGGATTAGGTTTTTATTCATAATACCAACAACTTTAGCTTCGATTATCGTTTGTGCAGCTGTAGCTTGAGAAGTCGCTTGGATCTTGACGGTTTTACCAATAGCATCTTCTACTGATGAGAATCCAAGTGGAGATACCATGTTTTGTGGCAGGTTTAGCTGGGCTTCACTTGAGTTATTATCAGGCACTACGCCGGCGGCAAGGTCAATATCCATAAAGTCTAGAGATTCTCTCGACGATGTTTTTAATTTTTTGCCATCGTTATACTGTATGTAATCAATTGTGGGCATTTTGTAGCCTTCAGAAGATTTAACACCTTCGATCTTTCGTATTTTTTCAATTTCGCTTGGTGTAATTGGGGTGATCGAAACAGTTTGAGATGAATTTGATGCACCCTCTTTGTATTCTTGCGGCTCATCGGTCAGCGTGCTCGCGGCATCTTGCTTGACTTGTACTTCAAGCGCATTTCCGCTACCAAAAATTGCCAATTGTTTGTCAATATAGCTATTGACGCCAGTATTTACTGAACTAGTTAAAGCAACCGTAAAAGCACCAATAAAGATTGCTATAATCGTTAAAATTGTACGGCCTTTATTACGCCATAGGTTAACGGCTGATGTCTTGATTATATCTATAAAATTCATTTATTTAATTTCCTTTTTTGAAGAGACAATTCGACCGTCTTTAATATGTATTTGGCGATCACATTTATCTGCTAATGATTGATCATGGGTAACGATAATTAAAGTAATATCTGACTTTTTGTTAAGGTCAAATAATAACTTCTCAACCTTTTGCCCAGTTTGACTGTCAAGATTTCCAGTAGGCTCGTCAGCAAAAATTATCTTAGGGTTATTCACGATTGCCCGTGCAATACAGACGCGCTGTTTTTGACCACCGCTCAAGTCGTTGGCTTTGTTATTTATTTTATTGGTTAATTCAACCGCTCTTAAGGCTTTTTCTGCCATCGGTTTGCGTTTTGATCGAGGCACGCCTGCAATTTTTAATGGCAGTAGAACATTATTAAGTACACTGTCTTTTGGGTTCATGAAAAACTGCTGAAATACAAAACCGAAAGTTTTGTTGCGAAGCTCATTAACTTCGCGTTTTTTTAAATTGTTTGTATTTTTACCGTCAATTAGAATTTCGCCACTCGTGGGTTTATCCAATAATGCTAGAATATGCATCAATGTCGATTTGCCACTTCCGGATTTTCCGACAATCGCAACTGACTCGCCTTTCTCTATTTTTAAAGAAACACCTTTTAACGCGTCAAATTTTGACTCTCCGTCGCCGTAGGTTTTTTCGACTTTTTTTACTTCAATTAAACTCATACTATCTAGTATAACATTTAATTAGCAATAAGACTATATCACTGCTATGGTTTTGGTTGGCTTCTTGAGCGTGGTTTGCGACGTTTTTTTGAATTATTAGAATGGTTAATCTTTAAACTGGTGCTTGTTTCTTCAATTGTTTTTGAGCTATTTATAACTTTCGAAAGATCTTTAAGTGTAGCGCCAACTTCTTTGTTTTCAGCTAAATTTGGGCTTATTTTTTTTGGATTGAAATCGTTAGGTTTATTACTTTGTTTTTTTACAACGGGCTTAAACATTGGCTTTGGCTGTTCAAAATTCTTTTTAGTTTGTGGCGTTACGCCGCTAGCAATGGCTGAATTTGTCCAGCCAGTTTGAGGGGTTAAATTCTGAACCTCAGCCATGCGTTTATTTACATACTGTTTAGGCGGTGCTAGAATATTGCGGATATCTTCTTCGATTTCTGCTCTTGGCCGACCATAATGACGGCGAGTATTTTCAATAATTTTGGCAGATAAATCATTCGAAGGTTGTGGGAGGGTCAATGTTGTTGCGCTAAAAGCGTTTGTTTTTTCTCCAGCGATAACCATATTCATTACGAAATGTCGATTGTTCATCTGCAGCAAATCTTGGGCATCAAACTGAGGCTCAAACTGTTTAGCTAGAATTGGTGCATCGTCGGCAGAGATCCTAAATGAGATCATAGAGCCCACGTTACCAAACACGGCATCTCTGACGCTATCAGTCATCTGTGATATATACTGATTAGCAACGGTTAGATTAAGCCCATATTTTCGGGCTTCAGATAAAATCACAGCAAATGAATCGGTAGCAAAGTTTTGGAATTCGTCAACATATAGATAAAATGGCCGACGATCTTCAATCCTATCAATATCACTTCGGCTCATAGCGGCTAGCTGGATTTTTGTGACTAGGAATGATCCTAAAATTCCAGCATTGTCTTCACCGATTAAACCTTTTGATAGATTGACAACTAAAATTTTACCATCATCCATAATCTCGCGAATGTTGAAGGTTGATTTTGGCTGGCCGATAATATTTCTAATTATTGGGTTAGCTGTAAACGCTCCAACTTTGTTGAGCACTGGTGCGATGGCTTCGTTGACCTGCTTTTCGCCCCACTGCCCAAATTCTTGTTTCCAAAATTGAAGCACAGAAATGTCTTTACAATATGCTAGCGTTTCTTTTCTGAATTCAGCGTCGGTCAGCATTCGAGTGATGTCGAGCATGGTTGTTTCTGGGCGGTCAAGAAGTGCTAGAAGTGTGTAGCGCAAGATGTACTCGAGCCGTGGCCCCCAGCTATCACCAAACATGCGCTTTAAAACGCCAATAACTTCAGATGAGATATTCGACTTTCTAGTTGGGTCTGTGACCTCAAGCGGATTAAATCCAAGTGGAAAAGCGGTGTCGGCTGGGTTGAAATATACAACGTCATTTAGTCTGTTTTCAGGTATAAATCGCATGTTGTCTTGAGCAAAATCACCGTGTGGATCGATAATAGCGTAGCCTTGGTTATGATAGATATCAGATAATGCCAATAGCTCAAGTGTACCAGACTTACCTGCACCTGTTTGGCCAATAATATATAAGTGGCGGCTACGGTCGCGTCTTAGCATTCCAAATTGGTGGTTTACGCCACGAAAGTTAGTTAAGCCGAAAGCCGAGATATTCTCATCGTGAGCAGGATCGCCATTTAGCATTGGTAATTTTGCTGGTGGCTCAGCAGTCTTACTGCTCGCCCAGACGATGTTTGGCGTTTCGACGTTCGTATGCGGTAAATGCCAGATACTTGCAAGCTCTTGAATATTTAAAACGAAACCCTTATCAAAAAACAATCTAGATTTATACTCAGCGATGGATTCTTTATCGAAGCTAGCTTTTGTCATTTTAAAGCCATTTAAGTTAGTGCTATTAAACTGTTTAAAAGTACCAGTTAGAGCCTGCATTTGAAGTCTAGCGCTCGTTTGATCATTTCCAAGATAGGCTAATCTAATTTTAACTTGATAGCCAAGTTTAGTAGCCTTTTCTTCGGCTTTAGAGATTCTAGTTTTGTCACGTTCGCTTAATTCTTTCTTTTCGGCTTTTTCTCCGGTTTCAGGTGGTGCCCATAGCGCACCGAGAGTTTTTACAAACCATGCTAGATCAAAAGAAAATGGTTTAACTCCATCTTTAACGCGCTTAATCCATTTATCAGAATTTTTGTGCCAATCATCTGCAATTGGGCGTGCTAAGACTTGAATCCATAATTCATCACCAGTACTTTCAAGTTTAGCTAAGGTCCCTGTGATACCGGCCAGCGGGTCAACTTCAAAGCCGTCGAAAGTTTTAATTGGTAATGCTTCGTTTTCAGATAATGTTATTTCTGATGTGTAAACAACACTATGCTCGTCGATTTTATTTGCGTAATCTTCTTTAGCTTCATAAATTTGTACTGTTGGATACTGTGAATAGATCTGGCCCTCAACGAAGCTTTGTAGGGATTTTGGCATCCAAACGTAAAAACGGATTGCGCCGTCAACCGATGCTAGCTCAAAACTGAGATGTTCTTGAACCCCATTAGCGTTTTTGAGCTCTTCAGCATCACGCAAAATTCCGTGAAGCGATGCAAACAGCTGCTCGGCGGCAAGTTCGCTTTTATCGTTAGTTTTAGGTATCTCAAGAGCTAATAATACGCTGTCAGTATTAAGAATATTTAACTTATCTATTTTTTTATAGTTCTGGTAAGTTAGATATGCCAAAATACCGACTATTGGTAGCCAGACTATAGGTTGAAATATAAAATAGAAAAATAATGACATAATTATGGTATAATTTTAGCATAAATTTAATAACTATTCAATGAAACTATAATACTAATAGTTACTGTAGTAGATGCTATTTTGTTGGTTGTGTTTGAGTTTCAGCAAGCGCATAAGTTGCTTTTGCGACTCGTTTGAATTCAGGCTTGCTTTGTAGATTCAATAGTACGGTTGTTTCTTTAACTTTTCGTTTTTCAAGTACACGCTTGACGATTTCATCTCGATAAAGTGGTTCGCCAGCTTCTTTTAAAACAGAGGCGATGATATCACTCACGGTTCCCTGTTTGAACCCCCAAGTATCTAGTGCGTAAATACCACGGCCGATTAGAACGAATCGTTTGTCTTTAATTAGTTCGTTATGGATAGCCTGAGTCGTTACGTCGCGACGACTAAATTCACCATCACGAATATGCTCGGCAATTTCAGAAAAATGCATTGGTTCTTTTTGAGTTTCAAGAATTACAAAAATTTTATCACGGATATTTTTTGGATTAACGCTTGGCCACTTAGCTAAACCCCATAATCCATTTAAAGATGCGAGAAGTTTGCTAGTTTTGGCTAAGGCTTCAATTTGGCTAGGATGCTCATAATCAAATTCATTATCTAAATCATCTAAAGATATTGGACTTTTGTTCTTTTTAATGGTATTGACAATCTCATCAATGGCTGTTTTAATTTTTCGTTCATCACCGTATTCGGCATTAGCGATCGAATTATAATATTTATCATTTTCCTGAACAACAACTAGTTTGCTACTAATCTCGCTGATAAATAGAAAGTTAGCAATCTCTTGCTCTGAAGGTATTTGACCAAGACACTTTTTCACTAAACTTTTAATTCGAGATATTCTGCCGACTTCAGCTAGATTACGGACAATGACCTTTTCGATTTCCGATAGATTTTCGATTAGGCCTTTCTCAGCCGCTATTTTTAATCTGATTAGCGCAGCTTTTTCTAGCTGCCTGACACGTTCTCTGGTAATATCTAATCTTTCACCGATTTGCTCTAATGTTTCTTTTGGTTGATTGAGTCCAAACCTACGGGTTAATATTTCACGTTCTCTGGGTTGATCAATAATCTCCATAGTACTTTCCAGTACGGCGTTAATTAATTGAGCTTTTTTAGTCGGAGTTTGATCGTTTGAATTCATTACCTTTCCTTTTTTGGTGAGTTTATATAGATAAATTAAATATTATTTTACAATAACATTCGGTTAATGTCAATAGCTTAAATATACTTTACTGCCTATATTATAACACAAAATTGCACTATATGTTAAAAAATGCAATAAAAATTTTAATTTCTTATTTTTATTGCATAATGATTGTACTTATGTTTATATATTATATAGTTTAAAACTATTTCTTACTCACTTTTTAGTGCGAGGTTTTTTAGTAGCGGGGCGTTTAGTTGGAGCTTTCTTTTTGGCGGGAGCCTTTTGCAGCATTTCTTTTGCTTGCTCATGAGTTATATCGGTCGGAGCAATAGTCTTCGGTATCTTGACATTTTTGGAGCCATCCGTAACGTAAGGACCAAATCGGCCATTTAGAACTTTAACACCGTCACCAAAATCAGCAATATTTTTAGCGGCCTCAGCTTTTAGCTTTTCATCATATAGCATGCGAGCCTCTGCTTCTGTAATTTCAAATGGTGAAATTGGTTTGATGCTTACATAAATTTTACCAATTTGAATGTATGGTCCAAAGCGTCCAATATTGGCCTTAATTTCGTCACCTTTTTCGGTCGTACCAACAGTTCGGGGTAACTTAAACATTTTTAAAGCTTGTTCAAGGGTTACAGTCTCAATTTTTGCTCCAGCTGGCATCGGAGCAAACTTTGGTGTTTCTTCCTTATCTTTAGTGTCGCCAAGTTGCAACATTGGTCCAAAGCGTCCAAATCTAGCAAGGACAATTTTGCCAGTTTTAGGGTCAACACCAATTTCACGAGATTGAGCCACCTGGCTTCGGTCAATACCGCCAGACTCGACGATTAATTTATGAAATGGCTTATAGAACTCATCAAGAACTTCGTTTCGGTTTTCATCGCCAATCGCAATTTTATCAAAGTCTTCTTCAAGGTCAGCTGTCCAGCCGTAATCAACAACTTGGTTGAAATGCTCGTTTAAGAAGTCGCTTAATACTTCTCCTGCAGGTGTTGGTATTAATTTTCCTTTTGTTGAACCAGTTTTTTCTTGAATGATTTCACGTTCAACCTTACTATCGGTAGTGCCACTCGATATTTTATAGGTAATCACGTTTCGTGGCTGCCCTTCACCATCACCTTTTTCGGCATATCCGCGCACTTGAACCGTATCAATGATTGTGGCATAAGTACTTGGGCGACCAATTCCTAATTCCTCAAGCTTTTTAACTAGTGAACCTTCAGTGTATCGTGCAGGTGGTTTTTGAAAGATTTCTTTTGCCATAATATGGTCATATCTAAGCTCTTCGCCAACACTAACTGGGGGCATATCAAGATCTTTTTGACTGGATGGGTACACTTTTAAGAACCCGTCAAATACAACTACTTCGCCCTTGGCTTCAAAATTTTCTGTGACGCTTGATATATCTATAGATATGATCGTCTTTTCGATTTCGGCTGGTTTCATCTGGCTAGCAAGAGTTTTTGCGCGGATTAATTTATATAATTTCTTTTCATAGGGTGAACCAGCTACATCTTCAATTGCAACATTAGTTGGCCTAATCGCCTCGTGGGCCTCTTGAGCGCTAGCACTTTTAGTTTTAAAAGTTCTAAATTGATGATAGCTTTCACCGAATGTTTGTTTAATATAGTCAGCACTGGCTGCTAGGGCTTGCTTGCTTAGATTTACGCTGTCAGTACGCATGTAAGTGATCTTACCGCTTTGATAAAGCTTTTGGGCGGCACTCATGGTAGTTTTAGCACTAAAGCCAAGCCTGCTGTTAGCTTCTTGCTGCAAGGTTGAGGTAGTAAACGGTGCACCCGGGTTACGTTTACCAGGTTTTTTGGTGATGTCTGAAACGGTAAAGCTTGAATCTTTAATCTTATTCAAAAAATCTTCAGTTTTACTCTCGGTTGGAAATTTTTTATCTAACTCGGCCTTAATAAAGTCATCTGTGGTATTTAAGAAATCGGCCGAAATTTTAAACGAAGATTTACTGTCAAAACTTTCAATTTCGCGCTCTCTTTCCACCAGAAGTCTAACTGCTGGGCTTTGTACGCGTCCAGCACTTTTGCCTCCAGGTACTTTTTTCCAAACGACTGGTGATAACTCAAAACCAACAAGACGGTCTAGAATTTGTCTTGCTTGTTGGGCTTGCACCATCTTCATGTCGACCGTACGAGGCTTTTTGATGGCCTCTAGGATTGCATTTTTAGTGATTTCATGGAAGACAATTCGCTTGGCTTTTTTAGGGTCGAGCTTTAAAACTTCACATAAGTGCCAAGCGATTGCTTCTCCCTCGCGGTCTTCGTCGGTTGCGAGCCAAATCTCTTCAGCAGTTTTTACAGCTTTTCGTAGTTCGGCAACAGTCTTTTTCTTAGCTGAATCGATCTCATAAGTAGTTTTGTAGCCATTTTCGGTTTCAATTGCGTCGTTGCCGGCTTTATTCTTTTTTGCTATAGCGCAAATATGGCCGACGCTCGACATTACGGTAAAATCTTTTCCAAGATATTTTTCAATTGTTTTGGCCTTTGCGGGGCTCTCTACTATGACTAAATTTTTCATAAGCTTGTTTAATTTTAGCACGCACATATTTAAAATGCAATTTTTTAAATTTAAACGGTCTTATGATATAATTACTTATATGAAAATTGCAATTGCATCAGACTTATTTTGGCCAACCATAAATGGCGTATCGGTATTTAGTAAAAATCTTGCTGAGGGTATGACTAAACGTGGTCACGAAGTGGTTGTATTTGCTCCCAGCCAGACTGGCGACTACTGTGTTGAAGAAACAGGTGGTTATAAAATTGTACGGCTAAGTTCGCTTAACTTCCCCTTTTATCATAATCAAACCTCGCCTTTGCCGCAGCCTAAAAAAATCGCAGGTAAGATTAAGGTGCCTCAATTATATATAAATAACGGCTATCGCTTGAGTCTTACACCCTATAATGAAATTCGTAAATATTGTGATGATAAATTTCATCCAGACGTAGTGCATATTCAACTACAGCTAACTATTGGCCAAGCCATGATGTCGTATGCGCATAGGCGTAATTTACCAGTTGTTTCAACCAACCATTCAAGCCCGGAGAATCTATTTGATAATTTAAAATTACTGGCGCCATTCTCGCCGATAATTAATAGAACGGTTCTTTTATACACTAAACAGTTCAACGTTCGAGCCGATTATGCCACAATGCCAACTCAACAAGCAATCGATCGTCATTTTAAAAACCTAGATAAGGCTAAGATGCCGATCGAGCCTGTCAGCAACGGCATTGATCTATCCGCTTTTACTCCAGAGAAACCACCCAAGGAATTTTATGAAAAATTTGGTATTTCACCAAAATCTAAGATTGTTACATATATCGGTAGAGTTGACGCTGAAAAGCATATCTCAACTTTAATAAATGCTTTCTCTACGGTTTTAAAGCAAGAGCCAAAAGCGGAACTCATAATTGTTGGTGATGGCACAGATATGCCACATCTTCAAAACCTTGCGTATCGGCTAAAAATTGAAGATAAAGTTCACTTTATGGGTACTCAGCTTGGTGAAGATTTAATAAACTTCCACCGAGTCGCTACAGTTTTTTGTAGTGCAAGCCCAACCGAGACTCAAGGAATCGTCTTCTTGGAGGCGGCTGCTTGTGGTAAGCCAGTTGTTGGAGTAGACGTAGGAGCTGTCAAAGAAATATGCCAAGATAATATAAACGGATTCTTATGTGAAACAGATAATGACGAGCAAATTTCAGAGAGTATTTTAAAGATTCTACAAGATAAAAAATTAGCAGATAAATTCTCTAAAGCAGGTCTTGAAATAATAAAGAACCATGATTTAAAGTTTACTCTAGACAAATTCGAAGAGATTTATAAATACGTTATCGATAAAAAGCAAAAAGAAGCCGATGATAAATTATTGAATAAAATCCTGGCTAAATTTAAGAAGAAAAAATGATACTAAGCGTACAAATTGATGAAAAATCGTTTAATAATAAACGTCTAATCTCTGACGTTAAGTTTAGTATTAACGAAGGAGAAAAAGTTGGTATTATCGGCCGAAATGGTATTGGTAAAAGTACCCTGTTTGGTATACTTTTAGGCCGTGATAAGGATTTTTCTGGCGAAGTGATCTATCGCAAGAACACCGTACTTGCAAGCACTCAGCAGGAATATTCGAACGTTGGCGAAAAAACTGTGATGGAATTTATACTTAACGACCTTCCAGAATACGCTAAGTTATATAAAATAATTACTGAACTTCCCTTAACTATGGGGGACGATATAAAATTAATTGAAAAATATTCTGAAGCGCTTGAGAGGTTTCATCAAAAGAATTTTCATTTCGTTGAAGATAAAATTGCCGAAGAACTAAAAAACTTCAGTCTTGAGGGCTTTGAGACTAAAAAAATGAAACAACTCTCAGGTGGGCAAAAACGATTAGTCGATACTATTAAAATTATTCACTCCGAGTCTGATATTGCTCTTGTTGACGAGCCGACTAACTTTATGGACTTTGCAGCCAAGAAAAGTTTTCTGGATTGGATGCAAAATTCTGAAGAGGCAGTCATGGTTATTACTCATGATCGAGACGTATTAAAACAAGTTGATAAAATTATCGAAATACGTGATGGCCAAAGTTTTATTTTTAAGGGCAATTATGATGATTATCTTCGGCAAAACGCTTTTTCAACCACTAATAAAATGCAAGACTTCGAGAGTATTCAGCGTCGAATTGCCAACTTGAAAGTAAAGACTCGCGAATATCAACGAATGAAAGAAAAGGCCCGCGATCCAGGTACTATTCAGCGATTCAAGAGGCTTGAAAATACTGCACGCAAAGAACTAGCCGAACTATCAGAAATAGATAAGCCGACATTCTGGATAGATAAACAAAATGTGTCTGAACTAGACTTTAAAGCGGCCAAATCATACAGTAAATTCAAGTCAAAAAACGTCAAAATAGCGATGGATAACTCTTATGAAAAGTCCCGTCGTGATTTAGTGGTTATTGAAGATTTAGCATTAGGCTACGGCAAGTTAGAAGATGCGATAGAAAATAAAAATGGAGCAAAAGTTCTGTTTGAAGATTTGAGCTTTAAGTTGAAAGTTGGTGAAATCATTGAATTTCATGGTAGAAATGGCGCTGGTAAAAGCTCCCTAATAAAAGCGATCCTAAAGAAAAATAACACGGCACTTCCCGATATTTATAGTGGTAACATTCACGTTGATGAAACTATAAAAATTGGTGAATATACTCAAGAAATCACTTCAGAATACTTTGAAATGCCGCTTAAAAATGCAATAGAAAAAATCTATTTAGATCAGAATTTAGAGATTTCGGAAACAAAATTACGCAAGATTTTAAATCAGTATTTGT
>JAGOOS010000038.1 GCA_017992395.1 Candidatus Saccharimonadota bacterium
CCACCACCTAAAGAACGTCGATATCTTTGCTGAGATTAGTCCAATGGATAAGCAGAGAATTATAAATACGCTAAAAAGAACAGGTGAATGTGTTGGTTTTCTTGGTGACGGAATTAACGATTCTCCGGCTCTTAGCGCGGCCGACGTTGGCATATCAGTAAATACTGGTGCCGACGTGGCCAAAGCCGCAGCCGACGTGATATTGATGGATAAAAGCCTATCGGCGATAGAGCATGGTGTGCTACTTGGCAGGCAAACATTTGCCAACACCTTAAAGTATATAAAATTCACAATTAGTGCAAACTTCGGCAATATGATTTCAATGTCTGTGGCTAGTTTATTTTTGCCATTTCTACCGCTTTTACCGCGCCAAATTCTACTTCTAAACTTCTTGACCGACTTTCCGGTAATGGCGCTTGCAGGAGACTCGGTCGATGAGCACCAGCTCAAAAAACCAGGTAGTTGGAGCATTAAAGATATCCGCAAATTTATGATTGCTTTTGGTGCTCTTTCGGCTGTTTTTGATATCATAACTTTTGCAGTTCTGATTTTTGTTTTTCATGCTGATGAAAAGCTCTTTCAGAGTGCTTGGTTTATTGAATCAAGTTTAAGTGAAATCGCAGTTATTTTCTCACTTCGTACAATGCTGCCAATATTTAAATCCAGCCCAAGCAAATTCTTAATTATTTTGTCTATATTCGTTGCAGCCACCATACTATTTGTTGCATATATGCCGGGGGTTGAAAGTATTATGGGCCTATCATTCATATCAGTTCCTATCTTAATTTCAATCTTAGCCATTACTGTTATTTATGTATTTGCAAATGAAATCCTAAAAAGAAAAATAATGTCTAAAATTTAGTTAATTTTAAGTTTTCATGATATTATTTAAACATGAGCAAAAAAACTAATCCTCTAACCAAATTTAAGATTAATATAACTAAAAAGCAAATTAAAAGAATTATTATTGTCTTGGTGTGTTTTTTAATGGCAGCTACTTTAATATATGAGTTCGGCCGCATTGATATGGGTATATGGGGCGAATCAAATTCAATGAAGCAACTTCGTGCAGATCCACTCGCAAAAAAAGATTTACTCGGCATGGTACTAATTCAGTCAGACGAAGAACCGAACCAGAGTTTTATGGATTTGCAAACGCCACATGTTGATCATTGGTTTTTACCAAAAAATAAATCCTTAGAAGAGGCACGAGCCGAGGTTATTAAGTATGCGGAGGAGAATGGATGGACCAGAAAAGAAACAAACATGGATAATGATAGGTATTGGTCAGGAATAAAGTTTGGGGGTGTTAGCTATGATATTAATCTATCTGTAACAATCGAAGACCCTGATAATAAGAGTCACTCCGCATATCACTTCAGTACCAAATCTGTTCGAGTGAGTTTAAGATAGTATATTTAAACATGAGCAAAAAAACTAATCCTCTAACCAAATTTAAGATTAATATAACTAAAAAGCAAATTAAAAGAATTATTATTGTCTTGGTGTGTTTTTTAATGGCAGCTACTTTAATATATGAGTTCGGCCGCATTGATATGGGTATATGGGGCGAATCAAATTCAATGAAGCAACTTCGTGCAGATCCACTCGCAAAAAAAGATTTACTCGGCATGGTACTAATTCAGTCAGACGAAGAACCGAACCAGAGTTTTATGGATTTGCAAACGCCACATGTTGATCATTGGTTTTTACCAAAAAATAAATCCTTAGAAGAGGCACGAGCCGAGGTTATTAAGTATGCGGAGGAGAATGGATGGACTGAAAGCCCAACAAATGATGATAGTGATGGTATATGGTGGGGAATAAAACCCGTAAACACGGAGTATGATATAGATTTATTTATACAGATCGAGGACCCTTATAATAAAAGCCACTCATTATACCAATTTAGTGTCAAATCTGTTCGAGTAAGTTTAAATTAGTTGTAGGGGGAATACAAAATATGAAAATCAAGAAAGTTATTTTTATCATAGCCGTAAGTTTATCCATTATCATTCCTATACTATTCCAGAGATCAATAAATGCAGCAATGGATCTTCCGAATGCGAAACAAATAAACATCGTTCATATCGGAGATTCTTATTCCGCAGGAAATGGAGCTGGCTCTTACTATGGAGATATAAAATATTTTAGAAGTCGTAAAAACTGGGGAGAAGAGTATGTAAAGTTGCTCAAAACAACTGATACTAAGGTTAACTACCTAAATATAGCACAAAGTGGAAATACTACTAATTTCATGTTAAACACTGATTATCTCGATGATATCCCAGAAAACACCGATTTAGTCATGATGACTATTGGTGGAAACGATGTAAATTTTGGAGATATCGTCAAACAGTGTTTCGTGATCGGGCTCAGAGATGGGTCGACATGCGAAAAGCTAGTTAACTCTGCAAAGGAAAAACTCTCCTCAGCGGTCAAGGGAACTGAAGAAATATTAAAAAAACTTGAAGATAAACTCAGTCCAAATTCTCAAATTATTTTAGCTGGATATCCACTATTAAGCCTAGATACTGACTATTCACTTGCTACCTGTTCTCAAAAAATTTATTCTTTATGTACTAAATGGGACAGTTACACAGTAGCTCAAGATATCCGTGCTTTAGGTAAGCTCGCAAATTATCACCAATCAGATCTTGCCAAAAAATGGAACAATGAACATGATATGAAACTTATATATGTCGACACTATATCTGATAAATTCGCCGGACATGAACCAAATCCTTCAATATTTAGTAGGAATGACATACGCTGGATCAATGAGTTTTTTGAAACGATGGGAGAGATAGATAATAATGGAAGAACTAAATCCAATTTTACTGGCACAATAGCGGAATGGTATCATCCAAATATAACTGGTCATCAAAAAATTGCGGCTACAGTTTTCGAGAAGACCGGAGTCCCGACCGTGGCAAAAGCTATTACTTCAAACAGTAGTAATATTGATATAGTATTCACAATCGGATCTTTAAAGAATAATAAGGATTACACTAATATAATTAACTCCATAAACTCTTCCATAGACACATTAAAACGTAAGAATTCGTCCGTTAGATACTCACTCGTTGCAAATACATCTTCTGGGTCAAAAGTTATAGTTGAATTCACAACCAATGCGGAAGAAATTAAAAATGCAGTCCGTGATTTATATATTGATCCATCGTCAGGTTCTTCTATGTATGAAGCGATAAACTCCGGCCTAAATTTAAACTGGCGGCCTGGCGTTAAAAAGATGTCTATAATAATATCGGAAGAGAATAATTATACACTAAATAGCAACGGAGGAAGTTGGCAAGATTTAGCACAAAAATCTTACGAAATTGACCCAGTCGAGTTCTATGTGGTTTCTTCTGAGGGGGAATTACCTCAAGATATTAAAAATTTAGCGTCTAGTACAGGAGGGGATGTCTTCGAAGGTGACTCAGAAAATTTTGATTATTCTATGCAAAACATCGCAAATATAATTTCCACCAAACCTTCTGCTTGGCTTGAAGGCCCTTTTGTTATAAAAAGTGGAGACGAGTTAACGCTTGATGCGAGCGGTTCATATTCACCTGGTAGCACAATTTATAAATATGAATGGGATTTTAACGGTGATGGAGCTTATGAGATGACTACTTCAGAGGCTGAAGTTAATTATGTTTTCGACCAAGATTTTGATGGTTTCATAGGTGTTAGAGTTACAGATTATAACAGCAATAGTAGCGTTGCTTCAACAAAATTAACCGTCAGTAATGATGGCGATAGCACCCCTCGAGAAATAGACAATTGTCCGGATATCTATAATTATAGTCAAAGCGATTACGACAATGACGGAATCGGTGACGAGTGCGACCCAACTCCGGGTTACCCAACCGAAGACAAACCATATGTCTATGAAATTATTGACGGAAAATTTCCAGAGAAATTACGCGAATCTGATATAGAATCGTCAAAATCGGAAAATATTAGCACTTCAAAATCTCAAAACGAATTTCAAATTTCAGATATTAGTCAGAAAACTTCAACGCGAAAACAGTCTATTTTTGGAAATTCCTCTGCAAATATATCCATTTTAACTAATCAAAATCAATCAAACGAAACCGAGACAAACCCTGAAAAATCAGATACCTCAAATAATCAAAAATCGGAAAATGCTAAAGAAGGTTTAGAAAACACCAAAGACTCCGCTCAGAATACCGATAATAAAGCAGGGATTATCCTACTGTCCATTATTATAGTGACGATTACATCAGTAATAATATTTATGTTTAAAAAGTTAAAGAAAAATTAATCCTTCAAAGTATTCACAATATTTTTAGAATTAATCTTATCAAGCGTCAGTAAGTAACTAATTATCGCTACAATCAATGCAGCTAGAGAAACAAGAAGGGCATTTGCGCCAAATCCAAACAGATTTAAGCGGAAACTATCATCTATAATCGCCATTGTAAATTTTGCAGTTTGCGTTGAAATATCTGATTGCCATAAATTAATCAAAAATGCACCAAAATAGCCGATTATCTGAACAAAAATCGCTATAATTATCCCCAAAAACATCGAATACATAAAATATATCTTAAATATGTCGCGCCGATTCGCGCCGACCGCCTGGAAAATTGCCGAGGTTTTCTGTTCGTCCAGAAATATTTTAGAGAGCGTTAAAGCTAAAATGAAAGCCGCGATAACGCTAAAAAATATTAAAATATTACGAGTTGAAACTTCAAAATTCGTTCGAAACTTGACAAGATCGAACTGAAAAGTCATAAATTCTGAGTCTGAAAGTCGTTGGCACATTTCTGTAGCCGTCAAACATCCGTACTCTTTGGTAAAATCATAAGCATTATTGAAATTATCAAAAGCCAACATTTTCTGGTTAACTTCTTCGATCTCAAACCAAGATAACCCTCCTGCGAATTCTGAGTCTTCAGTCAAATATTGTTGTTCCTCTAAAACTCGCTCGCGTCGAGCTATTTCTGACTCTGAAACAAAGCCGTAAATTTTGGATTTATCCGACTCCCGGAAATAAACTGGTGAGCCTAACCGCGTCAAAGACATTGAATTACCACCGACAACCGTAAAAAAATTAAAATTACCCATATTCCACAAATCCTGATAAGGCGAGGTAAGGCCGATGATTTCAAATTTCAGTATATCGCCTTCATTTTCATATTCTATAATTTTGTTTTTCGCAAGCTCGCGGACTTTCTTCAAATTCTCTACAGAGCTGCCTAAATCAATCCCAACCTTTTCAGCCGCTACATCATAGCTGACAAAAACCGGCATCGCATCATTATTTTTAGGTTCAGATATCTTCATTTTTTCTAAAACCTCGTCCGGTAAGACTTCCGCCGAATCGGGTGAAAATGTTTTCACTAAATCATTAAAATTGGTATTTAAATTTATTGGGTCATACACACTCTCTCGATCCAACCGCAAAGTTTCAATATTTAAGATTTTTGCGCCCATATTTTTTGCATTATTTAAATCTTCATCCGAAATTTCACGAACCGAAATATAGGTTTTTCCGTTAAAAAAGTCCTCGTTCATTTTTGAAATATCACTCAAAAACACCCTCGAACTAATCATAAAAGTCGCCACAACGCCAAAAAGAACCGCCACAGTTAAAACCGTTATTAAAGTTCGTGCTTTTTGAACATTAAGTTTTTTTAGCGCTAAAAAGGCAGCATATTTTATCTTCATTTTATTCCTTCAAGGTTTTAATTATATCTTTTGTGCTAATTTTTCTCGAGATAAACAGAAAACTCAACAAAACCGAAATTGCTGCAATCGCCGATACCCACAGAGCCTGTGGAGTAAAACCAATAAAATTAAGATTCACCGAACTGCTCACAAGATTAAAATCAATCTTCAATTCGGCTGTCGATTGAGATGATTGCCAAATTTGAATCAAAAATGCACCAAAATAGCCGATGATCTGAACCATAATAGCCACAAAAATTGCTAATATTAAGGCATAAATTGTGTAAATTTTAAATATATCTCCTCTTGTAGCACCGACCGCCTGAAAAATTGCCGAGGTTTTT
>JAGOOS010000039.1 GCA_017992395.1 Candidatus Saccharimonadota bacterium
TAATATCTGGATTATCGCCATCATCAAACAAATCTTTACTAAAAACTCCATTGTTTTCTAATTGTCTTTGGGCGGTTTCTAGATCAAAAAATCTTGGCTCGGGTGTTTTGCCAGCCACTAACGCATTGACATTATCCGTCGAAGCAAGCATTTTATCAATTGCTACAAGCGCCGAATTATCATCAGCCGGTAGAAATACCTGACCAATTGAGTTTTGCCGGCGCAGAATTTCATCAATAAAACTTGGATTTTGATGCGAAAAACCGTTGTGGTCTTGCCGCCAGCCAGTTGAAGTTAAGATATAATTCAAGCTCGCAATTGGTTTTCGCCACGGCACTTGCTGAGATTGGGCTAAAAATTTAGCATATTGATCCATCATCGATGAAATTATCGGCGCAAATGCTTCATAAGATGTCAATGTACCATGTCTACCAGTTAAAATATAACCTTGCAAAAGGCCTTGAAGACTATGCTCGCTAAGAATTTCCGTCACTCGTCCATCTGGAGCAAGATCCTTTTCCCATGGATTTATTCTCCGCTGCCAACTACGCGAGACTTGACCAAAGATGGCATTTAATTTATTCGAATAAGTCTCATCAGGGCTAAAAAATCTAAATGTCTGTAGATTTTGCATGAACACGTTCTCTAAATATTCACCCAACGCATTCATAGCTAATGATTTATTAGTATTATGATTTTTTAAGTCGGGAAGCTGTAATGGTGAGTAAATATCGCCACCATGAATCTGCTTAGCTTGACCAAGTAGTTTATTTTTCTCTGGCAAAAAATCAGAAAGCCAAGGCTTGAACTCTCCACTAAACCGATCAAAAAGTTCACCAAAATTATATGATTTTAACCATGTTTCCAGCTGCCCTAATTGCTTTTTATCAGCTTTTGCTTCAGGCAGAGGGACTTGGTGCGACGCAGAATTGCCTTCAATCTTTTCACCTTCAACTATCTTCGGGCCACTATCGCCCTTTTTGCTACGAATAATTAGCATTGGTAATCGGACAAAATTACCGTTTTCACCACTATAATTTTTTGTACCTTTTTTGATTTTTTCAATCTCGGTATAAACTTCGTCAAAAGCTTTTGCTAGTTCAAAATCGAAATCCCTAGCGGCATATTCGTCGACGATTTTTGGCTGCCAACCCGAACCATGAAAATATTGAATTAACTCAAAATCACTCATCGAGCCAAAAATTGTTGGCCCAGAAATTTTATATTCATTAAGATGCAAAATTGGTAAAACTACACCATTTTTAACAGGATCGATCAATTTATTTAAATGCCAAGCAGCCGCAATCGGCCCAGTTTCTGCTTCGCCATCACCAATTAATGTAGCAACAACCAATTCTGAATTATCTAAGGCCACCCCAAAAGCTGTAGATAATGAATATCCAAGTTCACCACCTTCTAATACAACGCCTGGTGTAAAGGGGCTGGCATGCGACGGAAAACCCCCCGCCCAGCTAAAGTTGCGTGCTATATATTCAATGCCTTTTTTATTGCGTGTAGCTTTTTGGTCAAAATCGGCTAGTGTATCTTCTAAAAATAGATTCGACTGTAAGGCAGGAAATGCGTGACCTGGACCTAAAATAAATGCCGTGTTAAGTGCGGAAGGCTTTTGCGAAACCCGCAAAAGATGCGCATAAACATGATTCACGCCCGGGCAAGAGCCCCAGTGCCCTAAAAGTCTCGGTTTAATATCATCAAAAGAAAGTGGTTTTTCAAGCAAGAAATTACCCTGTAAGAAAATCTGTGCCACAGTTAAATAATTTGCTGCTCGCACATATTTCTTTAGATTTTCAAGTTTTTGCCCACCGTTCATAACTATAGTTTATCATATTTATGGTTATTTTTAAAGAGTTATTTGCGCGTAACTTTGACCATCGCTGGGCGAATAATTTCGCCGTTCAATTGGTAACCAGCACGAAGTTCTTCAGCTATAACTTCTTCTTTACCGTCTGCAGAATCATCAAACTGAACCGCTTCATGCAGCTCAGGATTAAACACTACGTTCTTTTTAGTATTAATTTTCTTAATGCCAAGCTTGTCTAAATTTTTTTCTAGATTTTTGTTCATCTTAACAACATTTTGCGCCCAAGAATTGCCTTTTAAATCTTCTGGCAAATGAGCAATCGCTCTTTCAATGTCGTCTACAATCGGTAGAAGTGAGAGAATAGCTTTCTTTTCACCAAGCTTTTGAGACGCAGATACGCGAGCATCTGTATTTTTGCGGTAATTCTCAAAATCGGCACGCGTACGCTGCAAATCACTTTTTAGATCATCGCATTCAGCGAGCTTTTTTTGAATTTCTGCTTTTTTTGCTTCAATTTTACTATCTTTATCCATAATAATCTCCTCCTAAAAATGTAATGTTTCTTCTAAAAATTGCCCCGTATGGCGGACTAAACGGATCACTTTACCATAACTTTGGCGAGTTGGGCCTAAAACTCCGATATAAGTGTTCTCACTATATGGCGAACGGAATTTGCTAATAACCAAAGTCGCCCCAGAGCTTTTGCCAACTGGATTCTCGCTTCCAATATACACGTTCAGAGGTTGGTTTGGCGCAACTTCTTTTAGCCATGGTTGAAGGTTATCTAAAAGCTGAGCGATGCCTTGCACAGCCGTGCCTGATTCAAACTCAGGCTGAGAAAACAGATTAGAGATCCCATTAATATAAAGCTGATCACCAATCGTAGCAAGCCCAAGATTACCAGTTAGTTCAACTAGTGAGTCAACTGCGCTGCGAATCGCATGATCGGCGCGATCATTTTGCGCAGTTACGCGAGAGGAGATCGCTCGTACTCCACGCGTAAAGTTGTCTTGAGAATTATCTGCATTTAGCATGAATTCATTATTCTCTTGCATATCATTTAAGCGGTTGACGTAAAATCGATAGCCTTTATCAGTTGGGATTCTGCCAGCTGAAGTGTGGGGTTGGGTGATTAAACTCATCTCCTCTAGCTTCGCCATTTCGCTACGAATTGTCGCGCTCGAAACGCCAAATAGTTTAGCCAGCGTTACGCTACCAACTGGGCTGGCAACTTCAGCATACTGTTCAATAATCGCAATCAAAATCTGTGTTTGCCTCAAAGTTATATTCATGGCTTAATTGTAGCATCTTCTAGCACTTAATGCAAGCGAGTGCTAGAAATTTTTTATTTCTGAGTTTCTGCTTTCTTTTTAATATCTGTAAGTAGCTTTTCAGCCCGCAAGCGAACTTCAATGTCTTTATAATTAAATTCTACATCTTGGTGCATAATCTGATCGATGATTCGAGCCGAATTTCTAAAGTCGTCATTTAAAATGAAGTGATAATACGGACGACTTAATGCTTTTTCAAGCGCTCTTATAGCCTCAGGTAACCGTTTATTAAATTCTGCTTCAAATTCATCGGCGCTCGAGTATCTGTTGGCAAATCTTGCACGCCAAGTTTTATAATCCGGCGGCAAAATAAATACAGCCACAACTTTATCACTTAATTTTTTATATTCAGAGATCCCCTCGATATCAATATCAGTAATTGAAATTTGGTCATTATCGTGGGCCTGTTTTATTTGAGAGATACTCGTACCATAGACTTTCCCATGAACAAATTTTGCCTCAATGAACTGACGATCAATCAGCATTTCTTCAGCCTTATCTAGCGAGATAAAGCTGTAGTCAACTCCGTCAATTTCATCATTGCCGTTATTTGATCGAATTGGTCTAGTGGTGTGGCTTACGATATCACGATATTCAGTGTCTTTGAGCAGTTGCTTTTTTATCGTATCTTTACCAGCACCAGAAATCCCGGCCACCAAAAGAATTTTGGTGTTTTCAACTAAACTTATAGCTTCGGGGGGAGTTTGGTAATTTTTAACTAAGAATTTTATTTTATCCATAAATAATTTTAACAGTAAACCTTAAGAGTGGTCAAGTCTATTATTCTGTTAAATCTGCGTTAGTATGAACATTCACAACATCGTCAAGATCATCAAGAGCGTCCATTATTTTTAAGATTTTTGCCGAAGTTTCTTCATCTGAGATTTGAATTTCATTATTTGGCACATATTGAAGTTCAGCTTCTTTAACTTCCAAGCCGCTATCTAGTAGATTTTGGCGAACTTTCATTAAGTCTTTGGCTTCTATATAAACTGTGATTTCACCGTCTTCTTCAATCGCATCTTCAGCACCAGCATCTAATATCTCAAGCAATGCATCCTCACCGCTTGCGGCCACAATAATAACGCCTTTTCTAGTGAATTGAAAAGCCACGCTACCAGCATCAGCAATTCGGCCGCCGTTTTTAACTAAGGCAGTTTTTACCTCAGGCAAAGTTCGATTACGGTTATCTGTAGCTGTCTCAATGATGAATCCAACTCCACCCGGACCATAGCCTTCATAAGTAAGCTCCTCCAAGACGGCCGCATTTTTATCTGTCGCGCGAGCAATCGCACGCTCGATGTTTGCATTTGGCATATTTGCAGCTTTAGCTTTGCTGATAGCTACTGAAAGTGCTGGGTTCATATCTGGATCAGCTCCACCACGCGCCGCAATAGCAATTTGATTACCTATTTTGGTAAAAATTGCACCACGCTTAGCGTCAGCTGCACCTTTTTGACGTTTAATTGTTGACCATTTACTGTGTCCAGACATGAAGCTCCTCTCTGGTATTTTACTGTTTAGATTTAATTATATCATAGCATTTTTAGTAGTTTTTTGCAAAAAAAACCGGTGGATTCATTAATCCACCGAAGACACTATTGATTTTTGGGCCACTCTAGGAATTGTAGTTGCGTACATTAAATGTACGGTGTATTCCATACTCATGTATTGCTTGCCTTACAGCTAATTCGTGAGTTGCACTTAGTACGCCAGACAAATTATCTATACCGGTTTGAGCAATTTCACCTAAAGTCACCGCTTCGTTTTCAAGTAGTTTAGAGTATTCGTCGTCAGTTAAATCTTCAATTACGGCGGCAATCGGAATTTTACTCTGATCACCATCAGAGATTCTTGTTTTAGAAATCTCCAATATACTCTTTTCAGGACCATGAGAACTCAACATTAATAAATACTGATAGATCGTCTCTACTGTATCTAATGGGTCGAGTCCTAAATCAATAAATTCACGAAGAGAATGAACTATTTCTTCCTCTTCTTTGGTTAAAGTTCTTGCTTCTTTCAAAATTATCACCCCTAATTTTATTTTAACACTTTTGTATTATACCATTTTTGCCTAGGTTAGTCAATGTTAGTTATTTAGACAATACCTGCCTCCACCCTCTAATACCATGATGATAGAGAAATTATTCCTACCATTTTTTGTAATTACTTTATCACCCCCACAGACTGAATTATAAAAATAATAAATTGGAGTCCTATCACCACCCGAACTAGTATGATTCATACCCGGGGAGTCCCCCCATGTCGATGGCATCTCCCACAACAAATAATCTCTACCGTTAGGATCAGAAAAATGGTCCCCATTTATAGTCAAATAGCTCTTACCAAAATTTGTATTCTGCACAGAGCTCCCGCCGTTATTACCACCCAAATCAGCCGCCAACGGTACTTTGCCCAGATTATTTGATTGGTAATTTTGGATAGCCGATATAAATCGACTCATATCATTCTTACGTTGAGTATCTCGTTGGTTTCTTTGTAGAGCAGGTAGAGCTATAAATACCATTAGGAATATTAGACCTGCTATTGCTAGGACTAGGACTACTTCTATGATAGTAAAACCTTTTCTTGTTTGATTTGTGGTTGGCTTAAGCTTAAGTGTGTTCATACTATCTATTTTATCTAAAAAAAA
>JAGOOS010000001.1 GCA_017992395.1 Candidatus Saccharimonadota bacterium
ATGTGTCTCCAACTCTTTCATAAAAAGCAGGTGTTGGCCCTAAAATTTGGACCTCTGATGCGTGTGCTGTTCTAATTTCTTGTGCAGCTTGGCGGGAATTTTTTATGGCTGATTTCTCAGTTTTATATACGCAAGTTAATTTGAGTATATATACGAAAGGCGGGAAGTTTGTTTGTTTGCGAACTGCAATCTCGTGTTTATAAAATCCGTCATAATCTTGGTGAATGCCAAATTGAACCGACGGACTATTTGGTTGGTATGTCTGTACTATCACATTAGTATCAGATGCGTGGCGACCGACGCGCCCAATAACTTGAGCCAGTAGCTGAAAATTTCGCTCAGGTGAAGTGAAGTCGGGTAAAGCTAAACCTGCATCCGCCTGGACGACGCCTACGGTGCGCAGTTTTGGTAGGTCTAAACCTTTGGCAATTACTTGAGTACCTATAATTATATCAATATCTCCGTTGACTATTTGAGAGTATAACTTATCGACTGTACTATCTTTTTCGCTGTCGGCGTCGAAGCGAACAATTTTTTTGTTGGTAAATAGTTTGCGAGCTTCTTGCTCGATCATCTTAGTACCGATACCTTTATGGATTATCTCGGCTTCACCGCATTCTGGGCATGAAGTTGGGATTTTTTCTTCGGTACCGCAAATATGGCAAATTAATTTGTGCTTATCCGCATGAAGAGTGAAGGGGACGAAACAATGTGGGCAAAGTGCCGTCCAACCGCAATTATGGCAGGTCGTCAAGCTTGCACTTCCGCGACGATTATGATAAAGCAAGACTTGTTTACCATCCTCTAGTGACGCTCTCATTTCTTTAAGTAGTTTATTTGAAAAGAAACGATGTTGGGAGATGTTTGTCTTTTTTGTTAGATCAATAAGGTCAATTTTAGGCGGTTTTGCGCCAGCAACTGCGAGTTTGGTCATATTTACTATTGGTGAATTTGTTTTATCTGTGCTAGCAATATAATAATCTTCAACTAGTGGTGTGGCGGAGCCGAAGATGGTTTTTATCTTGAGCTCATTTGCTAGAAAACTACTTGCGCGTAGGGCTGAATATTTTGGTGTCTGCTCTTGTTTGAAGCTTGGTTCATGGGCCTCATCGATTATTATCAATCCTAAATTATCAACTGGCGCAAACAGCGCAGACCTAGCACCAATAATTACCTGTGGCTTAGGGTTCTGATGAATTTTCATCCAAGTTTTGTGTTTTTCTGCCTCGGTCATGCGAGAGTGCAAAATACTTATATCGCCAAAAACCTGTGAAAAGTTTAAAACTAGTTGCGACGTCAAGGCGATTTCTGGAACTAATAATATGACAGATTTTCCGTTAGTTATAGTTTTTTGTGCCTGATCTATATATACTTCAGTTTTTCCAGATCCAGTAATTCCGTGCAGAATTATCGTTCCGTGGTTAGTTTTTTCGATTTTTTCGATAGCTTTTTGCTGTTGGCTTGTGAACAAAAAATTTGTTCGATAGCCAACCTTTTTATCTGATACTTCGCTAGATTCAGTGTTTTTGCGGCGTGTTTTTGTGATGCCGCTAGGCAAAATGCTACCTAGAATTTGGGCCAGCGGAGTTTGGTAATAATTTTGCATCCATAGGGATAGTTTTAGGAGATGAGCAGGTAGCGGCTTTTGGCTTACAATAGATTCAATCGTCCGAGTTTTAAAGCTAGGCTCAGCCACCTTTTTATATACCACACCAACCACAGTTTTTTTACCGATTGGAATCTCTACAATCGTGCCGTTCTCTAAATCGCCATCAAAATTATACGTAAAAACATCACTGTTTGTGCGAATAATTTTAATTGGTGCAATTTCATAGTAGCGCATATTCACTTTTTATTATAAAATGAAAGTATGTATTTTGAAAGTAGGAAATCGGCGGGTGAAGAATTGGCAAGTGAATTGCTGGAAAAATATCGCTACGAAGATTGTGCGGTGGTTGCACTAAACGATGGTGGGATTCTAGTTGGAGAACCAATTGCCGCCGAGCTTCACTGTGTGCTAACGATGATTTTAAGTGAAGATATTGAAGTGCCAGGAGAAGGGCTCCTTCTTGGTGGAGTGTCGCAAAACGGCAATTTCGTTCAAAATTCTTTTATGACTACAGGCGAATTTGATGGCTATCAAAGCGAATTCTTTGGCCTGTTTGAGCAGCAAAAACGCGAAAGCTTTCAAAAAATCAATCGGCTCCTCGGAGATGGTGGAACAGTTGACTTGGATTTATTAAGGGACCGAGTTATTATTTTAGTTAGTGATGGCTTCACCGACAGATCTTCGATCGACGTAGCGATCGATTTTCTTAAACCCGTGCGCTACAAAAAACTAGTTGTAGCAACACCTGTTGCAAGTGTTGCGGCGGTCGACCGCCTACACATAACGGCTGATGAAATGCACATTCTAGATGTTAAGGCTAATTATTTAGATACCAACCATTATTATGAAGACAATAAAATACCTTCGCACGAAGAGGCAGTGAAGAAGATTAACGACATTATTTTAAATTGGCGCTGAAATTGTTGTAAAAAATCAATTATCATGTAAAATAGGAATTAAAGGATAAAGGGAATGATTGATTTAGATATTTTGATAACATCTAGAGTGAGGCGGAAAATCGTTGTTTTTTTTGTTACCTACCCAGCGATCAAGATGCACGTTCGAGGGCTAGCAAAACTAATTAAAGAAGACCCAGGCAATATCCAGCGTGAACTTCATAAACTTCATAAGGCTGGATTTTTGAATATGGAAAAGAAGAAGAATACTTTTGTGTATTCAGCCAATACAGACTTTCTAATCTTTAAAGAACTACAAACGATTGTGGTTAAGATACGAGATCAACAAAGCGTCGCTCGCTCACCACGCAGAATCACTAGTAAAAGACGCGATATATAACTAAATTAACTAAACTGGAGTATTTTTTGAGCGATAAGATAATTGATGTTATTTTAAATAGACGCGGAATCAAGCCTGAAGACAGGTCGGAATTCTTAAATCCAGATTATAAAAAACAGAACGATCCTTTTTTGTTACCAGATATGGACGCAGCCGTGGCTAGATTAGTCGAGGCTAAACAAACTCAAGAAAACATTACTATTTATGGAGATTATGATGTTGATGGCGTAACGGCAAGTGCGCTACTTCTGGATTCTTTAGGGAAAATGGGTTTTAAAAATGTGGATTATTTTTTGCCAGATAGATTTATAGACGGCTATGGAATCAGTGAACGAGCCGTTAAAATAATGAAAGGCCGCGGAACTAGTCTAATTTTAACGGTAGACTGTGGAAGCTTAAACCATACAGAGATCGGTCTTGCAAATAGCTTAGGTATGGAAGTTATAGTGACTGACCACCATAATATTGCCGAAGTTCAGCCTAATGCGGTAGCGGTCGTCAACCCACGTAGGTCAGAAAATAAATATCCAGGTGGCTCTAATTTTGCTGGAGTTGGTGTAGCGTTTAAGCTAGCTCAGGCACTTAGTTCTAAGCTGAGTGGATTAGAGAATGGACATGAAAAATGGATGCTTGATTTGGTCGCTTTAGGTACAGTTTGTGATATTGTGCCTATGATAGGGGAGAATCGACAAAATGTTTTTTGGGGATTGAAGGTGCTTGAAAAAACCAAGCGCCCGGGCTTAAGGGCTATAATGTCGGTGGCAGGCGTTGAAACCATATCAACTTCTACATTGGGTTTTGTTTTAGGCCCTAGAATAAATTCTGCAGGCAGACTAGAAACTGCCGAAAAGGCTCTAGAATTAGTTTTTGAGCAAGATAATTTCAAAGCTTTAGACAAAGCTCATCAGCTAGACGCTCTTAATAAAAAAAGGCAAACTCTTCAGCGCTCGGCCCTTGAAACTGCAATAAAAAAGGCCGAGCAATATCAAAGCGACAATGTTTTGGTTGTAGAGGATGAAAGTTTTAATGATGGGATTATCGGTATTGTTGCATCTGGGCTAGTAGAAAAATTCAAGAAACCAGTGTTCGTAATTGGCGTTGGTAATGAAATATCAAAAGGCAGTGCTAGAAGTTTTGGGGATTTCTCGGTAAGTCAGGCGGTGAAAGCGGCGGCAGGATTTATAATTAAAGGTGGTGGACATGATGCTGCAGCTGGCGTGACGCTCGAAACTAGCCAAATTTCTAATTTCCGCAAAGCTGTAAATAAATTTTATAAGTCACTTAATCTTAAAAATCAGGCGGATAAACTAGTGCCTGCAGTAGATGTAAAATTAGATGATTTTGAAGATTTAACATACGATTTATATAATAAAATTCAACTACTTGAGCCATTTGGCCCAGGCAACGAAGAACCGATATTCTTAGCTGAAAACGTAACAGTGGTTGGACGCCAGGAGATGGGTGATAAAGGTCAACACATAAAACTCACTTTGTCAGATGGTCAGCGGCAGATAAAAATGCTTAAATTTAATGCGCCGTCCGAGTTTTATGCAGAACCAGGTGAAATTATCGATGTGGTATTTTCAATAGGTATAAATGAATGGCGGGGACACCGCAGTGTTGAAGGTAGAATTTTGCATTTAACTCGTAAGTGAGTTATAATTCAACCACCGTTCTCAACATAAAAAAGGAGTTGAATAAAGTGAAAGTACTGTTGTGCCAAGAGGGTGAAAAGGTCTTAAGTAAATCTGGTGTTGGCCGAGCAATGAAGCACCAAATTGAAGCTTTAAAACTAGCTAGGGTTGATTTTACTACTGATAATTCAGATGATTATGACATTCTACATGTAAACACTGTTGGTATGGATTCATACCATATAGCTAAAAAAGCGCATAAACACAATAAGAAAGTGGTTTATCACGCTCATTCAACGGAAGAAGATTTCAAGAACTCTTTTGCGTTTTCAAATCTAGTATCGCCATTATTTAAACGCTGGCTAGTTCGGTGTTATAGCCTTGGTGACGTTATACTGACTCCAACTCCATATTCTAAAAAAGTTTTAGAAAAGTACAATCTACCGTCACCTATAGTTTCGATTTCAAATGGCGTAGATTTAGATTTATTTAAAAAAGACCAAGCGAAAATTAAAAAGTTTCGTCACCACTTCAATTTATCTCCATCAGATAAAGTAATTATATCTGTTGGACACTTTTTTGAAAGAAAAGGTTTGCCTGATTTCTTTGAGATCGCTCGTGAGTTTCCAGAGTATACTTTTATTTGGTTTGGATATACTCCAACTGCTGCAGTGACTGATAAAATCAGAAAAGCAATTAATTCAAAACCTGATAATGTGATAATGCCAGGATATATTAAAGGTGATATTATTCAGGGCGCATATGCGGCTGCTGATCTGTTTTTCTTCCCGTCGTATGAAGAAACAGAGGGTATAGTCGTCTTAGAGGCGCTCGCGGCCAACTGTCAAGTAATTTTACGAGACATTGGTGTATATGATCCTTGGTTGGTAGATAAAATGAACTGCTATAAGGGTAATTCAAATGAAGAATTCATCTCCATCTTAAAAGATTATTTCTCTAATAAAATCCCTTCAACTACTAAACAGGGCTATGAAGTAGCTAAAGAGAGAAGCTTAGATAAAATTGGCCAACAGCTAAAGCAGGTTTACGAAGACGTGTTAAATAATTAAACTATTTTATTATTGATTTTTAGATAATAAAGTGTTAAAATGGAGCTATATGAGTATACAAGTAACGAGAAAAGACCAGAAAGAAGCTAACGAAAATATTATTCGTCGTTTCAATCGAAAGGTTTTGCAGAGCGGAGTTTTGAGCGAAGCTAAAACTTCAATGCGGTTTTCTAAGCCACTTAGCAAAACTGAGCGTCGCAAGAAAGCGATCATTCGCAACGAACGCAAAGCTGAAAAGCTCAACAAAATGCGTCTTGGCATTCGCTAGAGATGTAAAACTTGCCAGCCGGATAAAACTAGCTGGCATTTTTAAATTCTAAGGAGATTATATGAGACTAAAAGAAAAAATTACAGGTGATTTAAAAACAGCGATGCTAGCACGTGACGCTTTTACTACGAACGTTCTTCGAGGCTTAAAAGCAGCAATCCTGGATGAAGAAGTATCTCTTAATAAAAGAGACGAAGGTTTGAGCGACACCGAAATTGAGAAGATTTTAGCACGTGAAGTGAAAAAGCGAAACGAAGCAGCCAAGCTACTAGATGAAGCGCGCGCAGAAATTGAAATAAAAGAAGCTGTCGTAATCCAGAAATATTTGCCAGAAATGGCTAGCGAAGAAGATATTAGAGCTGCCGTTAAAACTAAAATGTCAGAACTAAACGCCGACATAAAACAAATGGGCGCCGTCATCGGTGCTGTAAAATCTAAATTTGGCACTAGCGCAGATGGCGCAGTTATTGCTAAGATTGTTAAAGAAGAACTGAATAAATAGTCTATGCTTGTGTTATAATTTAAATATAGATATTTAAAACAAAAGGAAATAACATAGATGATTGTATTTTTTGGTCCAGCTGGAGCGGGTAAAAGCGTTCAAGGAAATTTACTCGCAGCACGCAATGATTGGCGATGGCTTGGTGCTGGCCAGCTGCTGCGCGACAGTAAAGATCCTGAGTTGCTAACTCGCATGTCGACAGGAAAACTGGTCGACCCAGAGATTGTTAATCGCGTAATGGGCGAAGCTTTAGATAGAGCTGACGATAAAGTTAAGAAAGTGATTCTGGACGGTTTTCCAAGGCAGTTAGAGCAAGCAAAGTGGTTGCTAGAAACTGCTGGAGAAAATAGTATACGTAAAATTGATTTAGTTATCGTTTTAGAAGTCCCACGAAGTGAACTACTACGCCGTTTAGCTATTCGCGGTCGTCTTGATGACGTGCCAGAAATAATTGACGAAAGACTAAAAATTTATCGACAAGAGATGTATCCAGTTTTAACGTATTTTAACGAAAACGGTATAAGAATATCGCACATAGATGGCACTGGTACTGTTGGGCAAGTTCACGATCGGATAATGGAGGAAATTAATTCATGCGAGATAATCTAATTACAGGTAATAAGAAGCCTGAACAAATCGAGGCGATGCGCGAAGGTGGTAAGATTTTGGCGCGAATTTTGCGCGAAATATCTGAGTTTTCGAAACCGGGAGTGACTGGTCTTGAAGCTGACGCATATGCGAGAAGTAAAATTAAAGAATATGGTGCTACGTCGAGCTACTTGACCCCGGATGTAGACTTTCCAGGAGTAGTCTGTATATCGGTCAATGATTGTGTTGTCCACGGCGCACCTAATGATATTCCGTTTGAAGAGGGCGACGTTGTGTCTTTTGATATGGTTATAGCTTATAAAGGTATGATGGTTGATTCATGTACTACAATTTGTGTTGGAGAGAATCCTAGCAGTGCAGTGAAGCATCTATTAAATGATTCTAAAAAAGCTTTGGCAGCGGGTATTTCTGTAGTAAAGCCAGGTGTTAAGACCGGCGATGTCGGCGCTGCAGTAGAAAAATCTCTCAAAAAATCCAAACTTGGCAATGTACATGATCTAGTCGGACATGGCATCGGAGTTAAGATGCATATGCCGCCCGAAGTGCCAAATTATGGGAAGCAAGGCAAAGGCGTTTCGTTCTTTGCGGGTGATACTTTTTGCATTGAGCCTATGACGTCGCTTGGTAGCGGCAAAGTTGCATTTGATGATGGTGATGATGGGTGGAGCGTTTTTATGCGCGATGGGAGCCTCAGCGCTCATTTTGAGCATACAGTGCTTGTAACCGATGATGGCGTTGAGATTTTGACGATAGAATAATCTAAAAACCTATTGAATTTTTATAAATACTCATGTATAATAAAAAAGCAATTTGGTTGTGCCACCTTAGCTCAGCTGGTTAGAGCAGCTGTTTTGTAAACAGCAGGTCTTCGGTTCGAATCCGAAAGGTGGCTCCATTTTTATATACGCTGGGGTAGTGAAGCGGTCAAACACAACAGACTGTAAATCTGTCGGCAGATGCCTTCGAAAGTTCGAATCTTTCCCCCAGCACCATATCGTTACCACCTCGCCTAAAGCGGGGTGGTTTTGTGTTAGCTTAAAAACTTGCGAATTTTTGACATTAGCGGTATAATATCTGTATGAATGAAGAGTCTAGATATGCAGTAGGAATCGACATCGGTACGACTACTGTTCGTTGCGTGGTTGCGAGCTTGTCTGATGATGGAGCACCAACGGTTGTTGGAGTGGGTGCAGCGCCAAACAACGGTATGCGTAAAGGTGTTATATCAAACTTAGCAGGCCCGGCTAAAGCCATCGACGATGCTCTTGGTGAAGCTGAAAGAGTTAGCGGGTATCAGGTGAACAACGCAACTATAAACGTTAATGGATCACATATTATCAGTACTAAAACTGACGGTATGATAGCTCTAGGTTCGGCCGATCACGAAATTTCGGAAGCGGATCTCATCAGGATTGAGGATGTAGCCACTCTTGGTAAGGTGCCGGCTAACCGAGAAATACTAGAGTTTGTTCCACATTCGTACCGTCTAGATGGTCAGGACGGAATTAGAGACCCTCTAGGTATGGCAGGAACAAGGTTAGAAGTTAAAGCTAATGTTGTATCTGCTTTAACACCTTACGTAAATAATTTACATCGGACTGCAGAGATGGCGAATGTTCGTCCGGATCAAACGGTTGCTAGCGTAGTTGCTGCAGCTAAGTCGGTTTTAGATGAAGATCAGATGGAAAGTGGTGTAGCAGTGATTGATCTAGGCGCTTCGACTACTGGGATTTCTATTTTTGAAGAGGGCGATTTGCAATTCGTCAGAATAATTCCTGTAGGTAGCGCAAACATAACTAACGATCTAGCAATTGGCTTAAAGACTGTACCAGAAGTTGCGGAGATTGTTAAGTTGCAGCATGGCGTGGCTATTCCTCGTGAAGAAAGCCGAAATGCAATGGTTAAACGTGAAAAAGAACATTATAGTTTTAATACTGAAGAGATTGATGAAATTATAGAGGCTCGCCTTGAAGAAATTTTTGAAGCTATTAAAAAAGAATTAAAGCGCGCTGGACGAGATAAAAAACTACCAAGCGGAATTGTGCTAACTGGTGGTGGTGCTAACTTGCGTAAAATTGCTGATTTTTCGCGTAATTATTTAGAACTTGCTTCTCAAGTTGGAAAGATTAAAGAAGTAGGCAGTGCGGCAGGTGAAATAAATAAACCTGAATATGCAACAGCGATTGGTCTTATGATCGAAAATTCTAGACTTTCGAGCCTAGATACGCGCCATAGTCATAATGAAGGTGGATTTTTCAAAAAATTATTCAGAAAACGCAAATAAAGTGTTATAATTGATATAGTAAAGAGGAGACGAAATGCCAGAAATTAAACCAAACGAAGTTCAGACATTTGCTAGTATTAAAGTTGTAGGTGTTGGTGGCGCTGGAGGAAGCGCAGTTAATCGAATGAAAGACGCAGGCCTTGGGGGCGTGCAGTTTATTGCTATGAACACAGATGCTCAAGCTTTGCATAACTCAAAAGCTGACACAAAAATCCACCTAGGCCACTCTACGACTAATGGTCTTGGTGCAGGTGCCGATCCTTCTGTAGGTGAAGCTGCAGCCAATGAATCTCGAGATGAGATTCGCGATTCTCTAGAAGGCGCGGACATGGTGTTTGTAACTATCGGTGCTGGTGGTGGAACTGGTTCTGGTGCTGGTCATGTTGTAGCTGAAATTGCAAGAGAACTTGGGATTTTAGTAGTTGGCGTGGCCACTCGTCCATTCAGTTTTGAGGGTGCTAAACGTAAAACTAATGCTGATTGGGCAATTGCTCAGCTTTCTCGTTCTGTCGACACTTTGATTACTATTCCAAATGATAGACTTCTTCAAACTATTGATCGTCGAACTCCACTTCTTGAAACATTTAAAATTGCCGACGACGTATTACGTCAAGGTGTGCAGGGAATATCAGAACTTATTACCGAACACGGTCTAATTAACCTCGACTTTGCTGACGTTAAAGCCGTTATGAGCAATGCTGGGTCGGCATTAATGGGTATTGGTCGTGCTAGCGGCGAAGACCGTGCCGCACAGGCTGCTCAACAGGCTATTGAGTCTCCACTAATCGAAGTATCAATTGATGGTGCCCGGGGTGTGCTATTCAATGTATCTGGTGGTTATGATATGAGCATGAGCGAGATCCAAGAAGCCGCTGAGATTATTACTGGTGCAGTTTCACCAGATGCAAACATTATCTTTGGTGCAACTCTGAAACCTGATCTCGAAGATGAACTAATTATTACTGTGATTGCTACTGGTTTTGATGGCATTTATAGCGATATTCAACCAGTCCAAACTCTAGATAATGTAGTTGAACAAACGTTCTCTCTAGAAAATAACGATGACGACACTCAAGATGAATCTGAGAGTTCTCCAATCTCTGAAGCTATTGATATGGAGCTAGAGACTAAAGATCCTACAGCTGATTTCGCTGATGAAACTGAAACTGCAAACATTTGGGCCACGGCTGATGACGATGAAGAGAATGATACCCCAGCATTTTTACGAAGAAGAAAGCGAAATAAGAAGAACTAATAGATGGAAAATTATAAAATCGACGAGACTAAAGTTTTAGAAAGCCGGATCTCAGCAGACGGGCAATCTATTCGTAGACGTCGATTGGCCGCCGATGGCACTCGTTTCACTACTTATGAGAGAGTAGAAAAGCCCGAGTTAGTAGTTATAAAAAGCCATGGTGGTCAAGAATATTTTGATCGCGACAAACTTCGCAGAGCTATAATTAGATCGGTTGGTAAGTTTGTTCCAGATATGCAAGTTGAAGAAATAATTAATCGAGTTGAAAATAATTTACTGAGAAACGGCAATAAAATTCCTTCACGTAAGATTGGTGAAGAAGTTTTATCGGCATTGTTTGATATAAATAAAGTTGCATATATACGTTTTGCCAGCGTTTTTCATGAATTTGAGACGATTGATGATTTTGAAGAAATTCTAGCAAGAAGTAAAAAAGAGGAAACAAAATGAAAGCAGTAGTTGTATATAAAGAAAATAGTGATCACGCCCGGGAAGTGTTTGACTATTTAAGGGATTTTGAGCGCCAAACAGGCAAAAAGCTTGAAGAAATCGATCCAGAAAAGCGAGAAAATATTGGATTCGTCGAAACTTACGACATAGTTGAATATCCAACTATCTTGGCATTAACAGATAATGGTCAAGTAATAAATATGTGGCGTGGCCGACCTTTACCTACGATCAATGAAGTTAGTTTCTACGCTTAAATTATTACGTCGATTTGTTGCATAAAAAGCTATTTTCTAGTATAATTATGGTAATGACGGTTTGCTCATAAAGATGCAAAATAGCGACTATCAACCGTGAATGTCACCAAGAAGAAAAGTTAGTTCTTAGTAGAACTTGGCGGGAAAGCTCCGATAAAGCTAAATCGAGCGCTAAAAGAATCATTTCTTTTGGAAATCAGATGGTACCGTTCGTGAAAACGAATTCTGATACTATAAAACTGATATCTAAAGGAAGTGATTTTTATTTTAAGGTAAAATATGAGATGTAAATGGGCTGAGCAGAACGATCTTGAGTGCAAATACCACGACGAAGAATGGGGTATGCCAGTTAGAGATAGTCAGAAATTATTTGAAAAGCTCTGCTTAGAAGGCGCCCAAGCTGGTTTATCGTGGGATATTATTTTAAAAAAGAGGGAAGACTACCGTAGAGCATTTCACGGATTTGATGTTGAAACAGTGGCAAAAATGACCGACGAGGAATTAGATAATATTCTAAAAACCGCAAATGTCGTTAAAAATCGTCTAAAGGTTTACAGTGTGCGGGCAAATGCAATTGCGGCCTTAGAGATTATGAAAAATCGTGATTTTAGCGACTATTTATGGAGTTTTGTTGGTGGTAGTCCAATTGATAATGCTAGAAAAAGTCAATCGGATATTCCAGCCTTAACCGATTATTCAGAAAAGATGAGTAAAGATCTTAAAGAGCATGGTTTTAAATTTGTCGGGCCAACCATTTGTTATGCATTTATGCAATCAATGGGTATGGTGAATGACCACGTTGCAAACTGTTTTAGATATGAGGAGGTCAAAATATGATAATTTACTGCTATAAAAGATGCTCAACATGCAAAAAGGCAATTAAATTCTTAAAAGATAATAACGCTACATTTGAAGAAATTGATTATACTGAGCATCCGCTCTCGAAAGAACAGATAAAAAAGTATTGGCATAAATCAGGTCTGCCACTCAAGAAGTTCTTTAATACTAGCGGAATATTATATAGAGAATTTAAACTAAAAGACAAAATATCCGAGATGTCAGAATCTGATCAGATAGAAATTCTATCAAAGAACCCAAAACTGATAAAAAGACCGCTACTAGTTTTAAAAGATAAAGTTGAAATAGGTTTTAATGAGCAAAAATGGAAAAGTATAACAAAGGAGACATTGTGAAATTTGAAGCAAACTCAAGAAAAAGAGCTAAAGAATATGAAGCAGATGTTCTAAAAAAATGGCAAGACGAGAAAACTTTTGAAAAGTCAGTCGAACAGCGACCGATTGATAATTCTTTCGTTTTTTACGACGGACCTCCATTCATTACAGGCGTGCCTCACCATGGCACACTATTAAGCTCGATTGTGAAAGACGCTGTACCACGATATCAAACCATGCTTGGTAAAAGAGTGGAGCGTAGATGGGGCTGGGACTGTCACGGTTTACCTGCAGAAAACTTCGTTGAGAAGAAGCTTGGTATTACTGATAGGCGTGAAATCGGTACGAAAATTTCACTTGAAGATTATATCGTAACGGCGCGCGAAAGCATGGTAGCAACAGCTGGATTATGGGAAAATACGATTGACCGCATTGGTCGTTGGGTTGAATTTAGCAACGCATACAAAACTATGGACAAAGACTTTATGGAGAGCGTTTGGTGGGCGTTTAAAACTCTGTATGAAAAGGGCAAAATTTATGAGGGTGAAAAAGTTTTGATGTTTGATACGAAATTTGCAACGCCCGTAAGTAAGAACGAAGTCACTATGGACAACGATGCCTATCAAACGGTAACTGATCCAAGCGTTTTTGTCAAGTTTAAGCTAAAAGATTTCACTGATCCTGACGGAACTAAAGAAGAAACTTATATGCTAGCATGGACAACCACTCCATGGACGTTACCTGGAAATACCGCGCTCGCCGTTAATCCAAATATGACCTATGCTAAGGTTGCGGTAAAGAATGAAGCTGGTGAAGTTGAACGATTCATTATTGCTCAAGATTTGATTGAGAAAGTTTTGATTGATGAAAAAAATAACCCTATTTCATACGGCTTAGAGGCTTTGGTTGATGGTAGCGAATTAGTAGGCCTAGAATATTACCCATTATTTGGTAATTTATTTGATAATAATAAAGATCGTAAGTCATACTTTAGTATTTTTGGCTCAAGTAAGCAACAGCCCCTAAACAACTTTAGGGTTTGGTCGGCTGATTATGTATCTGCAGATTCTGGTACGGGAGTTGTGCATATTGCACCAAGCTATGGTGAAGAGGACTTTGAGTTAGCAAAAAAAGAGAATATTGGTATTTTGCACATTCTTGATGATGATGGGATTTATTATGATGACATCTCAAGAAAACTTTATGATGTTATGCCATGGAAGGACGATACTCAAGATCTAGAAGTTTGGAGTTCAAATAAAGATATTGCAAAAGGCTTAAAGAAAGCTGGTATCGTTTGGAAGATTGATTACATCCAGCACGAATATCCATTTAATCCTCGTAGTAAACAACGTATCATGTATCGAGCAATTCCAAGCTGGTTCTTTGATATCGAAGGCCAGAAAGGTTTAATGTTAGAACAAAACGAGAATATAAACTGGTTTCCTGGCCATTTAAAACATGGTCGATTCGCTAAAAATATTGAGGCTGCACCGGACTGGAACCTATCGCGCGATCGTTTCTGGGCGACTGCTATGCCTGTATGGAAAACCGAAAGTGGAAAGATAAAAGTTGTAGGTTCATATGAAGAGTTAAAAGAGTTGAGCGGTGTAGAATTAGAAGATTACCATCGCCCTTGGGTGGACGATATTACTTTTGAAATTGATGGTGAGAAGTATACTCGCATTGATAAAGTTCTCGATTGCTGGTTTGAAAGTGGCTCGATGCCGTTTGCACAGTTCCATTACCCATTTGAAAATAAAGAAAAATTCGAATCCAATTTCCCTGGAGACTTCATTGTTGAATACGTTGGCCAAGTTCGTGCGTGGTTTTATTATGTACATACGATTAATACTGCATTGTTTGGCGAAAACGCTTTTAAGAATGTTATCACTACTGGAGTAGTAGCTGGTAATGATGGCCGAAAGATGAGTAAGTCTTTAGGCAACTTTACTGATCCAACTGAGCTAATGGATCAATATTCAGCCGATAGCCTCCGTTTCTTACTGCTTAGCTCGCCTTTGCTGAACGGTGAAGATTTTGCTCTACATGATAAAGATGTTAGCGATATCGCCCGTAAGCTTTCAATGATTTGGAATATGTACGACTTCTTTACAATGTATGCGAGTGTTGATGGCTGGGAGTTTGAAGGTGACTTAAAAGACCCGAGTAATGAGCTTCAAAACCCACTCGATAAATGGATCGTCAGCCGCGTTCATCAGCTTCGCAACGATGTTACTGAGAACATGGATAAGTATGACCTGCCGCGAGCGCTTGAAGGTGTTTTGCCAATGGTTGACGATGCATCTAACTGGTTTGTGCGCCGGTCTCGCCGTCGTTTTTGGAAAAGTGAAAACGGTGCAGATAAATTGCAAGCATATAAGACTCTACATTATGTTTTGAGCTATTTAGCGCTGATTCTAGCGCCCTTTACGCCATTTTTGAGTGAGGAGCTATGGTCTAAACTAATCGGCGGTGAGAGTGTTCATTTGAAAGATTGGCCTGAAGCAGGGGTAATCGATGAGGAGGTTCTTGCTGATATGGCCGAAGTCCGATCGCAAGTAAATGAAGCCTTAGCTCTTCGTGCTAAAAACAGTGTTAAAATTCGCCAGCCGCTAGCCAGCGCTACAGTTATTAAAAATGGCAAAACTTTTGACTTTACGCCAATTTTAACGGAGGAGCTCAATATAAAATCCGTTAACTACGGTGGTGAAGAAACTATACTAGATCTCAACCTAACCGACGATTTGAAAGCTGAAGGCACTAGTCGAGAAGTGATTAGGCATATTCAGAATTCCCGCAAAAAGGCTGGTCTAAATGTCGATGACCGAATTAAGTTAAACTTAGACTTTGATGATGATTTTCTAGCCTTTTCAATAGACAAGTTCATTAATGAAATATCCAAAGAGGTGCTAGCTGAAGACGTTAAGCTCAACCAACATATTGAATTTAGCTATAGTCAATCAGTTAAGGTTGATTCGCAAGAACTAAAAATATCTCTTGAGAAGATATAAAAATATAAAAATACCTACCTTCCATAAGATAAGGTAGGTATTGACTTTTTAAATAACTTATGCTATAGTTAAAGTATAAGTTATTTTTAAATAAATACAAATAAAAACAAAAAATAAAAGGCAAAAATGGACAAATTTAACAAAAAAAATGAAAAGTTTGAAAATTCCAGTGAATTTGAATCATTTAATTTCAATACGCTCGAAAATCAAGCCGAACATATTTCGTCCGAACGAAAAGTCGAGATAGAGCATAGCAGAGAACTAGAAGCTCACGATAATCGTGAAGCTTTATTGGCTATGTATGAAACACACGAAGCCCGAGATCGGGATGTGTCATCTTTTGAGGCAAATGAAATAGGCAAAGCTTTAAATAACGAGAATATCTATTTAAACGACTACCAGGCGACTTTTGCGACATATAGTGATCGCGATGGTTTTGACTTAAGGTCTAATAACAACTCGAGCCAAGAGTTTCTAGATGAATCTATCAAACTAACAAAATCAGAGAAAAATACTACAACATTTTCTGGCAAAACATCAAATGTTGCAAAAGCTTTAGCCATAACACTTGGGCTAAGCAAAATTAGCTAAATATAATTTGCTTTTTTGCTAGATATAGTATATAAGCATTGACAAATTAAACTATTTATGCTAATATAAAAACATAACAATTACAAAAAAGGATCAAAGTATGGAAAAAGGATTTAAAGGAAAGTCTCAAGTTGGATGGACGGAAGCCTACTCAAAAGGTTACGATGCTATTGACTGGGGAAAAACCTCTGAGAAAAATAAAGAAGAAACTAAACTAGTTAATAAAAACAAACTAGAAGGATCTGAGAACAGTGACCCAACACTTCAATTGGGGTATACGGAAAATTTAACTCCATTTAATATTAGCGACCAAGAATTAAGCCTTGATGAACTAGATAAAAAACGACAAGAAGCTTTTGCTCGTGGTGGAGATTCTGATCCAGATTTTCTACGATACAACACTGTTTATATTGAAAAAAAATCCAACATTCTTGGTAACATTGCAAAAGATAAAGAGAACGAGCCTTTATTGCTAGATTATACTGAGGAAAATGCTTCAGAAGATAAAAATTCAATTATTCAAGAGGGTCACCTAACTAAATCTATTGGCGAAAACCAGCTAGGTGGATTTGGAAAATCTGCAGCTCAATCTAATGCCGAAGCCTGGTCTAAAGAAATTAATACTGATCCAGTTGCTAAAGAAGATAAAAAATCAGACGAAGATCCAGTCACTAAAGATGCTTCTCCTGAAACTATCGAAAAGAAAGAGAATTGGTTTAATAAAATTCGTAAGAGCAAGATAGGAAAAGTCGTAATTGGCGCAGCAGCGTTCTTGACTGTTGCGGGCGGTCTAGCTTTTGGGCTATCGCGCGGCGATTCGGAAAATGATAAGGATACTTCTGATAATAATACCGATCCAAAAACAGAACAGTCTTCTACTATGGAGAACAGTAGCGAGATTGGAAGTTCATTTACTATAGACCCTAATGCTGCAGGCATTCTAAAGACTGAAAATGGTGCTTTAGAGCAAGAAAGCACTCAAAATAAAAAAGGTAACTTTTACGATGAGAACAAAGAGAGTAAATACGACTTTGGTTCTGCAATTGAAGAAGGTGATACGAATGAAGAAACGTTTGCAAACTTCTTAGAGCGAATTAATGTAGATAATATAACGGCTGTTTCTGCTCAAGCTTGGTATATGGGACTACCTGAACTAAACGGAATGGAATATTCTGAAGTTGAATCATATGTTGAAAATATGGACGATTCTGGTAAGCAGTCATTTGTTGACAGGCTTAAGGATTATATGGATAACGAATATGCTGACCAGATAGTCGTTGAGAATATAACATCTAATTATGACTCTATGTATCTAATTGAAGATATAGAGAATGGAGATCTGGATCTTGCAAAAGCTACTAATTTAACACCGAACGGCAAAATGATCACACTTATAAATAAGCAGGGTGAGAAAAAACATTTCCGCCTACCGTGTGGTGGCCAGCCAGTGATTATTCTAAGCGATGGAACGGTTATTGAGTTACCTGGTAAAGAGATTCCTGCTTCTGAGGTAACCCCTGAAACCCCAGAAGTTCCAATAGTACCAGAAACCCCTGAAACGCCGGAAGTACCAGAAACCCCTGAAACGCCGGAAGTACCCGAAACTCCTGAAACGCCGGAAGTACCCGAAACTCCTGAAGAACTAACTCCAAAAGATCCATCTAAGGATATCAATATCAATCCAGACCTGAACGAAGAAGCTGTAGATACTGGCGGTAATCATGAAGTTGATACAAATGAAGGCAATTCACAGGATGAACAGCAGAGTATTGAGGAAGATAATGGTCAAGCAGAAATTCCTCCAGTAAATAATATCGACGAATCAACCACTTCTCCAGACACAGAAACTGACGGCACTGTAACCGACACTTCTGGAGAAACCCACGAGGACGCCCTAGAAGAAGTTGGACCAGCTGAAGAAGGTGTAAATAAAGAAGTTGATGATAGTGTAATTCAGGATCTTGAAGAATCTGGCGCAGGAGGCTTTGAAGATGAAAATGGGCAATCAACAAATCAAGGTAACTCAGGTCGAGTAGAATAAAAAAGGAATGAATATGAAGATAATAAATAAACTCAAAATTAATCAGAATGCTCTAAAATTAACTTCAGTGTTCCTAGCGTTTGCGATTGCTACATTTGGTAGCATCGCAGCACTAGCCTGGGGTCCAGAGAGACAAACATATACGATTGAAAAACCTGCAGATAAAGTTACGTTTAACTCAATCACAAATAATCCAAACTATGGAGATGAACGTAATTTTACAATCGCTAAACTTACATCAGAAGGTACTGATAAGTGGCGTGATGTTGTGGAAGTTAGTGAAAATGCTGAATACACAATTAGGGTTTATGTGCATAACAACGCTGCGGATAACCTAAAATTGACTGCAGAAAACACTAGAGTTAAAGCAAGTATACCGACTACTCTAAGTAATCAAGTGACGATTCAAGGTCAAATTAGTGCTAGTAATGCAACACCTCAAGATATTTGGGACCAAGTAGTCTTCAAGAGTGATAGTAAGAAATTCAATATCGCTTATGTCGCAGGTTCTGCTCGATACTATAACAATGTTAATCCATCAGAAGGTTTTCAATTATCAGATGACATTATAACTAATACAGGCTCACTGCTTGGTTATGAGAAAATGGATGGTAAAATCCCCGGATGTTTCCAATATTCTGGTATAGTAACTTTCAAAGTTAAAACTCAGGTTCAAAAACAGGCTGACTTCAACGTAAGCAAACAAGTTAGAAAAGTTGGTGAAACTGAATGGCAAAAAACTGTCAAAGCAAAACCTGGTGATAAAATTGAATATCGTATTGGTTATGACAACGTAGGTGAATCAACCCAAAATAACGTTATAGCTAAAGACGCTCTACCTAAAGGAATTACATATGTTAGCGATAGTACATATCTAAAGAACGCAAGTAATCCAAATGGTGATGGTATGAAACTAGCCTCAAATGATTTGACTACTAAAGGCGTAAACATTGGTAACTACGCGCCAAACTCAAATGCATTCGTTAAATTTACTGCACAGATTGCAGAGGCAAAAGATTTATCTTGTGGATCAAATAAACTAACCAACAAGGTAAATGTGTCGACTGAAAATGGTGCAAAAGAAAATACCGCTGATGTGGAAGTTGACGTAGAATGTAAAGACAATGAATGTAAGCCGGGTGTTCCAGAAGGAAGCGCAGAGTGTGAAGACACAGTCGTGCCAACGGAATTACCTAAAACTGGACCAATGGAAGCAGCTCTTATGATAATTGCAGTAACAGCAATTACGGGTGGTGTAGCTTACTGGTACAGAAGCCGTGAAGAAGTTAAAAAGGCGACAGCTGGACTAACTCCAAACGAGCACAAAATTAACCCAGATGAAAAAGATATTACTAAAGAATCTAAAAAAGAAAATAAATAATACTTAGATAATCACTTAAAATCCCACTCCATATAAGTGGGATTTTATTTTATACAAATAAAATAGCCCATTATTCTGAGTAAATTGGGCTATTTTCGATGGCTGGCCGGCCTTTATTATTTGGTTGCAGCTTTGATTGAAGTGATTTCAACCTTGCTGTATTTTTGACGATGTCCGTTTTCTTTGTGTACGCGCTTCTTTGATTTATAGCGGATAACACGGATCTTTTCGCCCTTTACAAGTTCGTCAACAACTTTGGCAGAAACTTTCACACCTTTCACTACAGGAGTTCCAACTTCCACTTTGTCGCCGTCAATTAGCATCAAAGCGTCGAGTTTGAGCTCTTTAGTTCCTTGCGGGAGGAGGTCCACCAGAAGGGTCTCTTTTTCGCTAACGATAAATTGTTTACCGCCAACTTTTACGACTGCTTTTTTCATAAAATCCTTTTATTAATTGATATCTTCGCTAGTATAGCATATTTTAGACTATTATTCAACAGTTAATATATTGGCAAGCTGAAGCATTTTGTGATATAATGACGAATATGAAGGTGATTTCTATAACCAACCAAAAGGGTGGGGTGGGTAAGACAACAAGTGCTATAAATATAGCTTATTTTATAGCAAAAACTGGGCGTCGTGTGCTACTTTTGGACTTTGATCCACAGGGAAATGCGACGAGCGGTTTAGGTGTGGATAAAAATCAATTAGAAAATACTATGGCTGATGTCATTTCTGGAGATATCACGCTTAAAGATATCTTGATGGAGACTGGCTATAAAGGGCTTAAACTAGCTCCAGCGACACCGGTACTAGCTAATACTGAGGTTGAACTAGCTAATACGAAGGGTCGGTTCACTAGACTTAAAAATGCAATCGAAACGGTTGAAAAAGACTTCGATTATGTAATTATAGATTCACCACCAAGCCTAAGTTTATTAACAGTCAACGGGTTTATCGCCAGCGATTATTTAATCCTACCAGTGCAAGCCGAGTTTTATGCCATGGAAGGTTTAGGTCAACTACTTGAGAGCATGAAGCTAGTTAAGAAGGGTATGAACCCAGATCTTAATTTACTAGGTGTTCTTCCAACTATGGTTGATTCAAGAACAACTCTTAGTGGGCAAGTATATGAAGAGATTAAAAAATTCTTCCCTGGAAAGGTGTTTAATACGCCGATACCACGAAACATTAGATTAGCCGAAGCGCCAAGTCATGGTGTACCTGTAGGTGTTTATGATAGGTTTAGTAAAGGCGCTAGAGCATATAAGGCTGTTACGAAAGAAATTATTACACGTGTAGAAGGAGAAAATTAATGGCGAAAAAAGGTTTAGGCAGAGGATTTTCATCTTTAATCCCAACAGAGATGCTAATTGACGACGAGTTCGACCCTAGTTTGGGCGTGGATGAAAAGATTAGTAAACTTGTAGATATTCCACTCAAAGAAATTATGCCTGATCCTGATCAGCCAAGGCGTCATTTTGACGAAGAAGCGCTTAACGCTCTAGCTAATTCTATAAAAATACACGGAGTATTGCAGCCGATTGTAGTAGTTAAGAATAAAAACAAAAAAGATAGCACTAGTACAAAGTATGTAATTGTAGCGGGCGAGCGGCGCTATCGAGCTTCGACTATTGCCGGACTTAAAGGTATTCCTGCGATCGTGCGCGACTTAAGTGGTCAAAATAGACTAGAGTTAAGCCTAATTGAAAACCTTCAGCGTGCGGATTTAAACGTGCTTGAAACTGCCACTGCTTACCTAAAGCTTCGTGATCAATTCAACATGACGGCCGAACAAATTGGTCAGCGTGTAGGTGGTAGAAGCCCAAGTGCCATTATCAACACTATGCGAATCTTAAAGTTGCCAGACGTAGTTAAACAGAATATCCGCTCTGGAGAGTTGACCGAGGGCCAAGCGCGACCACTACTTAAGGCGGATGAGGAAACTATAAATGAGATTTTGCCTAAGATTCTTGCCGAGAATTGGAGTGCTAGAAAAATTGAGCAACTCATGGTTCAGCTTAAAAAGCGTCAGCAGGCTGGAGAGAAGAAATCTTTGTCAAAAATGCCTTATGAGAACACGATTAAAAAATTGTCTACCAAACTAAAGACCGATGTTAACATCAGATCTTCTGCTAGAGGTACTGGGCAAATCACAATCAAGTTTAAAAACGAAGACGAGCTAAAACGTCTTGAAGAACTTTTATCTAAATAGGTAAGATAAAATTAAAACGATCGTAGTTTGTTAAAAGGATAAATCCTTAAAGAGGCGGGCCCAACTACGTCATAAAGAGGCACAGTTCCTAGGCCACTTCGTGAGTCGTAGGAATTATTTCCTTCACGGTTGTCTCCAGATACGAACAATTCTTTATCTGGTACAGTCCATTCTCCATCATGTGAAGTGTAGGCCTTTGGTTCACCATTAAAATCGTCATCTGGGTGAAAACCGCCTGGGTTTTGATCGTTATAAACAGTCAAAACACCATTTTCTACTTTCACACGCTCGCCCGCAAATGCTATAACTCTTTTGACTATATATTGATCGATCATCCCGGGTGTATAACTTGGGTTTTGGAAGACTATTATATCTCCACGTTGTGGCGTATATTCAGTGTTTTGTAGGTGCGCCCAAGTGACGGGTAGTCTGTTTACGATTATTCTCTCGCCATCATGAAGCGTGTTCTCCATGCTTTGACCGACGACATTATAACTTCTAAAGACGAAAGTATTTATAAGTACTGTTCCGACTGTAACAGCCAAGATAAAACCAATAACGCTTAATGCGTCGATAATCTGTGGATGTCGTTGCCAAAAGCTACTTTTCATTTCTATATTTTATCATATCGAATATATTTATACAAATTGTGCTTATCTTGTTATTTGTGATATAATACGATATATGGAGTTTATTAAGATTGTTCGCAGGCGCTCATTTTTTAGTGGCGTGATGCACATACTGTTAAATATTTTACTTGTAGCAGCCGTATGGCTTTCGATTATAGTTACTAATTCGCCCTATGTGGCGATTGCTCTAGTTTTTTTGAGCAAATGGAGAGTTTTTGCTGTTAGGCCACGATTTTGGGCGGCAAATATTAAGTCCAATTTAGTGGATTTAGTCGTATGCTTAAGCTTGTCTTTACTAATATGGTTAGCTGGTGCTGATTATATCATTGCTCAAGCATCGATAGCAGCAATATATATAATCTGGTTATTGATTATTAAGCCGCGAAGTGAGAAATTGTTTGTTGAGATCCAATCGCTAATGGCTGTTTTTACGGGTTTTTATGCCTTATTCTCTATATCTTATAGCTGGCCGCTAGTAGCTATTGTAATATGTGCCTGGGTGATAGGCTACTCATCATTGCGCCATATTATGTCCGACAGTGAAAGCGAAAACCTTGAGATATATAGTATGGCTTGGGGTCTTACTTTAGCCGAACTTTCTTGGTTGTTTAGCCATTGGGTTGTTGGATATGCTATTTTTGGCATTAGTAGCATTGCCATTCCACAAGTTTCTATTATCGTAACAGTCTTGAGTTTTCTAATATTTACGATATTCTTATCAAAAGAAGATGATGATAAAATTAAATTTCAGGAGATAATTTTACCGGTAATCTTCTCTCTCGGAATTTGTTTTGTTGTAATGACCTTCTTTTCTGGTCTTCCAACTAGCTAGTATTTTTAAGTTTAATTTAAGAAAAAGGTGGTAAATTTAAAGTATGAATGAAGAAAATATTACAAATGAGTCAAAAAAGTCAAAAAAATCTGTAAACTCGAAAGTTAAGGTAATTGTTTCGAGTATTATGGCCGCTATAGTTCTATCTGTTGTGGCTATAGTTATCGTACAAAACTATACTACTCAATCCAATGTAGTCCAAACCCCAACCGTCCAAAATGATGGTAATAGTTCTAGTTTTTCAGAAGAATCAGCTTCTATCGAGGATGTCGCAAATAAACTCTCTCCAAGTGTTGTGTCGATCGTAACAAAATCTCAATCTTCATATGGTAGATATAGCATATCTAGAGAGACTCAAGGGGCGGGAACTGGAATAATAGTCAGCTCAAATGGCTATATATTAACCAATAAACATGTTGTTGATGGCGCAAGCACAGTCTCAGTTGTGCTTTATGATGGTACTTCATATGACTCTGCAGAGGTAATTGCTACCGACCCGTTAAATGATATTGCGTTCTTAAAGATTGATGGCGCAGATAATTTGACTGCTGCTGAGCTGGGTGATAGTAAAACTCTAAATATCGGACAACAAGTTATTGCTATAGGCAACGCATTAGGGCAATACCAAAATTCCGTTACGAGTGGTATTATTTCAGGTACAAACCGCACTATTACTGCTTCAAGTAGTGATTCTAGTACAGACACAGAAACCCTTACAGATATGATTCAAACAGATGCGTCAATTAATTCAGGTAATTCTGGCGGGCCGTTAGTTAATGCTAAAGGTCAAGTTATTGGAATAAATACTGCAGTTGATTCAAGCGCTCAGGGCATCGGGTTTGCAATCCCGATTGGGGCCGCTAAAGGGATGTTGAGCGAGATTCTAGAAACTGGTAGTGCAAAACGCGCATACATCGGTGTGAGCTACGTTCAAGTTACTCCAGAGGTAGCAAAGGAATATAACCTTTCAGTGAATAAGGGCGCTTATGTATATTCTGAGAGTGGATCAGCAGTAGTTTCAGGAAGCCCAGCTGCAAAAGCCGGCATTAAAGACAAGGACATCATTACGAAGATTAATGGCGTTGAAGTTGGGATAAAAGGTAGCGTAGCAAGTCTCACTGCAGAATATAGAGCCGGAGATACTATTAAAATTACTATATTACGTGATGGAGAAGAAAAAGAGCTACAAGTTCAACTGGGCTCATACTCAGAATAAATTCTTTAATTATCTACTAAAGACTAGGCAATAATCGGCCTGGTCTTTTAATTTAAGGTTAAGGTTGTTTGCGAAATCTATTATTTCTTTATGTTGCTCGGGGTCGGCTTCAATAAATAAAAGTCTTAGTTTACTCAATTCGGAGGACTGTTGTACAAGTTTTTTAATTAATCCTAAGCCTTTATCGTTAGCGTATAATGCGTTTCGTGGTTCGTAGTGGAGCTCATTGGCTATATTTTGGTCAACCCAATCAACATTAACATAAGGTAAGTTGGCTATAATAACAGTAGTTTTCTGCTTAATATTTTCAGGTATATCTATAAGGAGGTCGCTCTGTATGAACTTAACATTAGCCTTAAGAGTATCGGCATTCGTATGGGCAACCTCCAGGGCTCTAGTTGATATGTCGCTGGCATACGCTTTGATTTGTGCGTCTTTAAATTCTAAAAAAGCTGTAATCGCTAGAGTTCCGCTGCCGGTTCCAATATCTAAAAGAATGTCGTTATCATGAATAAATTTTTTATACAACTCAATCAGATTTTCGCTTTCTGGGCGAGGGATTAGCACGTCTTTTGTTACTCTGAAACTTCGTCCATAGAACTCTTTTTCACCAAGAATATAGGCGATTGGGATTCGCTTAGATCGTTTGTTCAACCAGTTATTGGCATGAAATAATTGCTGCTTGGAGAGCCTTTTGTTTGGGAAAGCATGCAGGACTGTTCTGGGCCTGTTTATGGCTCTAGATAATATTATTTCGGCATCTAGCTTAGGCGATGGTATTTTTGCTGTAGCTAATTTATTTTCCGCATGTAGTAACCATTCTGATACGCAAAGCGCAGCAGAGCAATTAGTGGGGTGAGGCTCTTCTTTTTTCATCGTCTGATTATTTCTCCGAGGCATTATCAGCTGCGAGTTCACGTTCATAAGCTTGCAGATGCTCGACTAGGTCTTCAATTTGGCCATTCATGGCTGCTGGTATATTACTCCTCGAATAGCTGATTCTGTGATCGGTTATTCGGTCTTGAGGGAAGTTATATGTGCGGATTTTTTCACTTCTATCGCCAGAGCCGATTAAAGATCTCCGTTCAGCAGTTAACTTTGCTTGCTCTTCTTCGATTCTTGCCTGAAGAAGTCGGGCTCGAAGCACGCTCATGGCCTTTTCTTTATTTTTAATCTGTGATTTTTCGTCTTGGTTAGTGACGACTATGCCAGTTGGTAGGTGAGTGATACGTACGGCAGAGTCGGTCGTATTGACTGACTGCCCGCCATGTCCACCGCTTCGATAAACATCAATTTTTAAGTCGTTTGGGTTTATCTCGATATCAGTTTCTTCGGCCTCAGGTAATACTGCAACTGTAACTGTTGAAGTATGGATTCGGCCTTGGCTTTCAGTTGCTGGTATCCTTTGAACTCTATGCACGCCGCTTTCAAATTTAAGTTTTGCATATGGTGAGTCGCCTTTAACTTCGAAAATCACTTCTTTATATCCGCCAGTGTCGTTTGCGCTTTCGCTCATTAGATCGGTTTTTAGATGATTGGTTTCACAGTAGCGCAAATACATGCGGTATAGCTCGGCTGCAAATAGTGAAGCCTCGTCACCACCAGCACCGGCTCGAATTTCAACGATTGCATTTTTCTCATCGTTTGGATCTTTTGGTGCGAGCATAATAAATAATTCTTCTTCTAAGTCTTGAAGTCTTTGCTCATTTTCAGAAATCTCCATTTTCGCAAGCTCAGCTAGTTCGCCTGATTCTGAAGATATGAGTTCTTTTGCTTCAACGATATCGTTTTCTAGAGTTTGGCGTTCTTCGCCTTTTTCAATAATCTTTTCAAGGTCGGAAAACCGTTTGTTCTTTGTTGAGAATTCTGGGTCAGAGTAAGCGCTTGGTGCGCTTAAAAACGTCTCAATCTCTGAGTACTCTTTTTTTAATTTGTCTAAATTTAAGTCGATTTTTGGCATATATATGAACATTATACCAAATATAACTAGTTTTTTGAAGATTGAAATGTGATATTATGGATATATGAAATATAATTCATGGCGTGAATTTATTGATAATGAATCAAAAAAGTCGTATTTTCGTAAGCTAATCAATCGTGTAGACACTGAGCGCGTTCGAACGGAAGTTTATCCTGAGCGCAAAGACATGTTCTCATGTTTTGCTGCCTGCCCGATGAATAAAACGAAGGTGGTAATTATTGGCCAAGATCCGTATCATGGGCCCGGCCAAGCGCATGGCATGAGCTTTTCGGTTCGTCCTGGAATTAAAATTCCACCAAGCTTGCAGAATATCTATAAAGAACTAGAAAGCGATTTGGGTATAGTACCGCCCGAAAGTGGCTATTTAGAAAAATGGGGCAAAGAAGGTGTTTTACTGATGAACACTTCATGGAGTGTCGAAAAAGGCAAACCAGGTAGTCACGCTGGGTATGGCTGGATGGAATTTTCTGAGAATTTACTGGAAGTTCTAAACGAGTTTGATCGGCCGCTAGTATTTATACTATGGGGAGCTCACGCTCAAAAAGTTGGTGCTAAAATCACAAACCCTAAACATTTAAAAATCGAAAGTGCTCACCCCTCGCCATTTTCAGCTCATCGTGGATTTTTTGGAAGTAGACCTTTTTCGCGGGCGAATGATTTTTTAGTGAAGAATAGGGAAAAATCAGTTGATTGGCGAATTTAATGAGCTGTATTATCGCAAGGTAACGAGAGAGACGATTTTTTGGCATGGAACTGGACGATATAGGTATGATAAAAAATTCAATAAAGTAGATATTTTAAATAATATAACTGATTACGGGATAAAGCCATACAAAGATTATTACAATTTTATAAATCCCGGAATTAAAACTATTTCTCTTGCGAAAAATAGATACCACGCGCTTCCATATGCGGATATGCATCAAAAATATAAAAAAATTGGCAAAAATCGTTCATATAAAATGACTGATTTTGTAAAAAACTACATACAATACTCTGGTGAAGAAATGCAAAAAGAAATACAAGCTTTAAATTTACCTATTAATGATATAAGTAAACTGATGAAAGAACAAAATTGGTCGAAAAAGATTAATAAATCATCAGTGTTGATTAGTGATGCATTTTTGGGCGGGACTGATATAAGCCGAAATTTTCCAATTCTTATAGGAGTTCGTGAAGTGCCAACAATTAAAGATTTAGCAAGATATCTTGCGGAGTTTGAAGTACGTTCTTTAGATAATATGGCTATAGATAAAATTACTCACTTAGAGGTTCCTAGATCGAAAATAATTATTGTACAAATGGTTTTATTGTTTAAAGGTGTAAATATTCCAGTATTCGCCATTGAGGATATAGAATATAAATCATAGATAATATAAAATATGCGCTCATATCGAACGCATATTTTATACTCAATTTGTGAGATTTTTTGATTATTTCTCAGCTTTTTTAGCTTTTTCGGCTGTTTGCTTCTTTGCTTTGTTGGCGAGTGCAGCTTTTCGGGCTTCAGCCATTTCTTGTGAGCGCTTGAAGCGATCAACACGACCTTCGGTGTCGATAATCTTCTCTTCGCCAGTGAAGAACGGGTGAGAAGCACTAGAAATGTGAACTTTCACTAGTGGATATTCATTTCCGTCTTCCCATTTGATAGTTTCTTTTGAATCCGCAGTCGATTTAGTAAGAAATGCGAATCCAGCAACTTCGTCGCTAAATACGACAAAGCGATAATTTTCTGGATGTAAATTCTTTTTCATAACTTTACCATTCTATCAAAACTACTATAAAAAAGCAAGTAGTTTAGTTAATAATGGATCGAACTTAGTAACTATGATAAAATAATAGTATGAAAAATTTAACATTTAATAATTATCAAAAACAGGCAATTACAACAGATAAATTTGGCGGCGGTCGGCATGATGCTAGTGATCCAGCTTTTATGGCGAAAGTTTTGGGTCTATGCGGCGAGGCCGGAGAAGTGGCTGAAAAATTTAAGAAAATAATTCGCGACAAAGATGGCAAGCTGGACGCTGAAGATAAGGTTGAGATCGCAAAAGAACTGGGTGATGTTTTGTGGTATAACGCAATTATTGCAAATTATTTGGATATAGAATTTGCCGATATTGCCCAAGCCAATTTAAAGAAACTTGCTAGCCGTAAAAATCGTGGCAAAATTAGCGGGTCAGGTGATAATCGCTAGAAAGTCTTGTAAAATTAAGGCCAATCTGTTAAAATGATAAAGTAAAATAATTTAATGAAACAATTCTCATCCACAAATCCTTATATTAAGGTGAGAATGAAGACAAAGGAGCATAAATGTCTGTAAAAGTTGATATCAAGCAATTGCTTGAATCCGGTGTTCATTTTGGACACAAAACAAGTCGTTGGCACCCAAAAATGGCGCCATACATCCATAGCAAACGTCAAGATAGCCATATCATTGATCTAACAAAAACTGTTGAAGGCCTAGAAAAAGCTTTACCTGAGATCACAAAAGTTGTTAGCGCTAATAAAAAAGTTCTTTTTGTTGGTACAAAGAAACAAGTAAAAGATATTACTCGTGAAGCAGCCGAAAGTGTAAATCAGCCATTTGTTACTGAACGATGGGTTGGTGGTATGCTAACAAATTCATCAACAGTTAATCAACAAATCAAGAAGCTAAAAAATCTTGAAAAGAGAATGAGTACTGGCGAATTAGAAAAACGTTACTCTAAGCTTGAAGTTCAGCGTTATGCTGAAGAAATCGAAGAAATGAATGTTAAATATGGTGGCATCAAAGATTTGATGGGCAAACCTGGTATTTTGTTTGTGACAGATGCGATTGCAGATGCAAATGCGATTCGTGAAGCAAAAACTCTAAATATTCCAGTGGTCGCAATTGTAGACACAAACGTTAATCCTGAAGGAATTGATTATGTGATTCCAGCAAACGATGATGCAATTAAAGGTGTTAAATTACTACTTGATTATGTTGTTGCAGCCGTTTTAGAGGGCGCAGCTGATAAAAAAGAAGAAGCTACTACAAAAAAATAATCCAAAATAGGAGGAATTATGGCGGTTTCGATTGAAGAAATCAAAAAACTTAAAGAATTGACTGGTCTAGGATTAACTGATGCTAAAAAAGCTCTAGTTGAGGCGGACGGTGATTTTGATAAGGCTCTAGAAGCATTACGTAAAAAAGGTTTGACTAAAGCTGAGAAAAAAGGTGAGCGCGAAGCTCGCGAAGGTTTAGTTGAGAGCTATGTTCATGGTGGACGAATTGGTGTAATCGTAGAGGTTAACTGCGAGACAGACTTTGTGGCGCGCACTGAAGATTTTAAAAACTTCGCGCACCAAATTGCTATGCAGGTTGCGGCTATGAATCCAACTTACGCGTCTGAAGCTGATATTCCAGCTGAAGAGAATGCACGAGTTGAGGCTGAGGCTCAAGAGCGGGTAGCTAAAGAAAACAAGCCAGCTGAAATTGCAGCTAAGATTGTTGACGGACAGGTAAAAAAGTATTTTGCTGAAAAAGTTCTTTTAGAGCAAAAATATATTATGGACGATAGTAAAACTATTGAAAAGTATCTGCACGAAACAATTGCGAGATTGGGTGAAAATATTGTTATTCGACGATTTGCACGAATTGAACTTGGTGTAAGTGAATAATAAATAGTAGGTATTCTACTTTTAAATAAAGCTGTTATTATGACAGCTTTATTTGTTTATTTTAGACCCCTTGCGTTTTTTTAGATAAAATAGATAGTATGAATACACTTAAGCTTAAACCAATCACAACTAAACATAACAACAAAATCAACCATAACAACCAACTCACTCCAGAACTAAACCACCGTTCTTTCTCCAGCCAGTACTCAAGGCCGCTAGCCCAAGCTTTACCAACTAAAAATAAAAGGTGGAATAGTTCTTCACAAACCGAAACCAACCCCCAAACCAACCCCCAAACTAACCCCCAAACCAACCCAGCCTTCACAATAATAGAAGTAGTCCTAGTCCTAGCAATAGCAGGCCTAATATTCCTAATGGTATTCATAGCATTACCAACATTACAAAGAAACCAACGAGATACTAGACGGAAGAATGATATGAGTAGACTAAAGACTGCTATGGATAGTTATAAGAGTAATGATCGGGGGCAAATGCCTACAGCAAGCCAGTTGACTGGTTATTCTTATGCTACAAGTTTTACTAAATCTTACTTAAAAACAGATACAGAAGCGTTTAACGATCCAGGCGGAGAATCTTATTATTTATGGAGGGATAATGCCTATGCTGTAAATGGGGCCGATGGTTGGAAGCCTGGTCGATATTCTCAATATAATATCAGATATATATTCATAACGGCTGCGAAAAAGTGTAGCGGGGAGGGTATAATTAGTGGTGGTGGCGAGAATAATTACACAATTCAATATAGTCTTGAGGGTGGCGGACGGATCTGCTTAGATGGTTAAAATTATATATAAAAACGAAAACCGCCCAAAAATAGGGCGGCTTTAAAGACTTTCAAAAACTTTAGGCGTGGGCTTTTTTCATACGTGGGGAGGCGACTTTTTTAACTTTGATTTTTTGAGCATTCTCGCTCAAAATATCTTCAACGGCTGCTATAATTCGAATGTCGCGTGCTTCAAGCTCGCTTTCTTCGTGGAGTTCTGTTACTCCAAATAGTTCTTCGGCGCCTGCACCAAATCTAGCTCGTAAGATTTTGACCCATTGGCCGTCGCGGAGTTTTTCTAGGCGTACTTTTTCAGTGAATTTAACGCCGCGAAAGAAATTCTTCTCTTCGGGTAGGCTAACTTTTACGGCAGTTTCGCCCTTCTGGTTTTTGGCTTCCTCGATCTTTAATTTATAATCAGTATGGGAAATTGGATCGGTAAAATTAATAAATTTTTTTGTATAATTTAATCCGATTTTTTGCGAAATTTTGGCTTTCGCATTAGCTACTTTTGATCTTTTTGTCATTTTTGTCCTTTTTTGTTTTTGATTTAACTCATAACAATCATAACATAAAAAGTATAAAAAGTCAATACTGGCCTAGACTTAACCTTTAGCCGTTTCTGTGTTAAAATAGAGAAAAAGGAGAATTATGTTTGATACAGATATTTATAAGGCTAAAATGACAGAGAGTATAGATCATTTTAAGAGTGAACTTAAAAAAGTAAGAACAGGACGAGCCCACCCCTCAATGCTTGAAGGGGTATTTGTGGAGGTTTATGGTTCAAAAATGCCGCTTAACCAAGTTTCTAATATGACCGCACCTGAAGCTGGTATGATTTTGATTACACCATTTGATCCAGCTAATATTTCGGCAATTAGCGCAGCAATCCGAAACGACCAGAGTCTTGGTTTTAACCCTAGTGATGATGGCCGTGTTGTGCGTGTACCAGTACCACCGCTAACAGAAGAACGTCGTCGACAAATCGTAAAACAGACTAGCGAAAAAGTCGAAGATGCGAAAATCGCCATTAGAAATATTCGCCAAGATGCCCTAAAAGTGGCAAAAAAACTTAAAGAGGATAAAGCCTTAACTGAGGACGATTTAAAGGGTATTGAGAAAGAGATCGATAGTGAGATTAAAGATCTTAATGTAGAAATTGATAATCTTTTTAAAGATAAAGAAAAAGAAATTCTAACAATTTAGGCTAAAAGTGAAAAAAAATATACCAAAACACATCGGTTATATAGTTGATGGCAATCGCCGTTGGGCTAAAGCGAAAGGCTTAAAAACGGTTGAAGGCCATAAAGCCGGTTTTGAAGCGCTAAAAGACGTAGTCAAATTTACCCATGAAAAAGGCGTTGACTTTGTTAGTGCCTATATATTCTCGACTGAAAACTGGAATCGAACGGCAGAAGAAGTTGGCTATCTTATGAAATTGTTTGAGACGTATTTTGATAAAGAGATCAAACAGCTTCACAAAGACAACATTAAAGTGTTGTTTAGTGGAAATAGAACCCAGAAAGTCAGTAAAAAAATTGTTCAATTAATGAATGAGGCTGAAGAACTGACGGCTAAAAATACTGGTGGAACTTTGTGCCTGTGTTTTAATTACGGCGGTCAATTAGAAATCGTTGAAGCGGTAAAAAAGATAGCAAATAAGGTTGCAGAGGGTCTGATTAGTCCGGAAGATATTGATTCTCGATTGATATTTGATAATCTTTACCATCCAGAAGTCCCTGCGCTTGATTTGATGGTAAGAACTTCAGGCGAGCAGAGAATTTCTAATTTTCAATTGTGGAGAGTTGCATATTCAGAGCTATTGTTCCTAGATAAGGCCTGGCCAGATATGGATGAAAGTGATGTTGATTATATCTTAGACCAATATTCAAAACGAGACCGAAGGATGGGAGGTGATTCAAAGAAATGAATTTAATTATTGGTATATTACTCGGACTAGTGGTTTTGGTGGTTTTGGTTGTATTACATGAGCTTGGACATGCTTATGCCGCCAAAAGAAATGGTGTTGTGGTTGAGGAGTTTGGTGTAGGCTTCCCGCCAGCAGTACATAGCTTTAAAAAGAGAACAGACAAAATTCTGCCCAAAGGAACAATAATCTCGATCAACTGGCTACCATTAGGTGGATTTGTGAAGCTAAAGGGTGAGCACGATTCAGACAATAAAAAAGGTGATTACGGTGCAGCAAGCTTTTGGGGCAAAACTCAAATCTTATTTGCCGGAGTAGCGGTAAACTGGCTGGTTGCGATTGTGATATTTAGTCTTTTAGCGGTTTTAGGTATGCCTAAAGCTCTTGATAATCAATTTTATATCAAAGAAGATGCTAGAATTACTGGTGGTGATACTTTAGTAGCCGCAGTAAGTGAAGGTTTACCAGCTCAAAAAGCAGGGATAGAAGCCGGAGATAAGGTGGTGTCTGTTGGTGGAGAAGAAATAAAAAGTATTAGTCAGATTAGTGAATACTCCAAATCTAATGCGGGCAAAGACATTGAAATTGAAATCTCGCGAGATGGCAAAACAGAAACAAAAACACTTGAAGTTAGATCTAATAATGATGACGGCAAGGGGTATATTGGCCTAAGCGCAGAACGGCTTGGCGAAAAAATTTACTCAACCTGGAGCGCGCCAATCGTTGGTGTCGGAACGACTGTACAATTTACTGGTGCAACTTTCCAAGGATTAGGCGATCTAGTGTCAAACTTCTTTGGCGGATTAGTGAAGCAAATCAGCTTTTCAGACGAAGTTAGAAGTGAAGGCGCCTCAGAACTAAGTACAGCAGGTGCTAGCGTGTCTGGCCCAATCGGTATAATTGGCGTAATCTTCCCACAGGCCGCACAATCGGGCATTACGACAATTCTATTTTTGGCTGCGATTATTTCACTAACTCTAGCTTGCATGAATTCACTACCTATACCAGCACTTGACGGAGGTAGGTGGTTTCTTACTTTTATTTTTAGGAAGATTCTAAGAAAACCGCTAACTAAAGAAACAGAAGAGAATATTAATGCTATCGGATTTTTAGCTTTGATGATTTTGTCGGTGTTAATAATAGTACTCGATATATTAAAAATATTCTAAGGAGGCAGCTTTGAAGCAACAGTTACATAAAATTTTAGATACCAAATGGGGCAAAATTGCTTTTTGGATTATATGGCCAGCCTTTGTCTTCTATTCAGTTCAGTATATTATACCTTTAGTTCTATGGATGTTTGTTGGGGATAATCTAGCATCTTTGGCTAATAATGCAGTCTTTTCTACTGTCTATTCCGCAGTTGTTTATGTAATTATCCTGGCAGGCGTTTTTTATATCCCTAAATATGCTTTTGGTCAAAAAATCACCAAGAAAGATATAGGTGTAACGGGACTTCCAACTTGGACGGATATAGGATTAGGTTTTGCTGGTCTAATTGTTGCTATGTTGTTAGCTGGAATCTTATCGGCTATTGCGACTAGTATTATACCTGGTTTCGACCCGAGTGAAGCCCAGGACGTCGGTTTCTCGAACTTGAGTCAATCTTATCAATTTATAATGGCATTTATAGCACTAGTAGTGGTTGCACCGGCAGCGGAGGAACTAATTTTTCGAGGTGTAATTTACGGTGAAATGCGTAAAGTTAATCCATATTTAGCGACAATCATCGTAAGTTTAATGTTCGGAATTGCGCACGGTCAGTTGAACGTTAGTATTACAACTTTTGCTATGAGCCTCGTGATGTGCTTTATGCGCGAGAAGCTAACAGGCACAGTTTGGTCGACTATCATACTTCATATGATTAAGAATGCGGTTGCATTTTACTTCTTGTTTATAGCTCCTGAAATTCTTCAATCATTGCCACAATAAATTGACTTAAATATTGAGATTTGATATAATTAACTGAATTAGGAAAAATATGAAACAAGTTTTTAATATAACCCAAAAAGGTAAAGAGGAATTAGAAGCAGAGCTTAAACTGCTTATTTCTCAGCGCAAGGAAGTGTCTGAAGAAGTGGCTACTGCTAGAGATTTTGGTGATTTAAAAGAAAATAGTGAGTATGATGCTGCGCGTAAAAAGCAAGCACTTGCTGAAAGCCGAATCTCTGAAATTGAGCACATTCTGCAAAATGCTGAAATTATTGGTGGTGGATCTAAGCACAAAGTTTCTCTAGGCAATGAAGTTAGTTTAAAGAATTTAGCAAATAATAAAATTGTTAAGTATAGCTTGGTTGGACCAGTCGAAGCTAACCCCCTAGAGGGTAAAATTAGCAACGAGTCGCCAATCGGAGAGAAGCTTATGGGTAAAAAATTGGATGAAGAAGTAGAAATATCGACGCCAAAGAACTCAATAACATACAAAATTGTTGAAATTAATTAAATCTCGGTTGGCTAAAACCAGCCGATTTTTAATTTATAAGGAGAAAGAATGAGATTATCAAAAGTATTTACTAAAACAAGTAAAAACATTCCATCAGGAGAAGAAGCAAAAAATGCTCAGCTTTTGATTCGGGCGGGATTTATAAATAAAGAAATGGCAGGAGTTTACGATTTTTTGCCACTTGGAAAAATAGTTCTAGATAAGATCGTACAAGTAATCAGAGAAGAAATGAATTCTGTGGGCGGAAACGAAGTGAGTTTGTCGGCCCTGCAAAACCCTGAAACTTGGCAGGCTAGTGGTCGCTGGAGTGATGACGTTATGGATGTGTGGTTTAAGACTAAACTATCTAACGGTCGGGAGTTTGGTCTAGCGCCTACTCACGAAGAGCCTATCACTAAGATGATGAAGAACTTCATCTCTAGCTATAAAGATTTGCCAGTTTACCCATACCAATTTCAGACTAAATTTCGTGCTGAGCTGCGCAGTAAAAGTGGATTGATGCGTGGGCGCGAATTTTTAATGAAAGACTTATACAGCTTCTCTAAAGACGAAACTGAGCATAATAAGTTCTATGAGGAGATATCTGAAGCGTATTTACGTGTGTTTGAGCGTCTTGGGCTAGGCGACCTTACTTATAAAACCTTTGCTAGTGGTGGGAGCTTTAGTAAATATAGTCATGAATTTCAGACTATTAGCCCAGTGGGTGAGGATATAATTTATATCTCAGATGAAAAGGGCATTGCGATAAATGAAGAAGTTTTCAACGACGAAGTGCTAGCAGACTTAGGTATAAATAAAGAGGAGCTTAGAGCCGAAAAGGCGGTTGAGGTTGGTAATATTTTTACACTAGGATATAAATTTTCTGATGCTTTAGATCTAAAATATACAGCCGAAGACGGCAAGCAAAATCTTGTATTTATGGGAAGCTATGGCATTGGGCCAAGCCGATTAATGGGGTTACTAGCTGAGCATTTCTCTGATGAAAAAGGTCTAGTTTGGCCAGAAAACGTCGCTCCAGCTAAAGTTTATCTAGTGCAGATTGGCGGAGCTTCACAGCAAAAAGCCGAAGAAATCTACCAACAATTGACAGATAAAGGTATAGATGTTTTGTTTGATGACCGAGATGAGCGCCCAGGTAAGAAATTTGCCGATGCTGAGCTTATGGGAATCCCTTATCGATTGACAGTTTCAGACAGGCTACTTGAGAGCGAAAAGTTTGAACTAGTCTCACGTGCCACGAACGAAACTCAAATGCTATCTCAAAGCGAAATCTTAGAAAAATTTATATAATATAAAATAGCCCCACGTAGTGTGGGGCTAGACTTTAATTGCGTAAAGATTCGTATCTATTTGACAGTGGGTCGTCATCCGCAATAAGCCGATGAGCATAAACCTTACCCATTACTGGCTTCACGGGGATTTTTTTATCTAAGTCCCAGAAATCACCCATTTTATACCGATCTTTATCTTTATAATCGGTAATTCTACCAACGATAGTATAGGATGGTCGGTCTCGAATGAGCAAAACTGCATGACTCGGACTAGGTGTTGTCATAATCAACGACTCCCTTTAATTGCAATATGCCTATACAACCTTAAAGCTGCTATATACTTGCGATATAATGGCTCGTGGAGCGATAGCGACATGACGTTATCTGGTTTTAATAACAAGGTCGCTAAAGGATCCATACTCCCGTTTAGGGCATTGTAGATGTGACTTAAAATATAATTTCCATTATTGTCAACCTCTTTAATGGTCCCGAATAGGATCGAGTTAGCCGGCTTGCCATTTAGGTCATAGCCGTCGTCTTTCCCAAGACATTGAACGATAGTACCAATCTTAGAATTTTTACCCATAAATGTACCTCCAATTTAAAGTCTTTCGACTATTGAATATATATAATTATACCATAATAAGTTCAATAAATCAAGCAAAACGAATAGCGTTGCAACTCTATAACCATTATAAAAAACTAATACCTACACTTTCAATATGGATAAATATAACTTGGGTAAAGTAATACTATGTGGTAAAATAGTTATAATTATGGCTACAATGAAAGAATTGCGCGACGAGCGCCTCAGAAAACTAGAAGAAATAAAAAAATTAGGTATTAACCCGTATCCATCAAAGAGTAATCGAACTAATGATGCTGGCGAGATTATTGATAATTTTGAAGAATTTGAAGGAGATACGGTTACCGTGTCTGGACGTATTGCGGGAATTCGTAAATTCGGTAAGCTTGCTTTTATAGTTTTAAAGGATTTTAGTGGTCAAATTCAATTATTTTTGCGTGATGGCGACGTTTCGCCGTTGGATGCTGAAAATGGAGTTCTAGGCTTAATAGAGATTCCGCTACTAGATAGCGGCGATTTCATCGAAGCTAGGGGTGAAGTGATTAAAACTAAGACTGGTGAGATTTCAGTGGCCGTAAATAGCCTAAGGCTACTTGCAAAATCTCTAAGGCCGATGCCCACAAAGCAAGATGGCTTCACTAATAAAGAAGAACGAATGCGTCGTCGCTATGTGGATATGAATGTTAATCAAGATGTTCGCGATCGTTTCGTGCGTCGCAGTAAATTCTGGCAAGCGACTAGAGATTACCTAAATAGCCATGGTTTCATTGAGATAAACGTGCCAGTTCTAGAACACACCACTGGTGGAGCAGATGCAAATCCATTCGTAACTCATATGGACGCGCTAGATAACGAGAAATTTTATCTTCGAATTAGCCACGAACTGCCGCTTAAAAGATTACTTGGTGCTGGTTATGAAAAAGTGTACGACATCGGACCGCGCTTTAGAAATGAGAACTATTCTGATGAACACCTTCCAGAGCATGTTGCGATGGAGTGGTATTGGGCGTACGCCAACTGGCAAGACGGCATGAACTTCATGGAAGAAATGTATAAATATGTTTTGCAAGAAACTTTTGGTAGCCTACAGTTTAAACTTGGTAAATTTGATGTGGATATGAGTAAAAAGTGGGAAATCTGGGATTATGAAACTATAATCCGTGATAAATACGGCATTGATGTTTATAAATCTAGCTTAGATGAAGTAAAACAAACACTAAAAGATAATAATTTAGAGGTTGAGCAAACTGAAAATCGAGCACGCGGAATTGATAAACTATGGAAGAACATCCGAAAAGACGTAGCTGGTCCAGTTTGGCTTGTAAATACACCTAAATTTATCTCGCCGCTCTCGAAAGCTAATGAAAATAATAGTGAAGTAGTTGAGCGCTTTCAGCCAGTAATTGCCGGCTCTGAGCTTGGTAACGGTTTTTCTGAGCTAAACGACCCAATTGATCAGCTCGATAGATTCGTTGAACAGCAAAATATGCGCGATGCTGGCGATGATGAAGCAATGATGCTTGATATTGACTTTGTCGAAATGCTTGAATACGGCATGCCACCAGCTTGTGGTTGGGGTTATAGTGAGCGTGTCTTTTGGATTTTTGAAGGCGTAACAGCTAGAGAGGGTGTGCCATTTCCTCAGCTTAAAAGTGAATTAGATAAAACAACTCGCGAGATCTACCCAAACATACAATTAGGCGCTAAAGACAATGAAGAAGATTCTGAGAATTAAATTTACTTCAAGAAAAGTTTTACGGCTAGCACTAACTGCCGTTGGTGTTTTAACCCTCATAGGTACCGCATTACTAATAACCAATGAAAAAAGCCTACATGATACGATAACTGACGTTATAATTCTGCTAGTCGGAGCAATCGCTCTAATTATGGCGGTTTTAACCGAAGCTGAATTAGAGAAGCAAGAGGCAAGATCAAAGCAAATTCATAAAGAAGTACTAGATGCGCTTGAAGAAATACGCGACATAAATAAAGATAGTGAATACCTAAAGCGAAAATTGCGTGAAGACGTCCATATGGATAAAGAAATTTTAGCCCAGCTTGAAGCTGTAGAAAAGTAAATTTATTACTTACACAAGCTGCGCTTGTGGGAATCATTGATACTCTATCTTGTTTATAATATAATTATAAAGTCAGCAAAATAATCTTTTGAATTATATTAAATAATGCGAGTAGGACTTCACTTATAATATTTTTGGTTTTACATACTTTACGAACGTTAATAATCTTTATTCTAGTATTTGTATTTTAGGTTGTTTCCTACTATTTTTTGAGGCGCTAAATCTATGAGCTGTTTTGTAGTTTTAGTGCTTTTAAAAATATTTCCTAAATAAAAAACAGGGAGGAAACGAAATGGTTGAAAATGCTACTGTTTCATTTTTCAAAAAAGAAGTTGCTAAAACGAACGATTGGTATAAAGTGGTTAAAGCTATGAATTTTGGATGGAACATTGCTGGGGATGCCATTAGGGTAATAGATGAGCGCAAAACTCAATGTATCACTGATTATTTAGAAAGTACTAATGAGGCCGATAATACAGAAGTGCTATTATTGGATTTTGATAACCCTGATGGTAATATAGTTAGGTATTGTATTGACGATTCAGACTTACTTGATGAGATAGCTATAGATTCTGCTTTCCCATACTATGTTGTAACTGAAAAGCACGTAATATCTTGCGAAGATGATTTCGAAATTCATATTAGATCGAAGTCTTCAAAATCTCAGTTAATTCTAACTAAGGGTGAGTATAACGGTGAATACATCTTAACTCTCGTGAGTCCACTGGCTGATGAAGAGTATGAAGAGCGCTATCCTCAAAAAGTTGACAGACAGGGATTCGTCGATGGTGGATATCAACATTTCTTCCATAAAGTGTTTCCTCGTGGGTAAAACCAAGAATAAAGACTTGAGCAAGTGAAAGCTACTCAAAAATCAAGCCTCAATCTACGGATTGGTTTTTTGCTTTTATCTGATATTCTTGAAAACACAACCGTTTTGATATATAATTAAGCTATGAAAATTATTGCTTATAGCGCTAGACAAGACGAACTCCCATATTTTGAGAAGTTTGCAAAAGAATTTGGCATAGAATACGCCACAACCACAAAAGAGCTAACTGGCGAAACGGCCAAACTCGCTAGGGGCTTTGACGCTATATCCACTTATACTTCAAATGGCAAAATTAATGAAGCCTGGGGTGTTTTAGAAGAATTAGGCGTAAAATATGCCACCGTCAGAACGGCTGGTTATGACGGTATCGACTTAGAGGTAGTGAAAAACCATGGTATAAAACTATCTAATGTTCCACAGTATTCTCCTAGCGCGATTGCTGAATTTGCCGTCACGCTAACTTTGGCGGTTTTAAGAAAACTGCCACTTGCTTTAAGGCGATCAAGAGTTCAAGACTTTTCAGTCGAGGGGCTTTTAGGTAGAGAGCTAAACCAGATGACAGTTGGAATTATCGGTACTGGGCGCATAGGTTTAACTACAGCTAAAGTATTTAACGCGTTTGGTGCTAATGTGATCGGCTACGATGTTTATAAGAATGATAAAGCAAACGAAGTCTTAACATATAAAGATGATCTAAATGATTTATTCGCAGAGGCTGATATTATATCACTGCACGTGCCTTTGACTGCGGAAAACAAACACCTAATCAATCGAGAATCTCTTTCGAAGATGAAAGATGGTGTGATTATCATCAATACCGCACGTGGTGGACATATAGACGGCCAAGCTCTTCGCGACGCTTTAGTCGAGGGGAAAGTTGCGGCAGCTGGATTAGATGTATATGAATATGAAGAAGATTTACTTAAAAAAGACTTGAGCAGCGAGATTATTCAAGATCAGGTTTACCGAGATTTAGCAGGCCTTCCGAATGTGATAATGACGCCTCATGTAGCGTTTAATACAGATGTGGCAGTTAGAAATATGGTGAAAATGTCAACCGAAAATCTAATCCATTTCGTAAGCGCCGGAACCAACGACAACGAACTGACCAAATAAATTTATCAACTCAAAGAAAGTAGTTTAATATTATGAAGAACATCACAAAAAATGTCTTATTATTAGGGTTAGCTATTGCGCTGGCTTTTTTGCCTTCAGCAAAAGTAGATGCGGCTAGTACTAATAATTTTTATTTTAAAGACTTTTCGGCAGAGTACACCCTAAGTAAGAATGACGATAATCGAGCAGTTATGAGGGTCCGCGAAGAAATTGTAGCGGTTTTTCCAAATTATGATCAAAATAGAGGCATTGAGCGCGCTATCCCAACTACATTTGATGGTCACAGAGTTTTTGATGGTAAAATAGAAGTTTGGCGCAATGGGTCCGAAGAAAGTATTGCTGATACAGAGAGCGGCGATGGTGTTAAGGTTTTCAGGATTGGAAAGAGTGATGTTTATGTTCAAGGTGAGCAAAAGTATACGATTGAATATACATTAACTGATGTAATTAAGGATTCGGGTGATTATCAAGAATTATATTGGGATGCAAATGGGACTGGCTGGACGCAAAGATTTGAAAATGTAAGTGCGACAGTTATTCTTGATGATTCGGTGAAAAACGACTTTAACGGTGAAATTATTTGTTTTGCTGGTGGGGTGGGAAGCTCGAATAACTGCTCATCAGAAAATATTGAAGATAATAAGATAACCTTTTCCGAGCAGAATCTATCGTCTTATCAGACTTTAACATTTGCTGCCAAGTTCAAGCAAAATAGTTTCTCCTTGTACAAAAAGAGTAATTTAGCTAATATTCTTGATATGGTGTTTTTTGTGATATCTATGGCTATATTCGGATTTGTCATATATTTATTATATAGAATTACTAGAGATGGTAAATCTGAAAAGACGAATAAACCAATTGTCCCACAGTATCTACCACCAAAAAATATCAACGTTTTAGGAGCCTCCACACTACTCTCTGTTTCTCAAGCTAAAATGTCGGCAATCATATTAGAATTAGCAGTGAACGGTTATATTGAAATTCATGAAAATGAGGTTAAGGGATTTCTAGGAAAGAAAAAAGAATACACGCTGAAATTAATTAACAGAGACGCAAAAGATTCTTTACATAAAGAAATTCTAGATTCCTTATTTAAAGGTAAAAGTGAATACATAATTAAAAATAATGATACAAAAACCGGACAGGAGCTATATAGTGATATAAATACATATTTAACTAATTTCGAAAAAAGAGTGTTCTATAAATCAAATAAAAAATTTGAAAAATTAAATGCAATTTCTTTTACGCTATGCATCATAGGTTTAATAATTGACTCAATGGCCATTGGCGGGCTAATGGAGAATTTAGGTTCGGATTTATATTTTCTTCCAGTCGTTAGTCTAATTGTTCTACTTATTATTAATATTATTGCTTTGGGTATTTCGCCTCTAAGTCTGAAAGGATCTGAAATGAAGGAATATTTGCTAGGATTAAAAATGTATATGAAAATGGCCGAAGCCGACAGATTGAAATATTTACAAAGTGTTGAGGGCGCTGAAAGAATAATTTCTAATGAAGGTGGAGCGAAGGTTAAATTATATGAAAAGCTTATGCCATACGCTTCCATATTTGGTATTGAAAAGAGTTGGAACAGAGTTCTTGAAGTTGAGTACGGAGACTATACTCCAGATTGGTACGTAGGTCAGGGCGCGTTTAACGCTATGGCGTTTAGCTCGACTATGAACAATATTTCTTCAAGCATGAATAGTTACAGTTCTAGCACAGGATCGAGTGGAAGTGGTTTTTCTGGTGGCTCTGCTGGCGGCGGCGGAGGCGGAGGCGGAGGCGGCGGCTGGTAAGGCCTTTGAAGCTCTCGTCTAACTCTTAGATAAATACACTCTCTAAATTAATTTTAAGGAGAGTGTATTATTTTATAAACTTTTTGTTTAAAAAGCTTGACACAACAAGCTACTTGGTATAACATAGAACTATGACAGACGAAGATAAAGCAATAAAATATGCCGCGCAAATGGCCACTCAGATGAGAAAAGGCTTTATCGCGTATTGTGTACTAAAAGTTTGTTCAAAGAAACCTGTATATACGAGCGATATCATTAATGATTTGCGAGATGCAGAACTAGTTGTAGTGGAAGGAACTATATACCCACTATTATCTAGATTGCAAAAAGAAGGCTTATTAAATCATGAGTGGCAAGAATCGGAACAGGGGCCACCTAGAAAATATTATCGTATCACGGATTTTGGTCGAGAAGTGATGGATATAGTAGGCGCAGATATAGCAAACTTAAATAACACAATTAAAAAATTGTAAGGATAATATGAAAGAGATTTATAGAATACATCTAGCAAAAATACCTTATGAAATCGAGGTTGATGCGAAAAAAGAATTAACAAAATACTTTGATGACCTAAGAAAATATGCAAATGATGAATCAATTTTTAACGATGTCGAAATTCGAGTAACTGAAATCTTGAAAGACTTTGGAGTTAGTAGAGATGGGATCATATCGCTAGATGATGTGAAAAAAATTAAAAGCCAACTTGGAGACCCGGAAGTTTTTGCAGAGAGTGATATCGACTCCAAAGACCTCGTCTCGGCGCAGGATATAAATGAAGAATCAGCTAAAACTACTACCAAGAAAAAGTTATATCGCGACCAGGCGAACGGAATGGTGGCTGGTATCGCGAGTGGCTTAAGTGAATATTTGAGCATAGATATAGTTTTTGTGAGAATTCTAATGTTAATATTTATTCCACTAACATTTGGTTGGTTTATACCAGTATATCTAATCTTATGGATACTAATCCCAAAAGCTAAGACGGCATCAGATATCTTAAGGCTGCGTGGTGAGAAAGCATCGGCTCAATCTATAAAGAACGTGAATAATGAATATGATTTTTCTTTACTTGAAAGAAAAAATAACAGCGTAAAGAAAATCTTCGCAATTTTGCTTGGAGTCATCTCTATATTTGCGGCAGTAGGCGGCCTTGTATTAACCTTCGGTGTGAATTTAGCATTTGTAGGTCAAGCTAACGAGTCGGTCTATTCCAAGTCTTATGAAGGATTGCCAATGGCCTTATTTAGCGCCGCGGGTTTGCTGTTTGTGGCTTTTTGGATATTGCTTGCGTACATTAGTTTCACTAGAAAAGTTAAGACTCAACAAATTATATCATTTGCAGTAATAATTTTCCTTGGAATATCCTCATTCGCTTCAGGATTTTACGCATTGGGCGCTGCTGAAACTAATTGGGATGCAAAAATCCAAGCAAGTATTAAAAAGCGAGCAGTTAAGATTGATTCGGATAAACTAGCAAAAATTAGTACTCTGGACATTAATTCGAATATCGATGTAGAATATATTGTAAGTGATGAACGAAAAGTTGAGATTGTTGAGAGTGATTATCTTGACGACGAAAAAACTAATGTTGAGATGAATTTTGATAAAGAGACTCTTAATGTTGCGGTCAGCAAAGAAAACTTCTATTACGGCAACTTTGAAAAGCTTCTTATTTATGGTCCAGAGCTAAAAGATATTACTGACACCAGTAGTAAACAAATTAAATATACATCTAAAGATCAAGACTCATTATCGGTTGTTCAGAAAGGATATGGTTCGGAGGTTAAGCTCAGTAACAGCGCTACTATTAAAAATCTGTCCATAAAACAAACAGAAGGTTCTAGTTTTGATGGTGAATATGTCGCTGTCGACAATCTGACAATTGATGCGAGCGACGGTGGTTCTTCTATTAAGCTAAGGTCGGCTAATGTTGCAAAAATATCCGCCAGCGAAATTTGTTACCGTGAATATGGAGAAGGAGATCCATACGAGGAGACCTCAATAAGTTTAAAATATGGTGATGCTTCAAAAATAACAGTTAACGAAAAGACGATTACTGTAGGTGTAGATATTCCTTGTTTAGATTTAACGATCGATCGTCCAATTAATTAAGAAAGGTAGAGTATGATAACAATTAGAAATATTACTAAAACTTACGGCAAGAAGAACAATAAATTTAAAGCGCTTGACGATGTAAGTTTCGAAATTGCCGACGGCGCTAGTGTCGCTATAATCGGAAAATCCGGAAGCGGAAAATCAACTTTGATGCACGTTATGAGCGGGTTGGACCATCCTGATAGTGGTGAAGTTGTGGTTAATGGCGTTAATATATTATCTATGAAACAAAAGAGAATTGACGACTTTAGAGCTAAAGAAATGAGTTTTATTTTTCAAAGCTTTTTCGTTCAGGGTAATGAAACAATTGCTCAGAATGTGGGCCTACCTTTAGAAATTTCTGAAGTTCCACTTGCTAAAAGGTCAAGTCTGATCGACGGGGCTCTACAAAAAGTAGACTTAATAGATAAGAAAAAGGCGAAAGCGCGCGAATTATCGGGTGGGCAAAAACAGAGGCTCGCAATTGCTAGAGCGATAGTCGACGACCATAAGATTATATTTGCCGATGAACCGACTGGAAATCTTGATTCTGTTACTAGTGCATTAATTGAAGATACATTATTTGATTATAATAAATCAAAAGGCGTAACTTTAATAATTGTTACTCATGATCAAGATTTAGCAGATAAATGTGATATGCAAATACATATTAAAGATGGCCGCATCGAAG
>JAGOOS010000012.1 GCA_017992395.1 Candidatus Saccharimonadota bacterium
GCCAGGATGAAAACCTGGTGTCCTAACCGTTAGACGATGAGACCATAAGCTGAGACTTTGGGGTGATAAAGTCTCAACTCCTGGATATTATAGCAGAAAAGGACTAGATTATCAAGAACTTTTTTCGAGTGCCAATTTTCCCCTTGACTCCGCTTATTTTTTTTTTAGTAAACTTAGACTATGAATAAGCTTAAACTTAATAATCAGTTAAATAATAAATCAAACACTAAAGGTTTCACTATCATTGAAGTAGTCTTAGTTCTAGCAATTGCTGGACTGATTTTCTTGATGGTATTTATTGCATTACCAGCTCTTCAAAGAAACCAACGAGACATTCAACGCAAAAACGATTTAAGCCGAACCCTAACAGCTGTTCAAAGCTACCAGTCTAATAACCGTGGCCAGCTGCCAACTGACTGGAGTAGCTTTGTTGTAAGTTATTTAAAGGTGGATGGAGATGACTATAGAGATCCAGACGGCAGTGCGTATGGTTTTTTGGGCGGTACAGTTGGTACTGTCCCGACGGATATGAAATACTCTACAGGTAACACAATCGTCTATATGTTCAGGAACGCAAAGTGTGGTGGCGAAAATACCGTTGGCGGGCAGGGGTCTAACAAGATTGCATTTTCTATGAAACTTGAAGGCGGCGGAGTCTACTGCGTCAATAACTAACTTCTTATTCTAAAACTAAACTAGAAACGTAAAGTCTACCCACTTGCGTTTTTTTTTTTTTAGATAAAATAGATAGTATGAATACACTTAAGCTTAAACCAACCACAAATCAAACTAAAAAAGCTTTCACAATAATAGAAGTAGTCCTAGTCCTAGCAATAGCAGGCCTAATATTCCTAATGGTATTCATAGCACTACCAGCATTACAAAGAAACCAACGAGATACTCAGAGGAAGAATGAGCTATCGACTTTTGCATCTGTATTGCAAAACTACGCATCAAATAACCGGGGAGAGTATCCAAAAAGTGGTCCTTGGATTGGTCGAGATAGGAAACCGATTGTAAACTTTGCAAAAGATTATCTCAACTGGCCCGGAGACAATATCGACCCTACTAATATGAATAAAGAGTTTATAGATCCGTCCACAGGTAAGGGCTATATTATTGGCATAGAAGCGCCATATGAGGCGGCATATAATGTATATAAAACAAGTAACTATATGGTGTACGCGTACGGTTTTCGTTGTCAACAGCCAGGTGAGACTGGATATAAAGCAAAAAATGGTTCTATTTCGGTATGGCAATCTCTTGAGAGTGGTGGCGTTAATTGCATCGATGTGCGCTAGCTAAACTAAAAGGGTCTAGCGAATAAGCTTATGAAGTGTTATAATGGGAGCCATGAGTATAATTTACAAAAGAACCAAAATATTGGCTACAATCGGGCCTGCTAGTGATAGCGAAGAAATGATTGAAAAACTTATTAAAGCCGGAATCAATGGTGCTCGCTTGAACTTTAGCCACGGATCATATGATGAACACGCTGCAAAGATCAAAGCAGTCCGCGAAATCAGCAAACGACTTGGAAAAGAAGTTGCAATTTTGCAAGATCTTCAAGGTCCTAAGATTCGTCTTGGTGACATTATCGATAACCGTTTTGACGTAAAAGAAGGCGATGAAATCGTTCTTGATTACGCCATCGAACAACACGACGGAAGTGCAAATCTTCCTGTTCAATATAACCTAGCTGAAAAAGTTAAAATTGGTGAACCAGTTTTCATTTTTGATGGTAAAGTTAAAACAGAAGTCGTTGAGATTCCTAGCGAAACTGCAATCAAATTGAGAGTTCTTAACGCTGGTACTTTGATGAGCCGTAAAGGTTTGAATCTACCAGATACCGACTTTGGTGGTGATATCATCACTCCAAAAGACATGCGAGATATCGAATTTGGCGCGACTCAAGATATCGACTACGTTGCGATGAGCTTCATCCAGACTGCTGAAGACATCAACAATCTCCGCCAAATCCTACAAGGCTATAATAGCGAAGTCCAAATTATTGCTAAAATCGAGACAAAACTAGCTGTTTCTGATGAAGAGCTTGAAAAAATCGTTCTTGCATCAGATGGCGTCATGATTGCTCGTGGTGATATGGCTTATGAAGTTGCCCCAGAAGTTGTGCCAATCGTACAACGAAAAACTGTTGCACTTTGCCGTAAACACGGTAAAATTTCAATTGTTGCTACTCAAACTATGGGTTCAATGGTTGATAACCCACAACCTTCACGTGCTGAAGTTTCAGACGTTGCTAACGCTGTAATTCAGGGCTCTGATGTTGTAATGCTTTCAGACGAGAGTGCAACTGGTAAATATCCAGAAGAAACAGTCAAAGCTATGCGTGATGTAATTCGTTATACTCAAGAGCATGCGGCTGTTGCCCCAATCGACAATATTGTTGAGCGTGGTGATAACGAAGCTTTGAATGCGATTTCTCTAAGTGCTGTTGAGCTAGCCGAACAAATCGATGCCGATGCAATTGTTGTTGAAACAAAATCAGGTCAAACTGCTGCTACTGTTGCTGCAAACCGACCATCATTGCCAATCGTTAGTGTCACTAGTGATGAGCGAGTTGCTCACCAATTAGCACTAAACTACGCAACTCAAAGTTACCTTCGCCCAGATGGTGAATTTGCTGGTCTTGAACTTGCAAAAGAGTTAAAAGAAAAAGGTTTCTTTGGTGATAAAGAAAACGTTACTATTGTAATCGTTTCTGGCCGCCAACCAGGACTAGTCGGTGGAACCGACACAATCCGCGTACGTGTAGTTTAATAAAAGACTGCCAATAAAAATACCTCTAGTGATAGAGGTATTTTTATTGGTGTGATTTATTGAATAATTGTTCCGGCGTCTTTTTCGATGGCGTTACGGGCATTTTCTAGGGAAGTGATAATTGAGCGGCCACCAGTATTTTTGACAAATTCGATTGCTGCTTCAATTTTTGGAAGCATTGAGCCGGCGCCAAATTGACCGTCACTAATATAATCTTCAGCTTCATCAATCGAAATTCGGCCTAAAGCACGCTGATTTGGCTTGCCGAAATTAACCATCGCATTATCTACGGTAGTTAATGTCAGCAGAATATCTGCGCCGATTTCCTTGGCTAAAAGGCTAGCAGCAAAGTCCTTATCGATAACGCCATTAACTCCAGTATAAGTTCCATTTTTATTACGTTTAATAGCTACGCCACCACCGCCAGCTGCAATAACGATATCGCCAAGCTTTACTAGTTGCTTTACGATTTCAGTTTCGATAATATCAACAGGTTTTGGTGAAGGCACAACTCGTCGCCAGCCACGGCCAGAATCTTCTTTAAGAATATAGCCCTTTTGGGCTTTAATCTGCTGAGCTTCGCCTTGAGAATAAAAAGGTCCAATTGGTTTAGTCGGATTTCTAAAGGCTTCGTCTTGTGGTGAGACTTCGACTTGGGTAACTATACATACAGCGTGCTTTTTTATTTTGGCCCGTCTTAGTTCTTCTAAGAGTGCTTTTTGCAGCCAAAAACCAATCATGCCTTGAGTCATGGCGACACAAGAATGTAGTGGTGTAGTTGGCACAGATGGAGTATCAATGGCCTCCTCGTGTAAAACAATATTACCAACTTGTGGGCCATTGCCATGCACGATAATAAGTTCGTGGCCGTCTTTAATTAAAGGTATTAGTTGGTTGACCGTAGTTTTTGCAATTCTTTGTTGTGCTAGAGCAGACGCTTCGCCGTTTTTTTGTAGGGCATTACCACCAAGTGCTACTACTATTTTTGACATTATTTTTCCTTTTATAATTTAAATGGTTGTACTCTTAATTATAACAAAATTGGCTAAATACATCCATAGCATAAGCATTACATTTGATAATATGCGCTGGTTGAGCTATAATAATAGTACAACAAAATCTAATTAGAGAGGAACATAAAAATGAAATACGATTTTTCAGATAGAGGCAATCAGCCAGTTGTTGAAGATATAGAAGGTATGACTTTAGAAAATGATAATTTTAGAACTACGATATGGACGGGTAGTAAACTACAAGTAACGCTAATGACTATCCAACCGGGTGACGACATCGGTCTAGAAATCCATCATGGAATCGATCAATTTTTAAGAATCGAAGAGGGTGAAGGCGTATGTAAAATGGGCCCAGCTGAAGATGATCTAACTTTTGAAGCTCCAGTTAAAGATGACGACGCGATTTTCGTTCCGGCTGATACATGGCATAATGTTGAAAATACTGGCCAAAAACCACTTAAACTATATACCATTTATGCTGGGCCAGACCATGTTGCTGGTACGGTTCATCCAACCCACGAAGATGCTAAAAATGATCCAAACGAACAGGACTAATCTTAGCTTAAAAATAACTCAAAATTGTAACGACGACTCATTAAGTAGAAGAGTTTTGAGATGAAAGCTAAGCTACTAGAGTCGAGCGACTTTATTGAGGACGCTATAAAAGAAGTAAAATTAGCTAAAGATAGAGTTGTCTTAATTGCTATGGTTATTTCTAATGGAGAATTGACTCAAGAATTTCTTGGGTCAATTCGTGAAGCGTCCAAAAGAGGTGTTAAGGTGCGAATGGCGGCCGATTACATCACTTTTATTGAGCTGGGAGGATTCTTAGTGCCAACAAATAAATTTAGTAAAAGCTCAAAACAAATAAATGCAGCTGTTGCTGATTTAAGGTCTGCTGGGGTTGAGTTTACATGGTTAGGTGTAAACAATTGGTTTGTAGCTAGTGGTCGCACGCATTGCAAATGGTTGATTATTGATTCAATTGTCTATTCATTTGGCGGAGTAAATGTATATGATTTTGGTATTAAAAATACTGACTTTATGCTAAAAATCAATTCAAAAAAAGTTAGCGATGATTTATCGGTCGAGTTTTCAAAAATCCTTAAAGCTGATAAAAATAAAATGTCACCTTCGAATAAATTTATTAAGATTGATAGTGAGAACACAATTATAATTGATGGTGGATTTGTGAATAATTCGGCCATCTATCGCCGAGCTTATAAATTGGCTAAACAAGCTAGTAAAATAATAATAGTTTCTCAATATCCAACGACTGGTAGATTGGGCACACTTATTAAAAATAGAAAGAGAGCCGGTATCGATATTAGAACTTATTTTAATTTGCCCAAAAATGCCGGCAGTAGTAATAAATTGATAATTTTGCTAGGACTTTTATTTAATAAACAAACCTCTGAATATAAAAAAAATAAATACTTACATGCAAAATTTATATTGTTTGAATTTCACGATGGTAAAAAAGCGGTGTTGACTGGTTCTCATAATTTTACGGCAATCGGTGGATTTTTGGGTACTAGAGAAATTGCTTTAGAGAGTTACGATATTAAACTAATTGACCAAATTGAGAATTTTTTTATAAAAAACGTCCAGTAACCATCTATTGGCTCTTGTGAAAGCTCATATCATGATATAATAGGTCATAATATGAAGCCAAGTTACGAAGCAAAAATTTTAGATAAAACCGATATTGAAAGTCGAAAGGAAGACCTTTATAGTGAGTTTTCTAAAATATATGGTGAAAAATTTAGAGGAGCAGAAGTTTTTAAAGATATCGTAAATGCGGCGACTCATGGTGCTGAAATTTATGAAGAAGATGATGGTCAAAACAGTAAAGTTGGTGCGGCGGTTCTTGCATCTTCGGCTACCGGTCGAATTTTGATGGCGGGCGCAATACCTGGCAAAGGTTTCAACGAAGGTCGTAAAAAGCGCGCTATTGAAGCTTTGAAGACTATAAATGAGGCTAATGAGTGCGAGCATTGGATTAGTGTGTCGTGCGATCAGCCAAAAATGGAAAAAGTCGTGCTTGAATCGGGCATGATAGAAGTAGGATCTCTAGAAAAAGCACAAGAAATTTTACAAAAAACTGGTCGTGCTGAAGATTATGAGATTAGTCAGTCGCAAGATAGTCTGATAATCTCGACTAAAAATCGAGGCTATAAACAAAAACTATATATCAGTGACAATCAGAAAGACTTATAAATGAAAAAAACTACAATCCTATGTTATGGCGACTCGAATACGTTTGGACAAAACCCGGATGGTGGTCGATATAGCTACAGTGAACGTTGGCCAACAATATTGGCTGAATCTTTAGGAAGCGAATTTTACGTCTTAGAAGAGGGATTGAGCGGAAGAACTATAAACCACGACGACCAAAATCCAAATAAGCCTTGTAAAAATGGCTGGACACTTTTTCGCCCAATGCTTGCTAGTCATCGGCCTGATTACACGATAGTTTTGTTAGGCACTAACGATACGAAAATTTTCTACGATGAAAACCCGGTGGCAATTGCACAAAATCTAAATAAATATATTGCAGCCTGTAAAGAATTCTCGTCAAAATTAATTCTTGTTTCACCGGCTCCAGCTACGAATGGTTTTATAAATTCGCAAACAGGGCTGTCTGATGGCGGTGAGTATGATCAAGAAAGTCTTGAAAAAATGATGACTTTAGTTAGCGAGATTGAAAAAATAGCCAAAGCTGATGGATCGCCTTATATTGATGCAAGTGTATATGTCAAAACTGGTAATGATAAAATCCATTGGGATAAGCAAAGCCATCAGGTTTTTGCTAGGTATGTTCAAGAATTTTTACTGAAAGAATTTAATTTTTAGTTATTATAAGTATAATATATGCGGGTAGAGATATTTTTGTTTGGTTATTAATTTTTTCAATGTTTAATTCTTTAAAATCTGGAGAATATCCGCGCCAAGAAGAGTCAAAACCGATATTCCATTGACCATCTGGAATTGGTAATTGATAATCAATGACTTCAGATGGGTTGAAGCTTGTGGCTATGATAACTGCTTCATCGTCGCTCCCTCTTTGATAGACTAAGACTTTATTTTTTTCGTCGACTGAGAGTATCTTGATCTCACCACTCATAAGCCCACCAGTATTGCCGTGTTGATTTTGCCTTAGCGCGATAAGATGTTTATGGGCCTCAATTATACCTTTAAACTTATCGGTATTTTCCCAAGCAAGAGCATTCCAGTCATTAAAATCTCCACCTTGCAAAAATTCTGATCCGGCTAAAATCATTGGTATGCCGGGAGCAGTAAGGGCAATTGCAGAGCTTAAGATCGCAATTTTCCTTGAATTTGTACTGTGTGTATTTTGAGAAGCGGCACTAACAATTCGAGTGTTTCCGTTTGCAGCTGTATCATGGCTATCAGCAAATACGATTCGCTTCGTCCAGTCGTTATTGAAGTTTTGCTGTAACACATTGCTAATATTTTGCAGTCCCGGGCCTTCGCCAGGTATGCCTAAAGCTCCACGGATAACATGAGGTAAACCCAAATCCCATTGCGAGTCAAAACCACAACCATTATTTTCACGTGCGGCCGTTATCATAGAATTTCCAGCACAATCTTCGGCTATCATTAAAGCCTCTGGATTTATTTTATGTGCTAGGGCTGTAATTTCACTAAGTAAATCCCAAGCGTCACCGATGTCGTGAGCAGGATCGTCATTTAGCCCAGCCGTATTTCTCATGTAGATCGTACTATCAATTCTAAATCCATCGACTCGGTAGTCACTAAGCCACATCGCCACATTATCTAAAATAAAATCTCTAACTTCTGGCCTACCGTAATCGGGCCTGCCGCCCCATGGCGTGTCGCCACGAGAATCGTTATAGAAATAAATTCCACCGTGATTATCTTTACTCCAACCGTCAAATTGCCATAGATCGGTTGAGCCAGAGAAGTGGTTGTAAACCATATCCAGAATCACTTGCAGACCGCGCTTGTGCGCTTCTTTAACGAAAGTTTTTAGACCGAACATGCCGCCATACAAAGGTTCAACTGAATATAGCGCGTTTGGGGCATACCCCCAACCATTGCTGGTTGCCATGGATGTGATGGGCATTAACTCAATAGTCGTTACGCCAAGCTCTTTTAGGTAGTCTAACTTTTCGATTGCCGTAGTGAACGTGCCGCTGGTAGCAGCGTCTGGCCGAACGAAAGTACCGATGTGGAGCTCGTAGATAATTTGCTTGCTGCGAGACACAACGGGAGTCTTTTCACAACCCTCCCAATTGAATTCATCATCAGCGACGACGCTTCTACCGACGTCGCTGTCTGTTAAAACTTTAGCTCGAGGGTCATTTTTATAGTGAAGTAAGTTATCAAAACCAAGGATTTCATATTTATAAGAATTGCCGGGCTTGACTCGTTTAATTATTGCTTCCCAAACGCCCGTTGTTTCATTTTTGGTGAGCGGAATGTTTTGCCAATCGGAAAAATCACCACCAACTGCCACTTTTTGGGCAAAAGGCGCCCATAAGCGAAAAGTCGCAAATGATTCATGCTGTTCAACGCCTAATTTAGCCATATTTATATTATAGCACGCTTATGATTATTATTAAGATGTATCGTGGTGAAACAACTTATTTTAGATATTAAAAAGAGCACCTTTAGGGTGCTCTAGATTAGGGATTTACTCTGCGTCTGGCTCTAAAAATAGAGACGCCGCGGTGATACAGATGCACGCACGACAACACTGTCATTAGTGCTAATATTGTCATTAATACATCGTATACGGAGTTGAACCAAGCCACATTTAAATAGCTTAGTGCAAAAAGGCTAGTTGAAACTATCAACATACAAAACAGAAGAATTATCCAAGATAATATATTGGTCTTTCTTTGGCTACTTTCAGCAGCATCTTGGTTACCCCAGCCGTCTCTAGAAAATCCAAAAAACAGAACAATCATACTATTTAACCAAACCGACAATGTTCGTAAGTAATATATTTCTCCAGGTATATATAACAATGAGCGTATAACTTCCCACGTACCAGCTCCAGGTATTTTTCTTGCAACAGAAAAGCCCAGTAACGAAGATAGTATGATAGGAGCTAACCATATCAACATAGATTTATTTAAGACAATTTTCTCCATTGATAAGCCGGTTAATAAAACTGCAATAAATATAACTCTTAGCAGTAAGTTCCAACCAAGATAAAATTGTTCCATTAGGCGATATCTATCTCGGTAAGGCTTAACACCTTTACTCAGATCTTCCAGGTGTCCGTCTTGCCATTTTTGGCGTTGTTTATTCCAAGAATGAGAGTTTAGCATCGGTCCGACCCAGGCTCTTGCTTTTGAACTGGTTATTGTTTGATAACCTAGTCCCTGTAGGACTTTCGTCAGCTCTGCGTCTTCTACCTTCGAATCAGGATTCCACGGCAAACGTCCAAAACTCTGTTTGGCCGCGTCAACTAGGGCGCTAAACCTAAACAAAGTTCCTTGGCCCCCCAATATCTCGGTTTGTCTTCGAACTTGTTGGATAGTTGTCTTCATGGCGAATTCAGCCCTTTGCCCATAGAGAAAGCTTCTCTCTGATGCCGTATATTTTTTATTCTCGGCGAACTCAAATGAGTATCTTGCCATAATTCCCGCGGCATTTGGACTATCTTCAAGCTCAGTATGCAAGTTTTGAATCATATTTGGATCGCATCTTACATCAGCATCCATATATAAAACATGTGGAATTCGTAATCTGATACCGTTGTTATTGTATTTAAATATTTGTTCGAATAAATACTTAAAAGAAAAATTAAGAGCGGTTACTTTACCTTTTTCTTCCAATTTTACTATTTGAATATTTGAATACTTTTTTTCGAATTCACGGGCTTGTTTTTCTGCGATCGATGTATTTCCGTTGTTTGGTTCAGGCCCGTTTAAGACTATCATTATCCAATCGGGAACTACTGTTTGCTCTTGCAAACTTTGTAAAGTGATGTTTAATTCATCTTCTTTTGTATAGCAAGGTATAACTGCAACCAGGAGTTCTTTTACTTCTTGGTGAGCGTTGCTTGAGTTCGGGTACATAGAGTCAAAAAAATCATCATCATTTCGTAATAGTGACTCGTGGCCTCTATCTGATGAATCTTTATTTGCTATAATTTTGTCGAGATTAAAGCCTCCTTGGTGAGTGTGCCGAGCTAAATAATATCTTTTGATCGGTTTCCTGTGTGATATATCAACAATTCTATCTGAACTGACTTCTTCCAAATCATTTTCCTCCCTTTTAAAGTGCATTCTATAACTAAAGTATAAAATTAACTATGTAATCATAACACATAAACGCAAAATTGTCAAGTATGAACGGTAAATAAATCAAACTATAATATTAAATCCAAACACTGCTAGTTATTTGGCCCAGTTCAGCACCGGTAAAATTGGCATAATTACAAAATAAAACGAGCTCCTAAAAGCTCATTTTGTCTTGGCTGGGATGGAGGGATTCGAACCCCCGAATGCCAGGACCAGAACCTGGTGCCTTACCACTTGGCGACATCCCAAGACTGTTATATTCTATCAAAGAATAGAATATTTTTCAAGGTTACTTAGAGTTTCGATTGCGCCACTCATCAATTTTAGCATGGTTGCCGCTTAAGAGGATATCGGGAACTTTTAACCCACGAAATTCTGCTGGGCGAGTGTACTGTGGAAATTCTAGATTGTCGCCATTTGAATAGCTTTCGATCTCGGCTGACTTTTCTCCGCCAAGTACGCCTGGCAGGAGCCGAACGATACTGTCTATTACTATCATAGCTGGAAGCTCGCCTCCAGTTAAAACAAATTTGCCGATACTAATTTTCTCATCAACTAATTCAAATATTCGAGCATCAAATCCTTCGTAGCGTCCACAAATTATAATTAAGTCGTTTTCTGTAGCTGCATATTCGGCCGCTTTGGCTTGGTCCCACACATTGTCGCTAGGAGTCATGATTAATACTTTGGCGCCAGGAGAGAGGCTTTTAGCATGCTCTACGGCAGCAAATAAAGGTTCGGGCTTTAGTAGCATGCCATCGCCGCCGCCATAGGGAGTATCATCTACTTGCTTTCGTGGGCCAATGCCATAATCGCGTAAATTGATATACGAAAACTCGACAGCCGATCGGTTTTGAGCTTTCCACATCATTGAGTTATTTAACACTCCTTCAAACATTTCAGGGAAGAGAGTGATTATCTGGATTTTCATAATACCTATTATACCATATAAATTATAAAATACTATTGACAATAAAGCAAAGATATGCTATAATGTGAAACATACTCCGATAGAGACGGGATATCTATAAAAAGCTATCTATGTTCTCATCGGTATGAAGTCGAGCTCAGTTTATATACTGAGCTCGCATTTTTTTGCACCCACTAAAAAACCAGCCACAGTATAGGCTGGTTTTTTAGAATTATAAGCTCTCAAACTTTATGATTTAGTTTGCTCGCACAGAGCTTCCGCAGTTCATAATTAAAGACTAGGCGAAACTCCACTCACGCTTTGTCTTTTGAACTGTTTATATTATACATCAAGATCGTCTAATTCCGCAAGTGCTTTTCGAGTGTTTTTTGCAAAATCACTTTCGCTTTCCACAGTTTCATCTGTTGAGTTTTCCACAACAGGCTCTTCTTTTTTGTCTTGTTCGGCATTATTTACAATTTTTAGATTGTATCTAGCATCATTTTTAGTGCCAAGTGCTCGAAGAAGGGCTCTTAGGCTTTGAGCGGTAGATCCACGTCGGCCAATAATTCGTCCTAAATCTTCTTCATTAACGGTTAGAGTTAGTAGAACGCCTTTCTCATCAATGCTGCGGTCGATTTTTACGTCATCTGGATTTGATACCAAATTTTTAACTATATATTCAACAAACTGTTGGTCGATTGTCGCCATTTCCACTCTCCTCTTAATTATTCAGTTTATGCTTTTATTTTAGCACTATTTTTGCGGTTTTGCAATATTGTCGCTATGATGAAGATAAATACAAAGACTATCATCATAAAAACATAGATAGGGATTGTGCGAGCTGATGGCACACCGATTTCAATTAAATCCCTAAATAGAATTGCTGTGCCGAAGAAGCCAGTAGTCGAGGCTAAAATAAGAGCCACTCTAAACCAATTTAGTGGTAGGCTTGCTCGTATTACCGATAGTAAGCTGATTGATCCAAGTAGGTAATAGCTAAGGGTTGAAATTTCTTGACCCGTCCAGCCATTATTTGTGCCGAAGATGCGAAGGAATATAACAGAGAAGATTACCATTAACGCGCTCGGCAATGCTAGCAACATCGATTTTTTAAGGAAGTTCTTTTCAACAGGTTTATCATTTTTTTCGAAGCTTAGGAAAAATGGCGTAAAGCCTTCAATGAATTGATCGATCAGTGTGATTTGAATTGGAATAAATGGGAATATAAGCATGGTTTCTGGTCCAAGCCCAACACTTAATATACAAATCAATGCAAGACAAAACGAATAGATTGTTTTGATGAAGAATATTGGAGCGATCCTTGTGATGTTATTAACAACGCGACGGCCTTCAAATAGGATTTGCGGCATGTCATTGAAGTCTGAATTAAGTAAAACTAAGTTGGCGATTTGCCGAGTAGCTGGATCGCCTTCGGCCATCACAATTGAACAGTCGGCCTCTCGTAATGCTAGAATATCGTTAACTCCATCACCGGTCATAGCGACGGTTCGGCCAGCTTTCTTTAAGGTTTGAATGATTAACTTCTTTTGCTGTGGGGATACTCGACCGAAGATTGAAGTTTTAATGGCGATTTTCTTAAGTTCGCTATCTTTTATTTTTGAACAATCAACATAACTATCATAAGTAGTAAAACCAGCTTTTCTTGCTATATTTGAAACAGTGACAGGGTTATCACCAGAAATAATCTTTAGATCGACGCTTTGCGAACGCAGATAATCTAAGGTTTCAGGTGCGCCACTACGAATTGGGTCGGCAATCTCTAATACAACCAGTTTTTGCATTTTTGTAGGCAATTTAATATCTCGATTACTAATTTTTTGAGTTGAAATAGCTACAATTAGAACGCGAGAGCCTTTATCCTGAGCTTGCAAAGCCTCTTTTGGTGGTTTACTAAAGAGAATTTCTGGCGCGCCAACTAAAACTGTGCCGACACCGTCTAATTCCATCGCACCCCATTTACGGTCGCTAGAAAATGGTATGATATTACTTGATTCATGGTGGGCGGTATCTGCGCCAAACTTTTCACGAATAGCTTTTGCGGTTGGGTTGTTATCTTCGCTCGACGTGATATAGCTTGATATAATCTTCTCAATTTGCTTTTGAGTATATTTTTTAGATAGATAAAACGTGTTTTCGACTTTCATTTTACCTTCGGTAATTGTGCCAGTTTTATCTAGGCAAATGGTATCAACTCGAGCTAAAGTTTCTACAGAGTACATTTCTTGAACGAGAATTTTTCTTGAACCAAGTTTGATGACAGCCGTCAAAAGAGAGGTTATAGTCAAAAGGGCGATTCCTTTTGGAAGCATGCCTAGTAGTGCCGTTGATGATGAAACGACCGAGTTCTTGAGCGGTAAGTTTTTAATTAAGAGCGCTTCTAAGAATAATGCGACGCCGAATGGAACGATAATTTTACTGGTAAACCCAGCGATTGTGTTAAGTGAATTCAAGATTTCGGAAGTGATTGGTTTATGGGTTTTAGCTTCAACCATAAGTTTAGCTGCATAGTTATCTGCGCCAACGTGAGAGACCTCGGCGTATATTTGGCCACTAACCAAAAAACTGCCTGAAAGAAGTGCTGAGCCAAATTCTTTTAATACTAAGTCGCTTTCGCCAGTAAGCATTGCTTCGTTAGCTTCAGAAACGCCTTTTAAGACTACGGCATCTGATGGGATTTGTTCTCCGGCGGACAGTTTGACGATGTCGCCTAGAACTATTTCTTCAGGCTCGATTTCTTTTTGTCTACCGTTTCTGATGACGATCACTTTGTTACGGCTTAATAAATTAAGCTTCTCGATCATCTTTTTAGCGCGATACTCGGTTGCGATACCAGAAACAATATTAACTGTAATTACGGCGACGAAAACTAGATTACTCCAAGCGCCAACTAAAGCTAGAGCGATCGCGATCGCAAAGTTTAGTAGGTTGAATAACGTAAAGACGTTTCTTTTGATGATATCCCAGTTACTATTGCTGGCTTTTTCGGAAAAATTATTAGTTAAACCTTGTTGTTGGCGTTTTTTTACTTCGGCGCTAGATAGCCCGCTTAGTTTGTCGTCGTTTTGCATAACTTATATTATATCATTTAGGATAATAAAATAAAAGCTCTCGCTGATCTGTGCGAGAGTTTTTATAAATTCTAGGGTTATTTAGCGTATTCTATAGCGCGGGTTTCGCGTACAATATTTACTTTAATAACTCCAGGGTATTGCATTGTACTTTCGATTTTATTGGCGATATCGCGAGCAAGTTTGATCGCAGAAAGATCATCGATCTTTTCAGGCCTTACGATGACACGAATTTCGCGACCAGCTGAAATCGCATAAGCTTTATCGATCCCTTCGAAGCTGGTAGCAACGTTTTCAAGATCGCGCATTCTCTCTGAGAAGTTCTCGGCCGATACGTTTCTTACGCCAGGTCGAGCCGCGCTTAGTGCATCAGTGATTTTAACGATGACCGCTTCAGGCGTGGTTGCTTCAATGTCATCATGATGAGCGGCAATAGCATTAACCACCCTTGGATCCATGCCATATTTTTCGGCTAATTCAGCGCCAATTTGAGCGTGTTTACCTTCGATCTTGTGAGTAACAGCTTTACCAACATCATGAAATAGGGCGGCAGTTTTAGCGATTTTGACATTAGCACCAATTTCTTCAGCGATGACACCAGCGATATTAGACATTTCAGTGCTGTGTTTTAATACATTCTGACCGTAACTTGTACGGAATTTAAGCTCACCTAAAAGGCGTAGCATTTCGCGGGGCAGACCAGACACACCGACTTCGCGTGCGGCATCTTCACCGGCGCGATTGATTTCTTTATTTATTTCACGTTGAGCTTTTTCGACCACTTCTTCAATTCGAGCTGGATTAATTCGTCCATCTTTCATAAGCAACTCTAGGCTATAACGAGCAATTTGACGGCGGACTGGGTCAAAGCTAGATAAAACCACCATGCCTGGTGTGTCGTCTACAAGTACATCAACCCCAGTTGCGCGCTGTAAGGCTTGAATATTGCGCCCTTCTTTACCAATTATGCGACCTTTCATTTCTTCGTCGGGTAGCTTTAGGGCGGTTACGGTTCGGTCAGCTGTAACTTCACTTGAGATGCGCTCCATAGCAGTAACTAGGATTGTCTGGGCCATCTCTTCGGCGTCTTCGGTTACGTTTTTTTGGATTTTTGAAACTAGATTTATCATATCTTGCTTCATTTCACGTTCGGTTAGGGCTATTAGTTTTTCGGCGGCCTCTTTTTTAGTGAGTTTGGCTACTTTTTCAAGCTTTTCTTGCTGTAATTTATGGATCTGTTGGATCTCGTTCTTTAGAGAATCCAATTCAGCTTCGCTGCGGCGAAGTCTTTCTGTTCGTTCGTCGAGCTGGTCAAGTTTTTTATCTAGAGAACTTTCACGCTCAGCTAAACGGTTCTCGGTTTTTTGTAGGACTTTTCGTCTCTCGGACTCTTCGTTTTTTGCGTCCTCTGTAAAGCGAAGGGCTTTTTCGTTCGCTCGTTCTAATATTTCGGCGGATTTCTTTTTTGCTTCCGTCAAGATTTTTGTCGAGTCGTTTTTTGCATTAGCGGATTTTACCTTTTGGAAAGCAAAAACTCCGCCACCACCAACTAGCGCGCCGGCTACTGCCAGAATTACTTCAAACATATCATTCCTTTCATCAAAATTTTTATAAAAATCAAAAAGCTATAAGCTTATAATTATTATAGCATTTTTTTAGAGTATTGTGCAAGGTTAGCTGTTGCTTAACTAAGCTGTTTTGTGCTATAATTCAACCATGCTTATGGCTTTTATTTCTTGGTGGTACAGCAAAGGCTGGGCTCTAAAGGCAGAAAAAATTCTCGATAGTTTAGAGCGGTCGGTTGATTATTTCTCGCTTGGTATTTTAGTAAAGACTTGGTTTTCACCGTTTCATCAGATTGATGCAGGGAAGTTTTCGAATGCTTCACTTGAAATTAGGATGCGGAAGTTCTTTGATAGGTCATTTTCGCGCGTTTTTGGCGGCTTTTTAAGAACGCTTGTGATGCTGATCGGAATTATTGTTATATCGTTTAAAGTGGTTGTGGGCATAATTACACTAATTATTTGGCCAATCGTGCCGATTCTTCCGGTTGTATTTTTTGGCCTATTTATGTCTGGTTGGACGCCACCGATTGTTGAAAATATTCAAAAGATGACAACTCAACCTGCCAAAACTCAGGAAGAGACAACCACTAAAAAGACAAATATTTTTAACTTTGGAGGGTCCAAGCGATGAGTCCAGATTTTAACTACAACAGCATGCGCTCTAAAAAAGCTAGATTAACTGTAAAGATCAGCCCAATTATCAGAAATATGCTTAAATTAATCGAAATATCATTCTTCGTGATCGGTATTATAATGATCGTAGCAAGCGAACCTATCGGCTGGCTGTTGATTGGTGTAGCGTTCATCCCATTAATGATTTTATGGTGGTGGAATGGAGAGCTGCATCGTCTTGAACCAATAGCTAGTAGCAACAAAATTGAGGATTTGCTTGCTAGCAATATTCTTGGCCGCCTAAAACCGCAGCCAACTAGTGAAGAGATCGCTAAGATTGCCGCAAGTGTTTCTGGCGGAAGATTTTTATTGATGCGATTTGGGATTGGCGCTCAAACCCTAGAAAGTCTAGCTACTTTAACCCAAAACTCACCTGAAAATATTTGGCAAACGTCAATTGAGCTTAAAAATTTATTAGACACAAAAACCATATCTGGGGGCGTAATTGCGCTGGCTATTATCAAAAATTATCCGGACCACGAACGTTTGCTTGCACAATTTAACCTTGAGTCTGATGATTTAAAATATGGTGTCAGATGGCATGACCATATATTTTCATTGATTAATAAGCAAAAAGAGCCAAAGAAAACTGGAGGAATTGCCAGAGACTGGTCGTTTGGCTTCACGCCGATTTTAGATCGTTTTGGCAGAACTATCACGCCGAGCAATACGATGTCTGGTGATTTAGAGCAGCATCACGATTTAGTAGAGAAGATGGTTGAGCAGTTTTCTAGTGATGGGCGTAAAAATATTGCTTTGATTGGCCCAGACGGTACCGGTAAGACAACAGTCGTTAACGCTTTTGCTGAAAAAATTGCCGATGGTAATAATAAAATATCGTCCAAACTGCAATTTCACCAGGTGGTATTACTAGACGCTTCGGCTCTTATTTCGGCAGCGCCTGGTCGAGGTGAACTTGAAGGCTTGATTAATACAATTTTAGTGGAAGCATATTCGGCTAAAAATATAATTATTTGCCTAGACAATGCTCAGCTGTTTTTTGAGGAAGGCGTTGGTTCGGTTGACCTATCTAATGTGCTGCTGCCGATAATCGAAGCTGGTAATTTACGAATGATTTTAACAATTGATGAGCATCGGTTCTTGCAGATTTCGGCTAGAAATCCGTCATTAGCCAACTCTCTAAACAGGCTTCAAGTGAAGCCAGCAAATTATGAAGAAACTCTGGCTGTTATGCAAGACAAGCTTTTATATTTTGAGCATCAATATAAAGTCGTTTATATGTTTCAAGCT
>JAGOOS010000040.1 GCA_017992395.1 Candidatus Saccharimonadota bacterium
AAATGGTGACGAAGTAATCATCGATTTTGAAGGTAAAAAAGATGGCGTGCCATTTGAAGGTGGAAAAGCTGAAAAATTCCCGCTTGAGCTAGGCTCAAACAGCTTTATACCTGGATTTGAAGAGGGAATTGTTGGCCATAAAACTGGTGACGAATTCGACCTTGATTTAGAGTTCCCTAAAGATTACCATGCTAAAGATTTAGCTGGTCAAAAAGTTGTCTTTACAGTTAAGGTTGGTCACATCCATGAACAAGCTTTGCCTGAACTAAATGACGAATTTGCCGTTAAACTTGGTCTTAAAACAGTTGAAGAATTCAAAAAACAAATTGAAGAAGATCTAAAGAACCAAAAAACTTCTGAAGCCAATGAAAAATATAAAGACGAATTAGTCCGAGAATTGGTCAAAGTTTCGAAAGTGGCTGTGCCTGAGATTTTAGCTGAAGATCAAAAACAGAGTATTGAGCAAGATATGCAACAGAACCTAATGTACTCAGGGCTTACTCTAGAACAATATCTTGAAAGAATGGGCAAGACTCATGAAGAATGGCTCGAAACAGACGTTAAGACCGCCGCTGAAGACCGTGTAAAAGCTGGCCTTGCATTAGCAGAGTTATCGAAAATCGAAAAGGTCCAAGCAACGGCTGAAGAACTTGATGCTCGCGTTAACCAATTAAAAGATCAATACAAGAACAACGAAGACGCTTTGAAGCAAATTGCTAGCCAAGAAGTCCGCCGTGATCTTGCCAACCGACTTTTGACAGAGAAAACTGTTGATTTATTAGTTGAGCTAAACAGTAAATAGTAAACTTTTAAAACAAAATAAAACCCGAGATAATATTTCTCGGGTTTTTAGTTTGATAAATAATAAATTTGTGCCAAAGTAATGCTAGCCTCAACTATAGTTGTATTAGCCGTAATATATTGTGATTCTGTATCGATATAGTAACCTCCTTCTGGTAACTCTTTTGCAAGAAGTTTTTTAAGCAGCTTCTGCTGAGATTTACTTTCATCGGATATATTCATTTGTATATCTTTGAGAATATCTAGTATATCATTGATATAGTCAATTTGTGTAAACGGTACGATTGAAACAGTAACTGCCTCTTCGCCATCCCGGCAATCACTCTCTACCTCTAGTGTAATAGTGACGATTGCTCTGATAGAGTCTTCTAAAATGCAATAATACACAATAATATTAGCAAAAGTATATTCATGCATAATTTCAAACTCCAGTCCACTACCTATAAGTACAACGCGTCAATGTCTTTGATCAATCATATCCTCGCCCCCTAAGTTTTTTTGCGCAAGCTGATGCTCCTATGCTCTTTATCAAAGCTAGTAATGTGCGCTAAATAAGATTTATATATTTTAGTATAAAAATTATAAAATGTCAAATAAATAGATTGAGATTATTGACATCTACTGTCTAATTAGATATAATAAATTAACCCCAAAAAGGAGCTCTTTATAACTTATATGAGAGCTCCTTTTGTCTCTTTTACTTAGTCTCTTGTCGTTGATTGTCTTTTAAAATAGAAAAGGAGTGGATTGATATGGAATGCTTATTTGAGGAAAAGGCCGCTAAACGTTTTTTAAGATCCGTTTCTTTTAGTCAATGGAAAACCCGTTTTGATAATGTTTATTGGTTAGTTCTGTATATGTTTTTCGCCTATCTACTACTGTTTTATGTAGATTCACTAGCTATCAAGATATTTTTTGGTATTGGGATACTATTCGAATTAGTCGACATATTATTTACGATAATCCTTGATTGTAGGGAAAATCAGCCAACTGTAGTGCCGATGTATTTATGCACACTTAAGTTTAATGATAAGCCTGATCATGAAAAAATATATTTATCTGCAGACGGCAAGCTAGGTGTTGAGTTTAGCGATATATTCGAAGAAACTTGCCCAGAAGTCATCGTTTATTTTCCGGACGAAAATATTTGTATCTGCTGCACAACTGATAAAGTTTTGAAAAGGTTCTCATAATTTCTAGCACTCTTATTGCAAGAGTGCTATTTTTATGCTAAACTAGAGATATGAAGAATGAAATTTTACCAAGCAATTATTTAGTGCCAACAGTGGTTGAAGAAACCAATCGCGGCGAACGAGCATATGATATTTACTCGCGACTCTTAAATGAGCGAGTTATATTTTTAGGTGATGAAGTTAATTCACAAACCGCCAATCTGGTTGTAGCGCAGCTTTTGCACCTTGCGTACCAAAATCCAGATGAAGACATTAAACTTTATATAAATAGTCCTGGTGGTAGTGTTTATGATGGTTTGGCAATTTATGACACGATGAACTTCATTAAGCCAGATGTGCAAACAATTGGAATTGGCTTGCAAGCTTCAATGGGTGCATTTCTGCTTTCAGCTGGCGCAAAAGGTAAACGCGCAGTGCTTGGCAATTCGCGCGTGATGATTCACCAGCCAAGTTCAGGTACTCAGGGTAAGATCACAGATCAAGAAATTACTTTACGGGAAGGAATTGAGCTTAAAAAGAAATTAAATAAAATTTTGGCGAAAAATACTGGGCAAAAACTAGAAAAAATCGAAAAAGACGTTGAGCGAGATTTTTGGATGAGTGCCGAAGAAGCTAAAAAATATGGCTTGATTGATAAGATTTTGTAGAGAATTAAAAAAGCTTCTTATTTTCATAAGAAGCTGTCTTTGCTTTATTTGAACACTTTTTTGTAAATATTATTAGCTTTTTCTGATAATATTTTGAATTTTTCGAGCAGATATTTGTCAGCGGTTTCATAATTTTCCAAAGAAGAATATGTTTCTCGTGCATTTTTGATTTCTTCATAATAAGATAATATATCATTTTTATAATTTCTACCCTCATTGCTATGGACTTCGTTATAATAGTTTTCATCCACATCGTATACATTGGCTAGTTCAATATAACCAAGTATAGAATCTCGAGTAAAGACCAAATCTGGGTCATTGATTTCATCAATTATAATCCAAATCAGATCGGTGGTTTTGTCATAATTATAGTGTTGATCATGTTTGAAATTAGGATTGTTTAAAATACAGATGAATCTTAAGGATAAAAGTAATCCATAATTTTTTGCGGCTTCTTTGAAGACCTGAGTATCTTTTTCATTGAAACTCTCATAACACCCTCGTAATTGAATTAATTTAAGACTTAGCTCATCCGGCCAGCCTTCAAAATGTTCAATCAATTCCTTGCATTCTTCATAGTTAAAATTTACTTTTTGCATAAGTTTCCTCCTGATGGGGTGTTCCGCATTTTGTAAAAATAAAATAAAATGAAAGGTTCTATAATATACTATATAATACCATATCCAATAATAATGTCAATACAAATAAAAATCGACTCTAATACAGAATTGGTGTTTAAGATTACTTTATTTTCTTAATTTTTCAATTCCTTTACCCCATAAACAATCAATGCGATACTTAAGAATCTATTTGATAACGCTAATAGTATATAAACTATTAATGTGAATTTGCCTCCTCCGGGTGCTGGAGATGAGAACGAATACATGAAATAGAATAGTATACCGCCAACTGCTTGACTAGTAAAGTATCTCAAGATGATCAAAGAGGAATGTTTCATAATTATCTGTAGGGCATTGGGACTAGTTCTTTTTTCGCCAAACGGTATATCTAGAAAAAAGAAGTCAGCAGCTTCTAGCAATTGGCCGCAATAACTTAATAGACACAATACATATAGTATTATAATAGCAATAATATACAAAATTGACATAAAACTCCTCCTCTAAAAATAAGAAAAGTACTAAATCAAAATAAAGTAATCTAAATTTGTAAAGTGCTTTTGTAAGAATACAATAATTTAGTTATAACTATTATGTGATATAAGTCAATGTACTAAATCCGCAAAAGAAACTCTTTACAAAAATATTAAAATAGTGTAAAATTGTATCAAGAAGTAGTGTAGCTTTGGTTATTTATGTTTGAAAAAACGTAATAAATATATTTTCTCGATTGTGGCGAATTTGAAAATATGAACTAAAGCTAGGATCTTCGGGCCGATCTAATACACTAAAATAATGCGAGGAGAAAAATGGCAGAAAAGCGCACAAACGCTGCAGGGCGGGTATTCTTTAGTAAAGAAGACTCTATCTTAAAGACTCCAGATTTGATCGCTCACCAAAAAAAATCGTGGAAGGATTTTGTTGATACTGGTTTGAGTGAGATTTTTGGGGAGCTAAATCCAATTGACGATTATACTGGTCAGAAATTGGCGTTACGGTTTAAAAATTATGAATTTCAAGATCCAAAGACAACTAAGGATTTTGCAAAAGAAAACAACCTAACTTTTGAAGCACCTCTTCATGTTCAGGTTGAACTTACGAACAAAGTTACAGGTGAAGTAAAAGAGCAAGAAATTTATCTTGGTGATTATCCATGGATGACTGACCAAGGTACTTTTGTTATTAACGGTACAGAGCGCGTAGTTGTTTCTCAGCTAATTCGTTCTGAAGGTGTTTACTTTACCGCTGATGTAATTAATGGTCGCCGATACTATGGCGCTAAGATTATTCCAGTACGTGGCGCTTGGCTTGAATTTGAAACGGCTGCAAATGGTGCGATTTTTGTTAAAATCGATCGCCGCCGTAAGGTTCCAGCAACAACTCTTTTGCGTGCCTTGAGCCGAGTAGGTTCTGGTGAGATCCGTGAAAGCTTTAAAGACGTTGAAACTGGTGAGATTAACTGGACTGAAGCAACTCTTGAAAAAGACAACTCTCGTGGTCCGAATGAAGCCTTGATTGAAGTCTACCGACGACTTCGCCCAGGCGATTTAGCTACTGTAGACAATGCTCGTTCAATGATCGAGAAAATGTTCTTCGACTTTAAGAGATTTGATTATGGACGTGTTGGTCGTTATAAAATCAATAAACGACTAGGCCTTGATACTCCTAATACAAATGAAAACCGAGTTTTCCAGATGGACGATCTTTATGCTATCTTAAAAGAAATTATTCGTTTGAATAATACTCAAGAAGCTCCAGATGACATTGATAGCCTTGAGAACCGCCGAGTTAAATTGGTCGGTGAATTGGTTGCACGTCAATTCCGCGTTGGTATGCTACGTATGCAACGAAACGCCATGGACCGTATGTCTATGACTGAAATTGAAAGTGTTACTCCTGGTCAATTAGTTAATGCTCGACCAGTGGTTGCTGCTGTGCGTGAGTTCTTTGCTAGCTCACAGCTTGCTCAGGTTATGGATGAAACCAATCCACTATCTGAACTTTCGCACAAACGTCGCCTAAGCTCAATGGGCCCGGG
>JAGOOS010000041.1 GCA_017992395.1 Candidatus Saccharimonadota bacterium
GCCCAGAGTGTCGAGCAACAACATAACGCCAACGGCTATGATTGCTACCCCTAATACGATTCGTGGTGAGATTGTTTTCATGGCTTAATGATAGCATATTTTAGCAAGAAAGACTAAAAAATTTCATTAGTCTAAAATGAAATTTAAACGCCACCTTGAAGTGAGGTGGCGTTTTTTGGTTTTTCCTGTGAACAATATATTTATATTTCTTCGTTGTCTATTTGGCTATGGTATTTTTTATCTTTTTTGTTTTCGGATATTTTATTGAGTATTCCTTCAATTACAATAACTATGCCACAGCCTACTAAAACTAAAATTGCCGCCACTAAACTATCGTAAATCATATAATATGTTAATGCTAATAATGCTGCCAATAAAAGCATAAATACGATTGCAAATTTAACCATAAACCAGCCGTCTTTAGTATAAAAACGTCCAAAACGCAAGATGTAATCTTCAGTATCTGCGAGGTCTCCACCACGAACGTTATTCCAACCATATTTACGCATATACATTCTAGTTACTCGAGATTCATATCGCTCTGCTCTTTTTATACTACAGCATCCTAAATCTTTAGTGTAGTAAATCTTGATTGGTTTATACTTTCTAGTCCAGTTTGCACCGCCAAAGCCGCTCCAATGTTGAGAAAAACGCTTTTCGGGCGTTAACGAAGTGATGCCCACGTACCACTTATTTTGTTCGAGTTTTAAAACGTATAGTTGCCAATGTTTCTTTTTGATTTCGTTCATATCTATATTCTAGCACGAAAAACAGCTATTTTTCACTGATATCATCAAAGGCTTTAGCTACACTCGGGCTATCGGCGGTTAGTTTTTTGATTGAAAGATCGGTCGCTTTATTGTTGGCTAAACGTAAGTTATTATCTGATTTTAGTAAGTTTTCTTTGACTTTATTTAGATGGTCTATTGTTTTATCGATCTCGTCGATTGCTTTTGAAAACTGAGTTGAAGCCAAATTGTAGTTGCGCGAAAAGGCGTCTTTAAAAGCATTCATATTATTTTCAAAGTTGGTCACATCGACGTTTTGGTTATTTAAAATCTGAATTTGACGGCGTAAAGCTTGGGATTTGAGATTGCCTTGGCGCAAGAATCCAATAATCGTGATGAAGTGTTGCGGACGGACGACATACATGTTTGGATATTCATGCACGGTGATAATATCATCATAAAATTCGTTGTCTTTTTCGAGCAAGCTCACCAGTACGGCGTATTCACAGTTCTTTTCTCGTCGGTCTTTATCTAGCTCTTTAAAGAAGTCTTTATTTTTATGTTTGGTGGCAGTTGTGTCGGCTTCATTTTTCATCTCAAACATGATTGATAAAATTTCATTACCATCATCGTCATTCTCTCGGTAAATGTAATCGCCTTTTGAACCGGATTTAGATACTTTATTATCTTTTTCGAAGCTAGCATTAGGAAACGCAATTGGCCTGATTCGATTAAACTCGTTCTCGCAATGAATTTCAAGCGATTCGCCGATCATCTTAGTGCTCATCTTGGTGCGCATTTCTTTGAGCGAGATCAAAGCCGTCTCGCTGGCACGAATCTGCTCTTTTAGTTTCTCTTCTTCTAATTCTTTTTTATGCTTGATTTCGCTAATCTCAGTTTCTTTTGCGGCCAGTTCTTGGCGGAATTTCTCTTCAATTTGGCGCTGCTCTTGCATCGCCTGCAACTTTGCGTCAGACTCGGCTTGGCGAGCAATCGCTTCAAGCTTGGTATTTAGCGCCGCAATCTCTTGCTCCTTTTGCGTTAATTCAGATTTCGCCTGGTCTTTGATTTTTTGGCTTTCAAGCTGAGCTTCAAGCGCTTTTTGTTTTTCTACATTGGCTAATTCCTTCCGAAGTTGAACATTAAATTCATTCATCTTGATCGATTTAACCACGCTCGAAATCGTCGTTTTATCAATATCCGTCTCATGAATCGATTTCAAATCGATCAAATCGCCCTTCTGCCCATCCTCTTGCAGCATTAAGGTATTTTCATCTTGGATTGATACTTTTAGGGTTTTCATATTTATAACCTTTTCTCTAGTCAATTAAACTAGCTCCGCCGTAATTATCAGCCTTTTTTTGATTACTCCAAATGTCGCCATAAGCCTTAGCTTGCTCTAAGACTAAATCTGTCGCAATAGCTTGTTGGTCTGGTGGGTAGCCGTATTTTCTTAGAATCTTTTTTACATTAATTCTTAACTTTGCTTGGGCGTTATAGCGCAATTGCCAATCGATGCCGGCATCATTTCTAACCTGCTGAACTAATATTCTAGCTAAATCGCGCAACTGGTCATCTTTCATAACCTCGGTGGCGCTACCATTGGCAATTAGTGCGTCATAAAAAAGGATTTCATCTTCATTTAGGCCAGAAACATCTTCGCGATTCTCTTCTTCGCGTATTTTTTTTGCGACCGAAATTAGTTCTTCGATTACCTGAGCGGCCTCAATTGTACCATTTTTATAGCTAGTCAAAGCAGCTTCGAGCATATCTGAGAATTGCCCACCACGAACGACATTTCGTCCAAATCTAACCTTAACTTCGTCTTTAAGTAGCTTTTGCAAAGCTTCAACTGCTAAATTCTTTCTCTCCATACCTCTGATTTCCGCTAAGAAGTCATCAGACAGAATCGACACATTTGGTTTCTCAAGCCCGGCAGCCGCAAATACATCGACAACACCTTGTGGAGCAATCGCTTTATCGACAATTTGTTTCAGCGCCATATGATAATCTGAATCGCTAGGGCCGTCTTGAGCGCCGGAAGTTTTATCTAATCGAGCCTTGATTGCTTGGAAAAACGCAACTTGCTCGCGAATAGCCAAGGCTTCAGGATGCGGCATGGCCAATGCATAGGCTTTACTCAACTCCGTAACATGTTGGCGTAGTCGCTTGTTGCCATCGTTCAATTTTAAGATATGCTCCTGGGCATCAAGAATGATTTGTAGCTTTTGCTGAACGTCAACTTGGAAATAGCGCATATAATCAAAGTCGTAAAATAGATCACGGACGATCTCGAACCGCTTTTTCATTTCGGCCACGGCTTCAGCAATGTCTAGGGTTGGCGATCCGTTTCCGCCACTTTGGGTATAGGTCTCTAATGCATCACGCAGTGCGGCTGCCACACCTAAGTAGTCAACTACTAAGCCACCTTTCTTTCCGGGGTAGACTCGATTAACTCGGGCAATTGCCTGCATTAAGTTGTGACCTTTAAGGGGTTTATCTAGATACATTGTGTGCATACTTGGCACATCAAAACCAGTTAGCCACATATCACAAACAATTACTAATTTTAAACTTGAGTCATCTTGTTTGAACCGTTTTTCAATCTTTTTTAAGCGGTCTCTACCTCTAATATGCTTTTGCAGTTTTTCTTCATCTGAGGCGCTGCCAGTAATGACAACTTTAATTGCGCCCTTATCGTCATTATCACTATCCCATTCTGGCTTTATGCTGATGATTTCTTGATAAAGATCGGCCGCAATTTCTCGACTCATAGTTACGATCATCCCTTTGCCTTCTAACGCGCTCAATCGATTCTCGAAATGTTCAACAATATCTTTAGCGACTAAATTTAATCGTTTTTGATTACCAACGATTGCCTTTTTTTGGGCATATTCAGATTTCAGCCTATCTTGTCGTGATTCTTCTTCGTCCTCAAGGAGGTCTTCTACCTCTTTATCTAGCCATTGTTTAGTAGTTTCATCTATGCCCAGATCGATTAGTCGGCTTTCATAATAAATAGGCACTGTAGATTCGTCGGCTATCGCCCGTTTAACGTCATAAATATCTATATAGTCACCAAAAACCGCTGGCGTGCTTTTATCTTCGAACTCGATTGGAGTGCCGGTAAACCCAATGTAGCTAGCATTTGGTAAGGCGTCGCGCATATATTTGGCGTTGCCATAAACTAGCTTAGCGTCACTATCTCGGATGTGGGCCTTCAGGCCATATTGGCTTCGGTGGGCTTCATCAGCCATAACAATTATGTTATTGCGATTGCTTAGCATTGGGTAAATATCTTCATTGTCGTCGGGCGAGAACTTTTGAATTGTGGTAAAAATTACTCCGCCCGATTCTCTATTCAGTAGGTTTCGCAAATCTCTGCGAGTCTCGGCTTGAACTGGATTTTGACGCAGTAAATCACTACCAGCATTAAAAGTGCCAAATAATTGGCCATCTAAATCTCGCCGGTCGGTTACTATAACGATAGTTGGGTTCTGTAGTCTTAAATCGGAAATCAATTTACCTGAATAAAACAGCATGCTTAGGCTCTTACCAGACCCTTGAGTATGCCAAACAACGCCTGCTCTATGGTCGGCATTTGGCCGAGAAGATTCGATTGTCCGATCAAGGGCTTTATTCACCGCCCAATACTGGTGGTAGGCTGCGACCTTTTTAGTGTATTTATTTTCAATTTTATTATCTCTTTCAAAAATTATAAAATTACGGATGATATCTAGTAGCCGATCTTTACTAAATACGCCTCGAATCATAGTTTCAAACTCTGGTGCATTTGTAATAATACTATCGCCGTCAATGGTTTTCCAGGCGCTAAAACGCTCAAAAGGCGCTGTAATTGTGCCGATTTTAGCATCTATCCCATCACTAATCACAACTAATTCGTTAAATCTAAATAGCTCGCTGATCTGTTTTTTGTATGTTTGAAGCTGGTTATAGGCAGCCTTTAGATCCGCGTTACTATCTGTAGCATTTTTTAGTTCTATAACTACGAGGGGTAAGCCATTTATAAATAGAACAATGTCTGGCCGCCTATTTATGTCGCCCTGAACGATAGTCAGCTGGTTAACGGCTAGAAATTCATTATTGTTAGGGTTCTCGAAATCGAATAGCCGAACTTTTATTGTTCTGATTGACCCGTCGGTCTGTTTTTGTTCAATGTTAATGCCGTCTGTTAGGAGTTTATGAAAATCGTAGTTATCTAAAATAAGATCGCTAGAAGCGGTTCGAGTGATGCGACGCAATACTTCATCGTAGTTGTTTTCGGATAAATTGGGATTTAGGCGCTCGATAGAGTTTTTTAAGCGTTGGAGTAAAACCGTGTCAGTGAACTCTCTTTCACTAGTCCCATCTGGACCAATCGTTCTGCCGTCAACAACCTGCCACCCAATCTGCGTCAGAATCGCAAGTGAACTTTGCTCGATATTATCTTCGGTCATTGTGAGTTTATTATACTATATTTTTGGGCGGAGGTCGAGCCTGTTACTGATCACTATATTTAAAG
>JAGOOS010000013.1 GCA_017992395.1 Candidatus Saccharimonadota bacterium
GGCGTTGGTTCGGTTGACCTATCTAATGTGCTGCTGCCGATAATCGAAGCTGGTAATTTACGAATGATTTTAACAATTGATGAGCATCGGTTCTTGCAGATTTCGGCTAGAAATCCATCATTAGCCAACTCTCTAAACAGGCTTCAAGTGAAGCCAGCAAATTATGAAGAAACTCTGGCTGTTATGCAAGACAAGCTTTTATATTTTGAGCATCAATATAAAGTCGTTTATATGTTTCAAGCTCTTAAGACGGCTTATAATTTAAGCCAACGATATATTTTCGATCTTGAAATGCCAGGCCGAGCGGTTAAACTGCTGGAGATGGCTTCAGGTTTTGCTAAGAATGGTGTAGTTAATACGATTTCGGTTGAAGAAGCGATTGAGCAAACTATGAATGTTAAAATATCGACGGCCAGCACAAACGATGAGCGTGAAAAATTATTAAACTTAGAAAATATGATTCACCAACGAATGATTGATCAAGAGCAGGCCGTATCAGCAGTCGCTAACGCTTTGAGGCGCGCTCGAGCCGGCGTTAGAAATCAAAACCGACCAATTGGCACATTCTTATTCTTAGGCCCAACTGGTGTTGGTAAAACTGAATTAGCTAAGGCTCTAGCAGAGGTGTATTTTAATGGTGAAGATAATTTAATTCGGTTAGACCTTAATGAATATGTCAATATTGACGATGTCAATCGGCTAATTGCTGACGCTGCAGACGATCCACGATCTTTGACGGCTCAAGTAATGAAAAAGCCATTCTCAGTTGTATTAATTGACGAAATAGAAAAAGCTCACCCGAACGTGCTGACGGCGTTGCTTCAAGTATTAGACGAAGGTATATTGCGTGACATCAAAAACCGAGAAGTTTCGTTCCGTGACACTATCATTATCGCAACATCAAATGCCGGTGCTGATAAAATTAGAGAGATTGTCGAGCGTGGCTATGACATCAGTAAATATGAAGATAGTATTGTTAATAACCTTATTTCAACTAACCAATTTCGGCCAGAGTTTCTCAACCGATTCGATGAAATTACAATCTTCAAGCCACTAAGTGAATCTGACCTTCTTCAGATTGTTGATTTGATGATAGCGGGTGTTAATAAGACGTTAGCTAGTCAGAAGATTAAGGTGTCGATTATGGATGATGCCAAGCGAATTTTGGTTTCTGCTGGTTATGATCCACGACTTGGCGCCCGACCGATGCGCCGAATAATTCAGAAAGTTGTAGAGAATACAGTTGCTAAAAAAATGCTTTCTGGCGAGGCTGCTGCTGGATCAGAAATTATCATCACCGCCGACATCGTTCAAGATATAGTTGGCAACTAAAAAATCGCAGCCGATAAAGCCGCGATTTTTTAAATAAATTCTTGGAGGGCCAGGAGGGGCTTGAACCCTCGACACCCTGCTTAAGAGGCAGGTGCTCTAACCAGCTGAGCTACTGGCCCATAAAATTCTTTCTAATTATACTTTAAGAGGTCTAATTAGTCAATAATAAATTCGTGGTACCCGCGGTAGGACTCGAACCTACGACCAAAAGGGTAGAAACCTTCTACTCTAATCCACTGAGCTACGCGGGCATATTGTTATTTTAGCAAAAAATATAGCGTTTTGCAATCCAATATAATACTACTTTTAATATGATAAGTAAAATCTCCCGTAAGGGAGATTTTACTAAAACAAAAAAGATCAAATGGTGCGGGCGGAGAGAATCGAACTCTCATCACATGCTTGGAAGGCACGTATATTAGCCATTATACGACGCCCGCATGAGACAATTATAGCAAAATGTTGCCTAAAAAACAAGTTTTCACGGGTGCTTTATTTTAGTTTTAGCTTATGCTAAAATAAAGATATGAGATTTAGCAAGTTTTTAACTAATGCTGACTTGGGTGAAGTTGCCCACAGTAGCGGGTATGCCCGGTCGGCGTCAGGCAGGCGATTAGGTTCCACTAGCTCTGTGAGCTTTGAACAACGCAAACAAATCGACGCTAAACGAAAAGCTGTTAGAAGTTATAATCATTCAAAAATTGCTCTAAGAGGCGTAGCTCGGAGTGAGCGTATAGTGACGCCACAAGATATGGCGAAAATTGAAGCTAAAGACTACTTAAAAAACGTGATAGATAAAAATGCTCCCTCTGGCAATTCTGTCCTAGGTAGAGCAGATGTTAAACCTGATATTAGCCGTGGCCCTGAAATAAGATTAAAAGAGCCGATTCCGCGTAAAATTCCACGATAGGCATATAAATAGGGCGGTTGATTAATCTTTCTATTTATGCTAGAATAAACTAGTTAATTAGACGCATCTAGTTAAATATGGCGGATATAGCTCAGTAGGTTAGAGCGCTGGATTGTGGCTCCGGAGGCCGTGGGTTCAAATCCCATTATTCGCCCCATTAAGAATAATGCTGCTCTCAAACTCATTAAAACAAAGGGTTTGAGAGCTTTTTATGCTTTTAAAACTTAAAAAAGGTCTAAATTAGTAACTAAAACTACTCATTTTAAAAATATATAATTACGCGGTATAATAGAAAGGGTGATAAAATGATAATAAATAAAATAAAAGAATTTAGAAAAGTAAAAAATTTAACTCAAGATGATTTAGCAAAAGAATTAGGTGTTACTAGGAAAAACAATAAACCAAATTGAAAGTGGTAATGTACTACCTAAAATAGATGTAGCATATAAACTATCAATTATTCTTGGTGCGACTGTAGAACAATTATTTTTAAATGATGATTATAACAAACATTCTAAGAAACAACAGGAAGAAACATTTGAGAAAATAGCTAACACATACTTCAATTTCAAGAAAAATAAAAATTAGGACACAAAGCATAGCAAAATTCAATATCTATATAATTAAAACTTAGTTTTTGCTATAAAAAAGTTATAATGTTTTTAGTGGATAGTATATGGCATAAAATAATGATTTGAGGAGGATTTATGAGTTTATACAGGATTAGAGTTGAGGACGTTAATAAGAATGTGGTTTCATTTGAAAGGTATAAAGGGAGGGTGCTTTTAATTGTTAATACAGCAACTAAATGCTTTTTTACACCACAATATGAAGAACTTCAGGGACTTTATGAAAAATATAGCGATCGTGGGTTCGAGATATTAGATTTTCCATGTAATCAATTTGCAAATCAAGCACCAGAGTCAATAGAAGATATTAATAAAATATGTGTTGATAAATATGAAACATCATTTCCTAGGTTTGATAAAGTAAATGTTAATGGTGATGAAGCATCTATTTTATATACATATTTAAAAAAACATCAAAAAGGTTTTTTCGGCAAAAAAATTAAATGGAACTTTACTAAATTTTTGATTGATAGAAAAGGTAATGTAGTAAAAAGATATTCACCTAATGTTAAACCATTTAAGATATCTAAAGATATTGAAAAATTATTAAGAAGGAAAGTGTAAGGAGGAACATATGTTTTTAGCATTAAAAGAATTAAAATATTCTAAATCAAAATTTATTTTAATTATGGCAGTTATATTTCTTATTAGTTATTTAGTATATTTTTTAACTTCATTAGCTAATGGGCTTGCTACTTCTTATACTAATTCTATAAATAAATGGAATTCAAAAGAAATAGTTATTACTGTTGACTCAAATGACAATATGATGATGTCATATATGAATAATGATGATTTTGATAATATAAAAACAGATGGTGAAAAAGCCAAGTTAGGCTTATTTCCTGCAGTAATAAGTAATCCATCATCAAAAGATGTTCTGAAATCAAGATTAGATGTTTATTTTTTTGGAATTGAAAACAATAGTTTTCTTAAGCCAATTAATGATGTAGAATTGAAAGATAATCAAGTTATTGTGGATGAAGAACTAAAAAAGCAGGGATATGAAATAGGAGATTTTTTTGTTACAACAGGAAGTAACCAAAAATACGAAATAATTGGTTTTTCATCAAAAACAACATACCAAACTGCTCCAGTAATATATATGAATTTAAATACCTGGCAAGAATACCGTTATGGGTCAAATTTTGAACAATCATTATTTAGTGGAGTAATAGTTAAAGGAAATATAGAAAACATATCAGATAAACTTAAAAGTTATACTGTAGATGATTATATTAATACTTTGCCAGGTTATACTGCTCAAGTATTAACTTTCTCTGTTATGATAATATTTTTAATAATAATTACAGCGTTTGTTCTTGGAATATTTATTTATGTTTTAACTATTCAAAAAACAAGTATGTTTGGAGTTATGAAAGCTCAAGGAATATCTAATTCATATATTGGCGGTTCTGTTATAGCACAAACATTCTTAATTGTTGGATTTGGCTTAATATTTGGCTTAATTTTAACAATATTAAGTGGAATATTTTTAGGAGATTTTATTCCTTTTGCAACTAATATATTGTTTTATTTAGTTATTACTATGTCATTTTTCTTGTTTTCATTTTTTGGGGCTTTATTCTCAGTAAATGCAGTATTAAAAATAGATCCTTTAAAGGCAATAGGAGGTTAATATGAAACCATTAATAGAAATGATTGATGTAACTAAAGATTTTCTTCAAGGAGAAAATATTATTAATGCTCTTAAAAAAACTAATTTTGTTGCTTATGAAGGGCAATTAATCGGAATAATTGGACCATCTGGTAGTGGTAAATCAACTTTTTTAACAATTTTAGGTGGATTGCAAAAACCAACTACGGGAAAAGTACTATTAAATAACGAACCTTTTAGTGAACTTAGTATTAAAGAAAAAAGTAAAATACGTTTAAAAAAAATTGGCTTTATATTGCAAGCATCTAATTTAATTCCGTTTTTAACAATAAAAGAACAAATGATTTTATATAACAAAATAACAAACACAAATACAAATCTAGAATGGCTTAATGAATTGTTTTTGGAATTAGATATTGAAAAGTTAAAGAATAAATATCCCAATGAATTATCAGGAGGAGAAAGACAGCGCTCAGCTATAGCTAAAGCTTTATATCATAAACCTTCTGTAATATTTGCGGATGAACCAACAGCTAGCTTAGATACTAAGAAAGCTTATGAAGTTGTTAAATTGCTTGCTAAAGAAACAAAAGAACAAAAGAAGGCGACAATAATGGTTACTCATGATGAGAGAATGTTAGAATTTTGCGATAAAGTATATGAAATAGTTGATGGAGTAATATCTGAAAGAAAAGAGAGTTAACATAATAATATTGTTATGAACAAAAAAGCCAAAAATAACTGAACAGTTTAAGAGAAAACAAAAAATGAGAATGCCTTTTTTTGTATTATATGGTGGGGCTTCAACTTAATAATAAAAGTGTATTATAAGTGTATCGAACAAAAAAATCATACTTAATTTGTTTATAAAAATAGAATATTTTTTCTAAAATTTTAATAAAATTCGATAAATAAAGGGAAAACAGAGTATTAAATTTGTATTGAAAATGTATTATAAATGTATGTCCAAAATTACTAGACTTTCACTAAAATACGCGGTATTGTGTTAATAACTGGTGAGATTAGGGCTGAGAAAATAGATGAGTAAAGCCCCATTAAAGAAAATACTGCTCACAAATCCGTATAAATAAAGGATTTGTGGGCTTTTTATTTTAAAAATCAAACAAAAAACAAACGATTTTTGTAACTAAATGAGCACATATTATTAACTAATGAGTTCGAATGGTTACATTTTTTACAAAATATGATATAATCAATATGGTGATGAATATGAATAATAAAATTGAAGAATATAGAAAAAACAAAAGAATAACACAAGTAGTTCTATCCGAAAAGGTAGGAGTAACTAGAAAAACAATAGGCTTGATTGAAAAGGGGATTATTATTCCTAGAATAGATTTAGCATTTAAGATAGCAATTGAACTAGATACATATGTTGATGATTTATTTATGGATAGTAATTATCAAGATGCACACAAAAATGATTTAAGAATTTGTGGTAAAGGTCAAGATAATTTTATGAGGAATTTTGCGGAAACATATACAAATCTCAAATAGTGTAAGGAGGTAAGCAATGAAGGGAATAATAATAAAAGTTAATGAAAAAAATATTAGTGAAGATATGCTAATTATTGATTTGAAAAACATAGCAAGTGCAATTAATTCAAGCACTTTATCTGTCAAAGAATATAAAGATAATGGTGGGAAATACGGAGTTACTACTTTTCGTAGACGATTTGGGTCTTGGAATAACGCTTTAAAAAAAGCTAAACTTGTACTTAATGTTAATAACATAAGATATTCAAGAAAACAACTGTATGATAACTATATTGCATCCTGCGAAAAGTTAGGAAAACAAGCATCTGGCAATGATATGAAAACTAGCGCTTCTAACATATCTTTATCGACATATGAAAACCATTTTGGGTCTTGGAATAACTTTATAAAAGAATTTCAAAATATACAGAACTTCCAGAGTTAACTGTTGAAATTGTAAATGAACTGATAGATAAAATTGTGATTCATAAGCCAACTGGCACGAAACGCAATCGCATTATTCAGATAGATATTCATTACAATTTCATTGGAAAACTAGACAACGAAAAAAGCGAGTCAGACAAACTGGCTCGCTAATATTAACCGCACTAACTAAACTGCTTTATGTCAGCCTAGCTAACTTGGGTGTTTTTTATTTTTTTGCGTATTTTTATTGACAATATATACCCCCCAGGGGTATAATAAGACTATGAATGAAGATATTAAAAAACGGCTAAGCCATCGTATAAAAATAATTGCTGGCCAAGTTAATGGTCTTGAGAAAATGATTGATGATGAAAGATATTGTTTAGATATTATCGGCCAATCGTTAGCCATTCAAAAATCTTTAGCGTCAATCAACAAAGTGCTGTTAGAAAATCACGTCCGAACACATCTAAGGCATCAACTGTCGTCAGAAAATGAAGCAGACGTCGAGCGAGCTGTGCAAGAAATGGTAAAATTATACGAATTAAACTTAAAAAACGGCAATGCTTCTAATAATGAGGTTGAGTAGACGATGAAGAAAACTTTCCCTATATATGGAATGCATTGTAAGTCGTGTGAAAAGCGTATCTCTGATGAAATATCGTCTATTGAGGGCGTTTCATCGGTTGATGTAAAGCTTAAGCGCCAGTCAGCCGCAGTTAGCTACGATTCAAATGTATCCGACAAAGACATCGAAGATGCCATTATTAAGGCTGGCTACGAACCTAAAGCTGGCAAACCGCCGCTTTTTAGCCGTGATCCTAAAGACTATCTAATATTTTTTATAAGTGCTATTGCTATCGGCGTACTTACGTACTTGTTTAGCGATCTTAATCTTAATTTTGATAATTTTAGCGGTAGTCAAAACTATCTTATAAGTGCACTTTTGATGGGCCTTGCGGCTGGATTTTCAGCATGTATGGCACTAGTTGGCGGATTAGTAATTGGAATTAGCGCTAAATATCGGCAACAAAATCCAGATAACACTAGGTGGCAGAATTTTAAACCAAATCTGTTTTTTAATCTTGGACGAATTGCAGGTTTTGCCCTACTTGGTGGAATTTTAGGTCTCATCGGGTCTGCATTTACTTTTAAGCCAACATTGATGGGATCTCTAACGATTACTGCTGGGGTTTTCATGCTAATTATTGGTCTTCAACTTACAAATATCCTACCTAGATTGAGTGGCTGGTCTTTACCGACTAAGCTATCTGAGAAACTAGGGATTGATAAAAGTCGCAAACAAGGTTATAGCAATTTTGGCGCAATAATTTTGGGTATTTTATCATTCGTCTTGCCTTGTGGGTTTACTCAGGCCGCACAATTGGTTGCAGTTTCAAGTGGTTCTTTTGTATCTGGTGGATTAATTATGGGAATATTCGCTATTGGCACGACACCTGGATTATTAGTAGTTGGCGCTGCGGCAAATCTTGCTAGCGGGCAAAAGGTCAAGACGGCTTTGCGTGTAATTGGCGTAGTTGTGATTAGCTTAGCATTAATTAATATATCAAGTGGGTTAAACCTGACTGGCGTGAAGCTTCCGAAATTTGATTTTTCTAATCAAAACACCAGTTCAAATAATTCAATAAATGATATTGATCTGATATTTCAAAGCCCAAACAAGCAGTTTAATAAAAAACAAATTAGCCTAAAACAAGGTGAGAAATATCGAATTCATATTTTACCAGTTGCTAACGGCGCTGGTTGTATGAGTACCGTTATGTTGCCTGGACTGACCGAAGATTCTCCGAGGCTGCTAAAAAATAATCAGCGAATCACCTTTGAATTTGAAGCAGAAGAAGTTGGCGAATATGAATTTATGTGTGCGATGGGTATAGCATTTGATACAGTAATAAAAGTGGAGGTATAAGTATGAAAAAGCAATTTAATATAGGCGGTATGCATTGTACAACTTGCGCGCGAACGATTGAAAAGGCCGTCTCGAAGGTTGACGGCGTTGAGTCGGTTCGAGTTAATTTTGCGTCTAAAAAAATGGCTGTTGAGGGCGGTAATAATGATTTAATTAAACAAGCCGTTAAAAAAACTGGCTATCGTATTGAGAATATTGACCACGACCACCATGACCATCATGACCATCATGACTATCACAACCATGAAAAGCACTCAGGATATCATGAGGATGAATCGCATAATATGAAAAATATGGGTTCTGACCACATGGATCATATGAATCATGGAGATACGAAAAGAAGCTTTTGGAAATTTGTAGTTAGCGTGGCAGCATCAGTTCCACTACTATATTTTATGATTAGTGAGTGGGTCGGAAATGATTTTGGCATGGAATACATGGCAATCACTTCGCTTGTGATTGCGACTTTCGTGCAGGTTTTTATCGGCTATGATTTTTATAAAGGAATGATCGGCGGTTTGCGCAACAAGATGTTTAATATGGATAGCCTAATTGCTATTGGTACGACGACAGCCTATCTTTTTAGTGTTTATGAAATGTTTATAGGTAATCACCATTTATATTTTGAAACTAGCGTATTCTTGATGACGTTTGTCGTATTTGGCAAGTGGCTTGAGGCTAATGCTACGGCTAGAACTAGTCAAGCGATTCATGAGCTCATGAAACTTCAGCCAAAAGTTGCTCACCTTGTAAGTGGTGGAGAAATTTCAGTTGATGATATAAAGATTGGTGATAAATTGCTAGTTAAGCCTGGCGAACAAATCCCAGTTGATGGATCAATCACCAAAGGCTCTTCAGCGGTAGACGAATCGATGGTCACCGGTGAGAGCATTCCAGTTGATAAAACCATTGGCGATAAAGTGGTTGGTGCTACGATTAATGGCAATGGGTCAATTGAGATTGTTGCTGAAAAAATTGGTCAAAACACAATGCTTGCTAGGATTATCAAGATGATCGAAGAGGCAGCTGGCAGTAAAGCGCCAATTGAAGATTTAACTGATAAAATATCATCAATTTTCGTGCCAACTGTCATAGTTATAGCAATTATAACTTTCTTAGTCTGGTACTTTGTAGGGGGTGATGGATTAGAAATGGCGATAATGTCGGCGGTTAGCGTAGTGGTGATTGCTTGCCCATGTGCACTTGGTTTAGCTACGCCAACTGCCGTAATGGTTGGAGCTGGTCAAGGTTCAAAATTGGGAATTTTAATTAAAGGTGGCGAACCACTACAAAAATTAAGCCAAATTAAAAACGTCGTTTTTGATAAAACTGGCACTCTAACTGAAGGTAAGCCTGAAGTGACTGATGTGGTATCAGTATCAAAAAATAGCGAACGGGAGTTACTAAGTATTATTGCTAGCTTGGAGGCAAGTAGCGAGCATTCACTAGCTAAAGCGATTTTAACTAAAGCTAAGCAAGATAAAATTAACTTTAGCTCAGTTTCAAACTTTAAGGCAATTTCTGGCCGAGGTATTTCTGGTGAAGTAGAAAATATAAACTATGCGTTTGGTAATATAAAATTGATTATCGATAAACAGATTGCTATTAGCGATGAGACGCAAAAAATATATGATGAACTCGAAGCCGCTGGTAAAACCGTGGCGATATTATCAGACGATAAAAATACTTTAGGTATTGTTGCTATCAAAGATAGACCGCGCATACATGCAAAAGCCACAATTGAAGAGTTGTCAAAAATGAAAATCAGCACAACTATTTTAAGTGGTGATAATAAACGAGCGGTTGCTGCAATTGCTGGTGAACTAGGAATCAAAAACGTTATCGCAGAAGTGCTGCCAGAAGACAAGTCGAATGTTATAAAACGCCTACAAGCACAATCGCAAACAGCGATGGTTGGTGACGGTATAAACGATGCACCAGCATTGGCTCAGGCTGATGTGGGTATCGCTATGGGAAGCGGCACAGATGTCGCAATGGAGTCAGGTGACGTAGTTTTAGTCAAGGGCGACCCACGTGATGTAGCTGACGCAATTAAACTAAGTAAAGCTACTGTTCGTAAGATATACCAAAACCTATTCTTCTCACTTGTTTATAATGTAGCGGGCATCCCAATAGCGGCTGGTGTATTTGCCTTTGCAGGCTGGTCGTTAAAGCCAGAAATTGCCGGATTAGCGATGGCGCTAAGCTCGGTTTCGGTGGTGCTAAATTCACTACTATTAAACCTGTTTAAACCTAAAAAGGCTTAAACAACTAAAGTCTCAATCTTAGCACCAAGTGAGTTTAGGCGGTGGGCGAAATCTTCGTAACCGCGATTGATGTTATAGACATCTCGTAAAGTTGAGACTCCGGGTGCTGCGAGCATAGCAATCAGCACTACAACGCTTGGACGAAGCGCAGGTGGTGCCACAACATCGGCTGGTTTCCATTTAGTAGGGCCGGAAACGTACACTCGATGTGGGTCAACTAATTCAACATTTGCGTTTAATTTACTTAATTCTGTAAAGTAGATTGCACGGTTCTCATAGCTCCAGTCGTGGATCAAAGTTCGTCCGTTAGCTACGGTGGCAATTAGCCCAAGAAACGGTAGATTATCCATATTTATACCAGGGAAAGGTAACGCATGGAGTTTGTCTTTTGCCGCATGGAGGTTTGATTTCTTGATTTTTAAGTCTACAAGGCGAGTTCGATTATTTCTTGAGGTGTATTCATCTGATATTTCATATTGGGCGCCCATCTGGCTTAGTGTTTCAAGCTCGAGTTCTGTGAATTCGATTGGCACGCGTGTGATTTCAAATTCGGAGTTGGTTACTAGTGCGACAGCCACAAAGGTTATTGCTTCAATCGGGTCTTCACTAACAAAATATTCAACATCAGTATTGATTTGGTCAACTCCATGAATAACTAAAGTAGTCGTGCCGATACCTTCAATTTTGACACCAAGTTTTTCTAGAAAGAAGCAGACGTCTTGCACCATATAATTTGGACTAGCATTTCTAATTGTAATGGTTTGGCCAGATAAGGCTGCCGCCATGACAACGTTTTCTGTAGTTGTGTCACCACGCTCGGTTAGCAGAATTGGCTTTTCAACTTTTTTAGGCGAATTCTTAACACTATAATAATCAGTTTCCGCAATCACGCTAGCGCCAAAATGCTTGAGTCCAGATAAATGAGGCTCAACTGTACGTGTACCAAGGTTACAGCCACCAGAAAACGGAATTTGGAAGTTTTGGTATTGATGAAGCAGAGGGCCTAAGAACATCAAGATACTGCGTGTTCGTTTAGCTGCAGCCGTGTCCATAGACTCAAATGACAATTCGGCTGGTGGTATAATTTCTAGATCATTTTCATCATTTAGCCATTTTGTTTTGACGCCAATACTATTTAACACTTCTATTATTCGGTTAACTTCTTCAATTCTGGCAACTCTTCTTAAAGTAGTTTTACCTTTATTTAGAAGGGACGCGCAGAGCAGGCCAACGGCGGCATTTTTGCTGGTTTTAACTTCGATTGAGCCTGACAATTCGCGTCCGCCATAAACTCTAAAGTTGGTCTTTTTTTGAGCATTAACAGAGATAATTTCGCTAGATAGTTCTTCGGAAATCCGAGCTAGCATTTCCAGGGTGATATTTTGTTTACCACCTTCAATCCGATTAATTGCACTTTGAGAGGTGCTGATTTTATCGGCTAAATCAGCCTGGGTTAGGTTTCTATTTAGACGTGATTCCTGTATTAAACGTCCAATTTTTTCTAAATAAGCCTGTTCGTTTTTCATAATAGCATTATACCATATATGATATATAAATCAACATATTTTATTTTTATGGCAAAAACTTTTTATATGTGGTACAATCTACTCATGATATAATTAAAAACTTTCTTCAGATAATAATAAAATAATATTCAAAAAAGGATAAATATGTTTGATGATAAAGTTTTTAACGCGATAAAAAAAGAAGAACAGCGACAACGAGAAGGTTTGGAGCTGATACCAAGTGAGAATTATGTGAGTCGTCAGGTTTTAGACGCGCTTGGGTCGGTGTTTACAAATAAATATTCCGAAGGTTACCCGGGTAAACGCTACTATGGCGGTCAAGAAAATACTGATTTTATTGAGAGCCTCGCCATCGAACGAGCTAAGAAATTATTTAGGGCCGATCATGCAAATGTTCAGCCGCATTCTGGCGCTCAGGCTAATGAAGCAGTCTATTTTGCTTGGCTTGAACCAGGTGATACGGTGCTTGGCATGGATCTTTCTCACGGTGGTCATTTGACTCATGGTTCACCCGTGACTAGAAGTGGGCAAATATATAATTTTGTCCGTTATGGTTTGGATGATCGAGGTGAAATTGATTATGATCAAATAGAAAAACTAGCCGAACTTCACAAACCAAAAATTATTTTAGTGGGCTTTTCAGCTTATCCTGGTGAGATTGACTATGAGAGAGTCGCCCAAATTGGACAAAAACATGGATCACTACTTATGGCAGATGTTGCGCATATTGCTGGGTTAATCGTTGGTGGAGTTAGCAAAAACCCATTTGATTATGGTTTTCATGTAATCACTACTACAACTCATAAAACCTTGCGTGGCCCACGTGGAGGCTTGATTCTAAGCCGAGGCACGGTTAGCTCGCCTCTTAAAAAGCCAGCCAAAACCTTAGATAATATTCCAACGCTAATTGACCGCGCCGTGTTTCCGGGCACTCAAGGTGGTCCGCAAATGCACACGATTGCCGCTAAGGTGGTTTCATTTTACGAAGCCTTACAACCGGAGTTTAAGGATTATGCCAAGCAAATTGTGAAAAACGCCGATGCTTTAGCTAAAGAATTACAAAAACGTGGCTTTAAGTTAATTACTAATGGTACAAAAAATCACCTTATTTTAGCCGACATTTACGCTAGTTTTGGTATTGACGGTAAAATCGCTGAAAAAGCCTTAGATAAAATTGGCCTAACTCTTAATGCAAACTCAATCCCAAATGATACCTTAACGATGTTTAACCCTAGTGGGATTCGTTTAGGGACGCCAGCTATCACAACTAGAGGTTTAAAAGAGGATGATATGGCACTAATTGCTGATTGGATGAAGCGGGCGATTGATAATCATCAAGATGATCAAATCCTTAACAATCTTCGATCTGAAGTTCGAGAGTTTGCGCTAAGGTTTCCTTTGCCTAGTGATAGATAGTATGATAAAATAAAGAAAATGAGTTGGAAGATATCTAAAAAGGGCTTTGGACTTGCGGCAATTTTGGCAGGATTTTTAGCGGCGACGCTACCAACTTTAGGCTCGGCTTCGATTTGGTTTGATGAAGCTTTCTCTCGCCACATTATAAGATTTGATTTTGGGCGGATATGGCACTTTACTTCGCTTGATGTACATCCACCGTTTTACTATTTTTGTTTAAAAGTTTGGAGTATGATTTTTGGCGCGAGTGATTTTTCTATTCGCGCACTTTCGGTTGCTTTTGGTCTAGCAACGCTAATTGCTTTATACTTTTTGATTAAGCGACTTTATAATTCTAAAGCCGCACTTCTATCGGTATTCTTCGTAGCATTTTCACCATTATTTATAAAGTATAGCCAAGAAGCAAGAATGTATACGCTAGTAGCATTACTGGCGATCGTGAGTATACGAGCTTACTACGAGGCGTTTGTGGCCGCAAACTCGCAAAAAAAGCAGACCACGTGGCGCCGGCTTTATATATTATTTATTGCCCTCGGGATGTGGACGCAATATTTGTCAGCTTTAACTGTTTTAGCATTATGGGCGTTTAGATTATACCAAGTGATTAAAAAGCAACCAAAATCAAAACGCAAGTTTAAGCTGGTCACCAAGTCTTATTTTTCAGATAAATGGTTAGTAACTCATTTATGGGCGGCTTTATGGTTTTTGCCGTGGATTCCGTTTTTTCTAACTCAGGCCATTCAGGTTAAATCTGGTTTTTGGATCCCGCCTACTAGTTTTGTGACTATACCGAACTTTATAACCCAAACACTTCTATTCAAAGATGCCGGTTCGATTGATGGTTGGACTGCTAGCTTGGTCTCGATTGTTGTGTTCTTTGTAATTTGGGCGATTATATATATTTTTCGTCATAAAAAAGATAAAACCGACCGCCTTAAGCTGCTCTTGTTCGCTTATGTTGGCCCGGTTGTTATATTGTTCCTACTTAGTTTACCGCCGTTTAGTTCAATCTTTGTTAACCGATATCTACTAACTAGCGCAATTCTACTTAGCACAACATTTGGAATCATATTAAACATCATCTATAAGAGCGATAAGAAACTGGCTATAAGCATGGCAATTTTAATGATTGCTATGCAGATTATGGGCACAAGTAATGTCTATCAAACTGGTGGTGGCAATAATATTACTCGCCAAGTAATTGAACAGACTAAACCAAAAATGAAGGCGGGCGAACCAATAATTACCGAGGCGAATTCAGCCAATGGTTGGATTTTTTATGAAGCCGCTCAGTATACAACGAGCGATAACCCAATTTATTTTGTAGATTCAAGCACTGATTATCATCTTGGATCAATGAAAATGCTTGAGGAAGACGATACGTTTAAGATAAAAGACCTTGAAGAATTTTCCAAGCAGCATAAAACCGTTTGGCTACTATCTCGACCAGGAAACAAAATACAAGAACCACTTCTCAGTAGCTGGCAGCTAGTCGAAGAAATTATTTATGATAGTCCAACTTCGGGGGAGCCATTATACTCGATGCAGAAATACCAGACTGAAAATTGACTTCACAAACCAGTCTAAATATGGTAGAATATTTTAGTAAGCACCCGTAGCTCAACTGGATAGAGTACTTGGCTTCGAACCAAGCGGTTGCAAGTTCGAATCTTGCCGGGTGTACCATATGGAATTTTAAAATTGGGCTAGCTGATGGCTAGCTTATTTTTATAGAAAAGAGACTAAAACATGATTCAAACACCAAAAATAGAAGAAAACGTAAATTTAGCAAAACTCACCACTATGAATTTAGGCGGCAATGCTAGATTTTTTGCTACAGCTCAGAAAAACGAGGACATCATATTTTTAGTTGATTTTGCTAAACAGAATCAACTGCCGATTTTTATTTTGGGTGGCGGAAGTAACACCTTAGTGCATGACGAGGGCTTTAAGGGTTTAGTGATTAAAAATGAAATTTTAGGCCGCAAAATACTTCATGAAGATAATCGTTCGGTTGAGTTTGAGCTTGGTGCTGGTGAAGATTGGAATAGCTTTGTTAAATTTGCTGTATTACAAGAGGGTTTAAGTGGTATAGAAGCAATGGTTTCAATACCAGGAACGGTTGGCGCACTGCCTGTACAAAACGTCGGTGCTTATGGCCAAGAAATTGCTGACGTCTTTATTAGCTTGAATGCGCTTAACTTAGAAAAAGGTGTTTTTGAAGAACTTTCAAAAGAAGATTGTGAATTTTCGTATCGTGATAGTATCTTTAGGCGATCGGCGGCTGGTAAATACTTTATTACTTCTATCAAGATCAAACTAAGTAAACTTCCACCCAAAGGACCTTTTTATGCTGGAGTTGAAACTTATTTTCAGAATAACAATATACCGACAGATAATATCACGGCCGCTCAAATACTTAACGCGGTTGCAAAAATCAGAGCTGATAAACTGCCAGATCCAAAACTTATTCCGAGTGCTGGTAGCTTTTTTAAGAATGCAATAATTTCTGCCAAGCAGGCAGACGGCCTAAAAGACGCCTACGGTGATAAAATACCACTATTTGATTTGAACGATGGTAGATATAAGATTTCTACGGGTTGGCTGATTGATAAGGCTGGCTTAAAAGGTGTCGAGCTTCATGGCATGTGTCCGCATTTTAAAAACGCATTAGTCCTAACCAACGTTAGTGCTAGAAATTTTAATGATCTAGCCTTAGCTAGAGAAGAAATTAAATCTATCGTTAAAGGCAAATTTGGTATCGAAATCGAGCAAGAACCGCTAGAAATATAATAAAAACCGCGATTAGCTTTTTGGCTGCTCGCGGCTTTATTTATATATTAAATGATTTATTGTTCAGCGTCAGTTGATTCTTCTGTACTGTCGTCTGCTTTTTGAGCGGAGTAAATTTCTGATTCGGTTGCGTAGCCGATGATAGTGCCTTTAGCTAAGCTAGGCTCTCCAAGCGAATCATTCCAGCTAGCATCACTAAAGATTAGAATCAAGAACCAAACTGGGGCGAGTAATATATAGAATAATACAAAAGGCCCGGTTTTGCCAAGTTTAAGTCCAATATTGTAAGCAGC
>JAGOOS010000042.1 GCA_017992395.1 Candidatus Saccharimonadota bacterium
GCAAAGAATAATTGGCCCAAACCTTTTTTAGCAAAAACTTGCCAAAATTCTTTATGATAATCAAAAGTTCGAATATTAAAGCCTGATTCGCGTGCGGTTTGAGCGAGTAGTTCGTAAAAAAATCGACAGTTATCATCCGTTGAATCAGCTCGCTTTACCGTCACACCGTCTCGGCGAGCGCGATTGATTGAATATTTAGCGCCTTTTCGTGGCATCGAAGATAGAATCTCTTCTTCTGAGCCTGAAATATCTAATATGATCGTAGAATAGTTTGGCTGAATCGGACGAACTTTATAAAGACCAAGATTACTCAACTCAGATAAATTTTGCTCAGTTTTAAGAAGTTCCGGCTCAATTTTTATAGCAAAAACTTTATTGCCGCGCGCTAAATTGTTTAAAAAAGGTAGGATTACTTTTAACTCTGCAGTGTTTTTTACGCCAGGACCTTTAGAAATATACCAAAGTTTACCTAAGAAGGCGATTGACTTTTCTTGAACGGAAATATATAGATTATGAGTTTCATCCGAGCTTTCGGCGACTAAATAAAGTGGCTTCCAACCAGATAACTTTTTAAAGTTTGTCATTTCAAAAGACTGAAAAATGTTGCCATTATCTGGGTTTTTTAAGATAAGGCTATCCCAATTTTCTAATTCCTGAGGTGTAGCAAAGCGTATTAACATATATATTCATATTAACAAAAATACATGAAAAAAGCCACAAAACGTGGCTAAATTCCTAGATCTAGTTCTAATTGTTCACCTTCAGGAAATTCTAACTCATGAACCATTTCTTCAATTCTAATTAAATCTAAGTACACTAAATGGTAGTTTGATCTTGCGCTTTCTAACACTTTCAAATTATGTGCCGAAAAGGGCGCATAAAAATGTGTCTCCTCATGGTCATAATACTTCAACCATAACTGACGCTCTTTATCGTCGACAAGAAACGGATTGGTGTACGGATCAATCTCTTTACCCAATGTGTCGATTATAGAGACAGACAAACTACTCGTAACAACGTTCTTTACAGCTTCATCCATGTTTTTCACCCACTTTTTATATTATTGAATAACTGTGTAACTCTTCTTATAATACACTATTTTAAAGAAAAAATAAATATCTGGCACTCTAGGCTTGCAAGTGCCAAAAAAATGCGTTATACTTAGCATATAACATAAGGAGGACAAGATGAAATCACCAATTAAACCATTGGGCGAAAAAGTTGTCGCCCACAAAAAACAGCCAAAAACACAGACTGATGGTGGGATTCTGCTCGGTAAAAGTGAGGAAAAGCCAGTTTCTGCCGAGATTTTAGCAGTTGGCGAAAAAGTAAAAGCCGTCAAAGCTGGAGATGAGATTTTATACAAAGAATACTCAGCCACCGATCTTAAGATTGGCAGTGATACATTTTTAATTATTGATGAAGAAGATATTTTAGGAATTTTGGAGGATAAATAATGGCTAAAAAGATTTTCTATGCAGATGATGCAAGGCAGCGCGTTCAATCGGGCGCAAAAATGCTCTATGACGCAGTGAAAACTACTTACGGCCCAAAAGGGCGCAATGTAGTTATTGGTAAGTCGTTTGGTGCGCCAACTGTTACCCACGATGGTGTGACAGTAGCTCAAGCAATTGATTTGCCTGATGATAACGAAGAAACTTTGGGCTACAAAGTTGGTGCGGAGTTAATAAAAACTGCCGCCAGCAAGCTAAATAAAGTTGCCGGAGACGGAACGACTACCGTCACGGTCCTGACATACAACATAATCGAAGAAGCCAATAAACTTATTGCTGCCGGGTACAACCCGATGGAACTACGGCGCGGAATTGAATCAGCTGGGGCAGAGGTTGTAGCCAAAATCAATAAGTTGGCCGAATCAATCGAAGGCAAAAACGCTCGCATATCAGAGGTCGCCACAATTTCAGCTGGTAGCGAAGAAATTGGTAAACTAATCGCTAGTGTAATGGAAAAAATCGGCAAAGACGGCGTAATCACAGTTGAAAGTGGCCAAAGTCTAGATATGGAAAGTGAGGTCGTTGAAGGTTTTTCACTTGATAAAGGCTGGTCTTCACCATTTTTTGTAAGCGACCAAGTTCGGCAAGAAGCTGTATTTGATAAACCTGCAATTTTAATCACTGATAAGAAAATTAGTAATATTCAAGAATTTCTACCTTTCTTAGAAAAGCTAGCCACGTCTGGCAAAAAAGATATTGTGATTTTTGCCGACGAAGTTGAAGGTGAAGCCCTAAGCGTCTTGATATTGAATAAACTAAAAGGAATACTAAACGTCGCAGTGGTCAAAGCTCCGGCTTTTGGTGAGCGGCGTAAGCAAACTCTATCAGATATCGCAATCTTAACAGGCGGCGTATTAATCTCTGAAGATTTAGGCATGACTTTTGAAGACGCAGAGCTGAACATGCTTGGGTCAGCTCGCAAAGTAATCATCGGTAAAGACGAGACGACGATTGTTGAGGGAGCGGGCAAGAAAAACATGATAAAAGCTCGGGTTGAAGAAATTAAAGCTCTAGCTGAAAATGCGCCTAGCGAATACGAGCAAGAACAACTCTCAAAACGTGCCGCGTCGCTGGCAGGCAAGGTAGCCGTGATTAAAGTAGGTGGCGCTACCGAAACCGAAATCGACGAAAAGAAATACCGAGTTGATGATGCAGTAGCCGCTGTAAAAGCTGCGCTGTCTGGTGGAATTGTTGCCGGTGGCGGTGTAACACTCGTCAATATAGCCGAGCGATTAAAGCCCGTAAAAGATCCTATCGAATCCGTCGGACGAGACATTTTAAAACGTAGCCTGAAAGCTCCATTCGTTCAGATCGTAGAGAACGCCGGACTCAATTCTCAAGCCTTATTAGCTCAAGTAGAGTCAGCTAAAGACGGCCAGGGAGTAAACGTAATGTCACCCGATAAAGGTTTGATCGATCTTAAAAAAGCTGGTGTAATCGATCCAGCGCAAGTGACAAAAGAAGCCGTACAGAACGCCGTCTCGATCGCAGCTACAGCCATTACTATGGGCGCGCTCGTAGTTGATTTGCCAGAGAAGGAAATTGACGCTTCCACCTCAAGCATGGGTCAAATGGGCTTTTAAATAATTGACCAACAAGCTAAAAACGCACTTCATTTGAAAGTGCGTTTTTATTAAGTAGAGTAGTAGTAATGTAAGTTTTTATTAATTATTTTTTTGAATTAAAGTAGTCAATTTCTTTAATTATATCAAGTAGAGCGTTGGCTCGTTTCGTCTCGTCTTCGATTGTGCGAGCAGTGTTGTATGCTGGCTCGATCAAAGTTTTGTCATCTGAAGAGCGAAGTAGAAGCAGATAGATATCAAATTTCTCTTCATTAGTTGCGTTTAGTTTATCAACTAGTGGTCGAAGGTCTTGTAAGGCTAAGTTTTTAATGCTCTCAAGATCACCAAGGCCCGCGGCAGCTCCAGTGAAGTTTATCGGTACTTCTGTGACTTCTGGAGGTGTAGGAATCTCAATCGGAGCCTCTTCAGTAGGGACCTCCTCAGGAGTATTTGTTTCACTATTTAATGTCTCATATTGAAGATCGTCATCTTGGTTATCGGCGCTGTCATCACTTACTGCAGCTCCGGAATTCACGCCAGCAAGAACTTTAGCCAACTCTGGATCGTCGCTGACTGTTTGCTTGTTCGTTGGATTAATATCAATTTCCATAGCCCACCTTTGGTTTTACTTTACTTTTAATTGTTTTTATTGTATCATAGAATTAAAGCATAATCAAGAAGAATTTTTAAGAGGTGGGGAATGATTGACGATCTAAACATAATTGTTCAGCGCGATCCAAGTAACGCTTTAGGTGTGGCTGGCGATGAATGGAAACAAGCAACTTTTCAGGCAGAAATAATCTCGCCAGATCACGATAATCGTGAGATAAAAAATATTATAATCGCCGGCATGGGCGGGTCTGCTTTAGCGGCTTTAATCGCTAAGAAATGGCTGCAAAGTGAGATCAGCCAATCCCTAGAAATCATTCGAGATTATCACTTACCAAAAAGTGTCAATAAAAATACTTTAGTAATTGCTAGCTCGTATTCTGGCAACACCGAAGAGACAGTCAGTGCGCTTTATGAAGCGTTAACTCAAGACGCACAAATCGCAACAATTTCTGCGCATGGAAAACTTGAAGAAATTGCAAATAGGAAAGATATTGCTCACGTCAAACTACCTAGTGGTTTGCAGCCCCGGATGGCCGTAATATATAATCTACGAGCATTAATAAAACTTTTAGTTGCTTTTGATATTGTTGGTCCTGAAAAATATGATGAAATTGAGCAAAGCGCCAACTTTTTAAGAGAGGAAACTAAAAACTGGCTAGCACGAGTGCCTTCAGATGTTAATTTGGCTAAGCAAATTGCTCTTTACGCGGCTGGGCGTAGTGGTGTATTTTTAAGCAGTAGCGACATGTCGCCAGTGGCTTACAAATGGAAGATTTCATGGAATGAAAACTCAAAAAATGTGTCGTTTTATAATGAGTATCCCGAGTTTAACCATAATGAATTCTTGGGCTGGAGCTCGCATCCAATCGAAAAACTATTTGCCGTATTTAATTTGCGCAGCTCATTTGATGACCCCAGAATCCAAAAACGATTTGAGGTCTCCGATCGTCTACTAAGCGGAAAACGACCAGCCGCTCGCAACATCGAGCTACAAGGTGTTTCGCCACTTGAGCAAATGCTTTGGGGCTCAATCTTGGCGGATTTTGCTAGCATTTATTTAGCTATTCTCAACAACGTCAACCCAACACCAGTTGAGCTGATCGAAAAACTAAAAGTTGAGCTGGTGAAATAGTTCAATCATTCAAAATCGCTGCCAGGACTAGCAGCGATTTTTAATTTAGTTATAATATCTAAGACTCTCGATTGGGTCTTTGCGCGCAGCCTTAAAGGCGGGGTAGACGCCAAAGAACACGCCGACAATTATTGAGATTCCGCCAACAATCAAGGCGATATTTACTGAAAGTAGCGGCGTGAATGGTAAGAATAAACTCAGCCCGTACGAGAAAGAATAGCCTGCAATATAGCCAAAGAAACCACCAGCCAGTGATATTATCATCGACTCGGTCAAAAACTGCAGTAGAATCTGAGAGTTGTTAGCGCCCAATGCCTTGCGGATGCCAATTTCGCGCGTGCGCTCGCTAACATTTACTAGCATAATATTCATAATTCCGATGCC
>JAGOOS010000014.1:0-3451 GCA_017992395.1 Candidatus Saccharimonadota bacterium
TTCTAGTTCTAGTGGCTCTTGGGGTCTGTCAAAGCCTGCATGTGTAAAGATAGCCGCTGCTCCGTGGCAGCTAGATCCTAGTACTCAAATTAAATCCGACAGCACAAATAAAGATTATGTATCTAAAGATATAAAAGTCGTCGCTGGTGAAACGGTTACATGGCAGCATACAGCGTCTAATACTACAAATTATGCGGCTCCAGGCGTAAGCGGCAGCCACGGATATAACAGATTCGGATATTATCTTGAATATGGTGACTCGGCTCAGGTTCCAGGAGTTAAACCAACCGGTGGGCAAAACTTCAGCGGTTTTAATGGCGACAGGTATGTTGGTTGGGATGCGACCGTAATTGGAGATATCGGTAAGGGCTCTGTAAATGGAGAACATAAAACTGTCGATTCTAACAAATCCGATAACATTGGGGGTACTGGAGGTATAACCGGCATATATAGCCGAAATAACAATAATCAACCACCGACAAGTTATACGGTTAAATCAACAGATACAGGAAAGCTATTTTGCCAGGCTGCATATGTAACTTACAATAAAGATACTTCGCTTGGAGGTAAGAGAACTCTTGCAGATTGGCGATGTGCATATGTTCCATATAATTACGAATTAACTCCATGTATTGTAAGTGGCAGCTATGCATGTGGCGGCGTAGATGTTCCTAAAGAACCCGGAGAGAGTATTACATTAGTACCTACAGTTAAGAATACTACTTCTACTAAAACAAAAGAGTCTGATTGGAAGATCACCTCATGGGAAGTTTCTGGTTCTGATGAGAATATCAAGACGCCGTCAAATTCTACAGATAATACATCTTCTGATACGTGTGCTACTTACAATAGTTTATATAGTGGTAAAACCGTGGGTTGTGAGTCATACCATACAGGCAAGAGCACATTTAGTGAGGCAGAGACGATCTTATCTAGCGTAATAAACAAATTTACAGTTCCGGCAAATGCTGAACTTGGGTCTAGATACTGTTTTGCTCTTTCGATTAATAATTATAAATATTCTAATAATGAAGATCAGGGAGCTCAGACTAATAAATCAAACCAGTGGCGTCATGGCGCTCCATTATGTATCATGGTGACAAAAAAGCCAAAAATGCAAATTTGGGGATCTGGCGTTTGGACAAATGGTGGCATCCAAGCGAGCGTTTCTAAGAAGGGTTCAACAACTTTTGGCAGTTGGGTTGAATATGAAATAATCAGCTCAAAGACCGTCACCGGTATTGCATCTGCATCAGGATACAATAATGGAAATTCATCGACTGCATTAAATGATATTGCTAAACTGACTACGCGAACAAGCTCTGCAATGGGCGGCTATACTGGAAACACATGGGCTGGATCTTCGCAAAGTATTATTAGTAACCTAAAATCACGATACGAATCAACAGCAACTAGTGGCTGGAACCCAAGTTCAGTTAGTGCTAATGGCTCAATATCAGCGTTCAAAACGAATTCTCTATCTCTAGGCGGATTTACTCTAAATAATGGTCAAAGTGCAATCCTATTTGTAAGTGGTGATGTCACAATTAATAATAACATTATAGCTAATACTGCTGGAGCTACTTCAGCCGGTAATCTCCCACAGATGATCATCATAGCTACGGGAAGTATAAACATCCAAAATAATGTAAATCAAATCGACGCATGGTTGCTCGCTTCTGGAGACTTGAAAACATGTAATGTTGCTAAGACTAGTGTCAACCAGACGTCGTGCGGAAACTCTCTTAGGATCAACGGCCCAGTTGTGGCCAACAATATTAAAAGCTGGCGTACAGCAGGAGCTCTGCCGAATAGCTCCGAATCTGCAGAAACTTACAACCTAAGAGCTGATACTTATCTATGGACACATAGTAAGTCAAGCGGTAATGGTAAGATAATTACAACGTACACAAGTGAATTACCGGTAAGGTTCTAAAGGAGAATGATGATGAAAACAAAGTTAAATCAGAAATTTAAACAGGGTGGAGCTTCAATCTTCTTGGTTGTCGTCTCGTGTATGTTTGTGGCTATTATTGTTGCGAGCTTCGTCAGACTTATGATCAGAGATCAGCAGCAAGCCAGTCAGCAGGATATATCTCAAAGTGCTTACGATAGTGCTCAGGCCGGCGTTGAAGATGCTAAAAGATTCATGAACATATGGCTTTCAGAATGCCAATCAGGACAGTCGGTGTCAAATGATCGATGTAGTGCGATGAGCCAAGCTCTTCAAGCTGCTGCTCTTGATACAAATGGCGGGAGTTGTAATATACTGAATTCAGCTGGGGTCGGCAGTGCAAGCGGTGAAACCATGATTCAATCAAGTAGCTCTTCAGCAGACACTAAACTAGACCAAGCTTATACTTGCGTAAAATTACAAATGGACACCGAAGACTATCTTGGTGAATTATCTAAAGACGGAAGTGCAACTATTAGGCTAAAACCAGTTGCAACTGCTAAATATATTCGTATTTCATGGCATACTTCAAAAGATACTTCATCCGAATCAGTTCCACTAGATAACTTTGGTATAGCAACCAACATTGCTTTACCGACTTCTTGGACGACAAATAAGCCGGCGGTAGTTACGGCACAATTAGCTGGCATAAACTTTGCTTCTGCGCATAGCGGCGATAGCTTAGATAACCCAATTACTAACGGCACGGGGTCGGGTAAAATAACGCTATTTCCAAGTAGTAGTTCAACTGCTTATAATAGTGACTCTCGACCTCTAGGCTTCCAAGTAGCAGCTGGTGCGGATGCAGTTCGGCGCGACGCTTCTACTTCTCAAAAAGTATATCCAACTAGTTGTAAGGCTAGTTTAAGCGCTGGTGGTTATGCTTGTTCAGTCCTGCTAAGTGTCCCAGATATAAATCCTGGCGACTCCCAATACACGATCTTGCGACTTAACAGCCTATATACCAGCACCAACTACAAAGTTGAGATGCTGGACGCAAGCAGGCAAGTAGTTAAATTCAACGGAATACAACCAAAAGTCGATTCTACTGGTCGAGCAAACGATAGATTCCGACGTGTAGAATCACGTATTGAAGCTGTCGATAACCAATTCCCGGTGCCAGATTTTGCCGTATCACAAGGTGATTCGGGTAATAAACTATGTAAAGATTTTTGGGTTACTAATCTTTCGAGTGGATTCTCATGCGAATAATAATTTAATTCAATAATCATAAAAACCACCTTTATACCAATTGAGGTGGTTTTTATTAGATAATATAAGCACGATATGGTAAAATATTAACATGTTAGATATTAAATTTATTCGTGAAAATGCCGATCGCGTTCAAAAAGACGCGATCGATAAGGGCTACAAAAATGTTAACATTCAGGACGTTCTGTCGTTGGATTCCCAGAGAAAATCTCTAAGCCAAGAAATAGATGATTTGAGAACTAAGCGAAATCAGTTGTCTGCATCTATGAAAAACTCAGGTGGCCG
>JAGOOS010000014.1:3551-16050 GCA_017992395.1 Candidatus Saccharimonadota bacterium
ACTCGAGGTCTATTTCGAGTTCATCAATTCAATAAGCTCGAGATGTATGCATTTACTCTACCGGAGCAGAGTGTCGAACTGCATGAGAGAATTCTTTCGATAGAAGAAGAAATCTGGCAAGAATTAAAAATTCCGTATCGGGTGATTAATATTGCTAGTGGTGACTTAGGCGCACCAGCAAGTAAGAAGTATGATATTGAATATTGGAGTCCTGTAGACGGAGCTTATAGAGAACTGACTAGTTGCAGTAACTGTACGGATTACCAAGCTCGAAACTTAAATATTCGAGTCCGCCGAAAAGATGGCAGTATAGAAATTGCCCATACTTTAAACGGAACTGCTGTGAGCCTAGCCAGAAGTCTAGTGGCGGTAATTGAAAATTATCAAGATGGAGACGATCTAGTCGTTCCTGAGCCGCTAAGACCTTACATGGGCGGCCGAGATAAGATCTAGAAAGAGTAGATTAAACAACAACTTAAAAACTACTCAGGATGACTGAGTAGTTTTTAAGTATAAAAACACTACATGTAGTGCTTATGTAAATTCTACAACACTATATATAGTGCTTTTTTGATTTTATGTGCTATAATTTAAATATGCTCATTTGAAAAAAACAAAATTCAAAATAAAGGGGTGAGTGACATGAGCAAGCAGATTGAAAAGGTTGAAGTATTTACAAAAGCCGTCGGGTGTATGCAGTGTAAGATGGCTAAACGTCACTTGGATGAAAATAATGTAAAATACAACGAAAAAGATGTCGCTGATCCGGAAGTGAACGCGTATCTTAAATCAATTGGAATCCAAACGGCACCAGCAATAAAAGTTACGTACACTGATGGCGAAGATCGTTTCGTTTTGGGATTTGCTCCGGACGAATTAGCTAAAATTGAAGCAGAATTTAACGATAGCTCTCTGATTGATATAGAGAACAATAAGGCCGCTATGTAGATACTAAAGCCACAAACCCGCCATAGTGCGGGTTTTAATTTGTGTGCAAATTGACTAACTAAACTGATTGTGTTAAAATTAAGACAAGAATATAACAGTAAAAGGAAAAGTATGATTTCAAACATTGAGATTTCAGGAATTAAATACGAAGTTGACGAAAATACTAAAAAATACGTAGAAAAACATATTGGAAAATTATCAAAGTATTTGCCACGACACGCAAAAAAATCAGCGACTGCTAAGGTCACCCTTGCGCAAATTAACGGCAAACACGACAACAAATATGAAGTTGAAGCTATCATTAACGTGCCAGAAAAAACTCTAGTTGCTAAAGATCAAAGTAGTAATGTGCTAGCTGCAATTGATATTGTAGAAGCTAAACTTGATGGCCAAATTCGACGCTATAAAACTGAGAAGAATCCAACACTTGGCAAACGTCGAGTTCTAGCTAAGTTTAAGCGATCATTAAAACGTTAAAACACTGTAATATATAAAAAGCCCAGTCGTTTGGGCTTTTTTTTAATGCCAATCTATGATAAAATTATATAAGAATTTATACTGTTTTTGAAGTGAGAGGGAAGATGTCTAAGAAATCGAAAGAAACTGCGAAAAAAAATGTTCTAGTTGAAGAAAACAAGACCGAAAAGGTACTAGCCAAGGTTTTTGGTGATCCTCAAAAGAAGATTTTAAAACGTCTAGAGAAGCAAGTTATTGAAATTAATGCTCTAGGTAAAAAATATGAAAAAATGAGTGGCGCTGATCTAAAAGATCAAGTTGTAAAACTTAAAAAGAAATTATCTAAAAAAGGTGAATCTCTGGATACTATTTTACCAGATACGTTCGCTTTAGTTCGAGAGGCTTCAGTACGCTCTCTTGGTATGCGCCATTTTGATGTCCAGTTGATTGGTGGTATGGTGCTCCACGAAGGTAAAGTTGCCGAAATGAAGACTGGTGAAGGTAAAACTTTGGTGGCTACGCTGCCTGCGGTTTTAAATGCACTAACTGAAAAAGGTGTTCATATTGTGACCGTAAATGATTATCTAGCCCAGCGCGACGCCGCCTGGATGGGTAAACTTTACGACTTTTTAGGTGTATCTGTAGGTGTTATTATTAACGAAGCTAGCTTCGTATATGACAGCGAGTTCGACAATGAATCACACGACGATGAAAATATGAGAAGATTGCGCCCGGTAACCAGAAAAGAAGCTTATGCTGCTGATATAACATACGGTACGAACAACGAATTCGGCTTTGATTACTTGCGCGACAATATGGTTAATGAAATCCAACTTCTTCGTCAGCGTGAGTTGAATTTTGCGATTGTCGACGAGGTTGACTCTATTCTTATTGACGAGGCTCGAACTCCACTTATTATTTCAGCTCCAGCTGCTGATAACCCTGATTCATATCTACAGTTTGCAAAACTTGCCGCTCAGCTAAAATCAGAAGATTTTGAAGTCGATGAAAAACGCCGAAGTGTTGTCTTGACTGACGAAGGAATTGATAAAGTTGAAAAAATGCTTGGCATGAAAAACTTGTATAAGCCAGAGCATTCTCGCGCAGTTTATCATATGGATCAAGCTTTACGCGCTCAAACTCTATTTAAACGAGATAAAGATTATGTTGTAACCAATGATGGTGAAGTGATTATCGTTGACGAGCATACTGGTCGCTTAATGCAAGGTCGTCGCTATAACGAAGGTCTTCACCAGGCGATTGAGGCCAAAGAAAAAGTGCCAGTTCTACAAGAGTCAATGACGCTTGCGACGATCTCTTTTCAGAACTTTTTCCGCCTCTACAGCAAACTTAGTGGTATGACGGGAACCGCTTTCACAGAAGCTGAAGAATTTCAGCAAATCTATTCACTTGAAGTTGTGCAAATTCCTTCAAATAAACCAGTTGTTCGCGACGACAAAGAAGACTTAATTTTCAAAACCGAAAAAGCCAAACTTAAGGCGGTAGCTGATGCGATTAAGGAATATCATAAACAAGGTCGGCCGGTATTAGTAGGCTCAGCCTCAATTGAGAAAAATGAAGAAATCGCAAAATATCTCGATAAAGAAGGTGTTAAATACGAGATCCTGAATGCTAAAAACAACGAACGCGAAGCAGCGATTATCGCTAAAGCTGGCGAAAAAGGTGCGATCACTCTAGCCACTAACATTGCCGGTCGTGGTACCGACATTAAGCTAGGTAAAGGTGTTAAAGAGTTAGGTGGACTAGTTGTTATTGGATCAGAACGCCATGAATCTAGGCGAATAGATAATCAGCTTCGTGGCCGTGGCGGACGTCAAGGCGACCCAGGTGAGACTCAATTTTTCGTATCGACTGAAGATGATCTAATGCGTATCTTCCAAGGAGAAAGAATTGCTACTCTTATGGAGCGGCTTGGCGTGCCAGATGATCAGCCGATTCAGCATAAATCAGTCTCAAAAACACTAGAAACTGCCCAAAAGCGAGTTGAGGGTTTCAACTTTGATACACGTAAAAATGTTGTTCAATACGACAACGTTATCAACCGTCACCGAAAAGTTGTCTATACGATGCGCCGAAAAATTCTTGAGGGTGACGATATCGCGCCTGAAATCAAGAAACTATTTAGAAAGAAAGCAAACGAATTGGCTGAACTTCCAGCCAAAAATAACAAACGATTTGTTGAAGATTTTAAAGCTTTCTTTCCAGTTGAGGAAGATAAAATCGTAGCCATTGGTAGCGTTAAAAATGATAAAAAACGTCAGCAAATGGCGCGTCGTGCGATTATCGATATTTACAAAGATAAATCAGACGAGCTTGGTGAAGAACTTCTACACAAAATTGAGCGAGAAGTCTACATGCAAGTTCTTGATACGCTTTGGATGCAACACCTAGAGAACATGCAACACCTACGTGAAGGTATTCATTGGCGAAGTGTTGGTCAAAGAGATCCACTTGTTGAATATCGTAGTGAAAGTCAAAAATTGTTTGATGGTTTGCAAAATGCGCTTCGTGATGAAGTAGTTCGAATGATTTCTAGCGTCAAGCCTACCGATGTTATAGTTAATAGTGATGAAGAGCATCAAACTGAGCTAACTAAACTTGCTGAAAACTCAGTAGAACACGGAGTGAATGAAGTTTTAAGCGGTGAAAAAACGCGTGATGGTGATTTTAAAACCAAAAAAGCCTCGACGACGGCAGTAAATAATGCAAAGAAAAACGCCGCCAGAAAAACTAAAAAAGCTAAGCGTCAAAACAAGAAAAAAGGCCGAAGGTAGATGCGACATAAAGTTGAAGAAGTTCGCCTAACTAATGGCGCGCGCGGTCTTTTGATTGACGTGCCAGATGCGACAGTAATGAGCTTTCAGTTTAATTTTAGAGCTGGTAGCCGATACACTAAGAGCAAAAAAATCTATGAAACCGCCCACATTATGGAGCATATGGCGTTTGGCGCCAATGCAAGGTTTGATAGTGAACATGAATTTGAGGCAGAATTTACAAAAAATGGTGCGTATCATAATGCTTCTACTAGTGATATGGGCATGAGTTATGTAGCCGATTGTGCGGATTTTGAATGGGATAGAATCTTAGATTTACAGCTTCTTTCGATAGGTGAGCCTAAGTTTAACGAAAAAGAATTCATGGCTGAAAAAGGCAACGTTCGAAACGAGTTGACTGGATATCTAAACAATAATGCAAGATTGCTTTGGCCACAAATTCAAAAATCACTAGGTGAAGATATTTTAACCTACGAAGAGAGAATCAAGACTATTGATGATATTAGTTTAGACGATATCAAAGAGCACCACTGCCGCACACATACGACTGGCAATCTAAGGTTTGTTATCGCTGGCAAAATTACAGCTAGCCGCAAACAAAAGATTTTAGATAAAATTGAGTCTCTACCGCTTCATGAAGGTAAAAGATTTGATTTCTTATGCGACAAGACTTTAAAGCCAGAGGCGCCGATTTTTATTGAGCGTAAAGATCTTAAAAATTTGAGTTTTGGCCTATCCATAATCGTGCCTAGACAATTGTCTGATGAAGAGATGGACGCTATGTTTGCCTTAAACCACATCCTTACTGGGACTATGCATTCGCGTATCTATGGTCAAGCTAGAAAGCGCGGCTTAACATATGGGATTTATAGTGGAGCATCCCGTGGGATTGATAATTCATCTTGGGACTTTGAAGGCCAAGCAAATTATGACACCGCAGAACCGTTATTCCGGCTTATCGTTGATGAATTAAAGAAAATCTTAGATCGTCAAATTAGCGAAGCCGATTTAGACGCCATGAAGAGTTACGCCCTAGGTAGTTTTCAGATGGGCGGGCAGACAGTTGCCTCGACCGCCGGATTTTATGCTGGGCGATATTTCTGGGACGGATTTATACGAGAATATAAAAAGCAGCCAGAGTTCATTAAGCATATTTCAAGAGAGCAGATTTTTAAAGTAGCCGATGAGTTTATTAAAAATGATATCTGGGTCTTAGGCGCAGTTAGCGGCGGTGAAGAAACACAAATATTTAGACTCAATGACGAGCTAAAAAGATTGTTCGCTTAAGAGCGTACTTTGTCTCAATATTATAAATATGCTATAATATCACTAGACAATTGTTAGGAGGAAAAATGAGAATTGCTTTACTAGGGTTCGGCCTTGAAGCTCGTAGCGCATACGACTTTTTAAGAAAGAAGTATCCAGCGGCTACGTTTGATATATATGATCAAAATCAGGCGAGTAAAGTTAAAACACCTTATGGTGCTGAAGTATTTTTGGGCGTGAGTGATTTTTCTTCTATCGAGGCAGATTTATTAATTCGAACGCCGGCTGTTAACCCAAAAGAATTACCGATTGGCGCTAATATTTCATCTGTTACTAACCTCTTTTTTGCTAAATGTCGTGCGCCGATTATAGGTGTGACGGGTAGTAAAGGCAAAGGCACTACGGCTAGTTTTATTGCTGAAATACTGCGAGCTGCGAACATTCAGACGCATCTTGTTGGTAATATCGGAATCCCAGCACTAGATAAAATAGATGAGATTGATGAAAGCTTAGTCGTAGTTTATGAACTAAGCAGCTTCCAACTTTGGGATTTGGTGTTTGCGCCTAAAGTTGCTGTGATAACTAACATCGAACCTGATCACCTTGACGTTCATGATGATTTTGAAGATTATGTTTCAGCTAAAATGAATATCTCGCGCCTTCAAGACTCATCTGATTATTTTATATATAATTCAGATGATGGCGTAATTAAAGATTCGGTTAAAAAACTTAAAGCTGAAAATTCAGCCAATTACATCCCATTTCCGAACAAAAAATTTGCTCACATAGAAAATGACTACTTCTATTGGGGTGATAATAAACTATTTAGCACTAAAATAGTGAAGCTTCCAGGAGCGCACAATCTAATGAATGCGCTAGCTGCGATTGACGCAACTTATAATATATTTATCGAGCGAGGCATTGATTTAAAGAATATGAATAAAGCCTGGCAAAAAGGTTTGAGTAGTTTTGAAGGCTTACCTCATCGTTTGAAGTATGTTGCTGAAAAAAACGGTGTGAGCTATTATGACGATAGCATTGCTACCACGCCGGGAAGCGCGATAGCTGCGATCAACTCATTTGATCAGCCAAAAATATTGATTTTGGGCGGTAGCGATAAAGGCGCGGATTTAACGGAGCTAGTCGATATGATCGCTCAATCAGATTCAAGTGATATTCGGAGTGTGGTTTTGATTGGTGATGAGTCTAAAAACCTTGAAAAACAATTGCAAAAACGGCAATATAATAACTTCATTAATCTTGGCCTAAACACCGACATGAACAACATTGTTAAAGTTTCTGCAGAGCTTGCTAAACCTGGAGACATTGTTATTCTAAGTCCGGCACACGCTAGCTTTGACATGTTTAAAAGTTATGCAGATAGAGGTGAAAAATTTATTAAGGCAGTTAAGGAGCTGTAATTATTATGCAAAAGACTAAAAGAATAGAAAAAGCTAAAAAAGAAGCCCAAGGCTTTAAAGAATTTATTAAAAATCAAGGCTTAGTCGGTGTGGCTGTAGGTTTGGTTCTTGGGGCCGCATCGGGGACCTTGATTAAATCTTTAATTGACAATATTATTATGCCGCCACTCGGTCTTATACTTGGATCGGCTGATGGTTTAAAAGGCTTGTCGGTTTCTTTGGGTAAGACCGCTGCTGGAGATGACGCCATTTTAAATTACGGTGTTTTTCTAAATGACTTTGTCAATTTTTTAGTTATTGCATTTACGGTATATTTGACTATAAAGCTTCTAAGTAAGTTTTTCGGAGAAGACTACACATCTAAAAAATAATTATGGAAAAATTAAAACAAAGAGTTGGCCAGATTTATAAAGGGCTTGAAGAATCTGCAAATAAAATACAAATTGATAGCAAAATTCAACAAATATCGGATCTCGAAAGAGAAGTCTCTAGTCCTGAGATATGGAATAATCCACAAAATGCTAAAAATAAAACCCAACAATTAGCCAACTTAAAAAAGAATGTTCAGCCATGGTTGACTTTAAGAGTTCAAATTAAAGATATTATCGAACTAATTGAATTAGGTGATGACGATCTAGAAAAAGAGTTTATTGAGCAGATTGATTCTTTTGAGACAGACTTAAAAAATCTTAAAAGACAATTACTTTTTAAAGGTGAATATGATGATCATAACGCTACGATCCGCATAACTTCGGGCGTTGGCGGTACTGACGCTCAAGATTTTGCGGAAATGTTAGAAAGAATGTATTTGCGCTGGGCTGAGAAGAGTGACTTTAAAACTGAATCGATTGAGCGCAGTAAAGGTGAAGACGCCGGTATAAAAACTAGTGTTTTTGACGTTGACGGCTTATTTGCCTATGGTAAACTCAAAAGTGAGAATGGCGTTCACCGTTTAGTTAGGATCTCGCCTTTTAATAGTGGTGGCAGTCGAGAGACTAGTTTTGCGCTAGTTGAAATTTTACCTAAAATTGATGCACCTGAAGAGATAAGTATAGCCGATAAAGATTTAAAAATCGATGTTTATAGAAGTGGTGGCCACGGCGGGCAAAGTGTTAATACGACCGATAGCGCAGTCAGAATTACGCACCTGCCGACGGGGATTGTAGTGGCTATTCAAAATGAGCGATCTCAACTACAAAATAAAGAAACTGCGATGAGAATTTTACGTGGCAAGCTCGCCCAAATGCAGCTCGAACAGCACGTGGCAGATTTAACCCAACTTCAAGCAGGCAAAAGTGCCGAATGGGGAACTCAAATTCGCAATTACGTTCTTAATCCATACAAAATGGTTAAAGATACTCGCACTAAATACGAGGAAAAAGATATTGATAAAGTCCTAAATGGTGAAATAGAGGGCTTTATATATTCATATCTCGAAAGTCGAATATAGCTTTATCTTGTAATCAATAAAAATATTCGATTGACTTTAGATAATGTTTATGATATAATAAAAATATAAAACATATTTAAAAACAAAAAATCAAAATGAACCACAATAAATACAACACATATTCAACCCTAGATACTGTTAGCGAGATCAAAGAACTAAAAGAGCGGTTTTCTATTGATTCTATTTATTATAGCATTTTACCGTATCAGCAAGATTCTGAGGGCAATACTATGGAGATTAATGAAATTGCTACAAAGTACATCAGTAATACAGCTCGTATGATAGCTGAAGCCGACGGAAGTAGTGAAAAAGAGGGCTCATTTAAGCCAGATACAATCTTATTTTTAGATAAATCGGCTAGACCAGTTAGTTGGTTTGTGCAACGTTTTTGGAAGGATCTAGCGGTTAAAGATAGTAAAAGACCAGATTTTACTTTTTTAAATATAGATCGAACTGATATATATAATTACCTTGGAGTGCCTAATAACGATGGTCGTAGTCTTGAGACTGGCAAAATACTAACACCATTAGATTTTGATCGAATCATTAAAGATCCAGATTCGAAACATATGCTTGATGATATTATCAATGGTATTAGGGCGTATTATGTGGATGGAGATATTGACCCTAATAAAGATATAAACAAACAGATATGGTCGATGAAAACAAAACTTGACGGTAAAGATTTATTAATAGTAGATGAGACAGAGCGGAGCGGTAGTACGATGCATATATCTAAAAAATTAATGAAACTAGCAATTCCGGAAATTGGTATGATTAGAGGTGAATATTTCTGGCCAAAAGATGGCTCAGAAGTAGTTGGTTACGGTGAAGATGCTGAAGTAAAGCATGGTAGCGTTCCGATTTGGTATGACCCAAATGAAATAAAAGGGCGTGGAATTGGTGACCGTAATGAGAACTATTACAGCATGAAATATGAACGGATTCAAGACCAAATAAGTTTAAAGCAAAAATTAGGATCGATTGCATTAAGCGCTCCTATACTAAGTAACTACTCCGCGGATGGTAGATTTGAATATTCAAAAGATGATAAAGCAAAAAAGTTAGCTGACGATATTAAGCAATTAAGGACTGACTATCGAAACGGGCGTGTTTTATTGGTTCCTCCTTTTGATAATTATAGTCTAGATAGGATGGACGAAGTACTATTAAGACAAGGTATTCAACCGAAAATAGATGAAACGGGTGAATACTCTTGGGCGATGATTAGGGAACTTAAAGAAGATCGTAAGTTAGGGCGAATATAAAAAACACCCAGATTTCTGGGTGTATAGCGATCATTAACGAAGACTTAGTGAGAGAGGTAATTTATTAAGATTTTCTTCGGTGCCGCTAACGACAAAATACCGTTGGTTATCTTCATGCTTACCATACCCCTCGGCATAAAACTGGGTTCTTTTGCTAAGTTTTGCTATTTTAACATAGGTTAATATAGCGTTATTTATAGAGATTATCTGCTCTTGTCCTGTAGACTCTTCTAAGAGCTGTAAATTAATTAAGCGAGTCTTTTCTTGTGACTTGTCAAAATTAACTAGATTGTTTTTTGTCTCTATATCGTTTTTAATCGCAAAAAATGTTCTTTGCAAAACATCATCAACTCCTTTAATGGTGTAACTACAACAACCTATCATAACACAATAAATGCGACTAGTCAATCATAAAGATAAAGTATAAAAAACTTGAAAGCCTATTTTGGTTATGTTATACTAGTATAGCAATGATTTTATTAGACCGAGTCACAAAAATATATGACAAGACATCAAATCCAGCTATCAACAGGGTTAGTCTTCATATCAAGCCAAAAGAGTTTGTGATTTTAGTCGGCACCAGCGGTGCCGGTAAGTCGTCTTTGCTTAAAATGCTAACACGAGAAGAGAAGCCAACTAGTGGTAAAATTGTCGTAGGTGGTATCGATTATGATAATCTACGTGATAAAGACATTCCGCTACTACGCCGTAAAATTGGTGTAGTTTTTCAGGATTTTAAACTTTTGCCAAATAGAACTGTATTTGAAAATGTAGCGTTTGCACTTGAAATTGCTGGCATGACAAATCATGAAATAAAGGCAACTGTGCCAAAAGTTATAAAATTGGTTGGTTTAAAGGGTAAAGAGAAGAACTTCCCACACCAGCTGAGTGGTGGAGAACGGCAACGTGTGGCGATTGCTAGAGCGATTGCTCGCCAGCCAAAGATTTTGATCGCTGACGAACCAACGGGTAATTTAGACCCAAAGCATAGCTGGGATATTGTTCGATTACTGGAGAAAATTAATGACTATGGAACTACGGTTGTTCTGACTACTCATAATGTCGATATTGTAAATAAATTAAAGAGACGAGTGATTACGATTGACAATGGAAAGATCACTCACGACCAGTCTCAGGGGAGCTATAAGCAATAATGAAAAAAGGCCAAAAGGGGATCAATTCCAAAGTTTTGATGCAGCAAAAACGACGCCGTCGTAAGCTTGTTACGTTTGGTAGGATTATTAAATATGGCTTCAATAGTTTTATACGAAACGCTTGGTTGTCAGTTGCGGCAACCGCCGTGATGACAATTACGTTGATTATAATTCTTGGTTCGGTTATGGCGAGAACTGTTCTTGTTGATACGATAGACGAGATTAAAGATAAGGTTGATATTTCAATTTATTTAGACAAAGAAACTTCATCTGATAATCTAAAAAAGATTGAAAAGTCAATCATGGATCTAGATTCGGTAAAAGATGTAACTTATATATCTCCAGAAAAAGCTAGAGAGAATTTTGCTAGCAAAAACTCATCAGATGATGATATCCGCGAAGCTTTAATAGAGGCCGAGAACGAATTCTTTGGTATTTTAAATGTGAAGCTGGTTGACATTGGTGATGCTAGTGAACTAAAAAATCTTGTCGATAATGATAAGATAATACAGGACAATTTAAGTGAAGACCATCCACCAACATATGCTAGTGAGAGAAAAGAGATTATTGATAACATTGCGAGTACGGTGCAGTTCGCTGAAAAAGTTGGACTTGGAGCGGGATTGATCTTTACGGTTATTGCAAGTTTAATTATATTTAACACAATTCGAATGGCTATATTCAATCGTCGAGAGGAAATCTATATGATGAAACTAATTGGCGCAAACAAAAGCTTTATCCGAGGACCATTTATCGTTGAAGCGGTCATATGTGGTATTCTGGCAGCGGTGTTTGCGACGGCTATCGGTTACAGTGTGATATTCTTCGCTAAGCAAAAACTTGAAGCCTACGGCATCACAGTTCAGCCGCTGATTACTTTCTTGCAACAATATATAGTGCTAGTAATGATAGCCATGATGAGTATTGGGTCTATTATTGGGGTACTATCGTCAATAACTGCAACTAGAAAATACCTAAAAATATAATTGATTTTTTAAACCGTTTGTGTTATAATCTAAAAGTATAGGGGGCTAAAAATAAAAAATATGAAAAAACAACGCTATAACAGTAAAAAAATTATTATCAATAGTACGCTATCATTAGCGCTTATCGCAGCTGGCTTATTTTCTATTCAGCCTATTCAGAATGCATATGCAGATAAAAGTATTGACCAACTTACTAACGAAATTAACGCATTGCAGTCTCAAATTGATGACGCCCAATCTCAAGCAAATAACTTAAGCGAAAAGACTAAAACTCTTCAATCGGAATTAGAAGGTATTGCTAAAGAGAGAAGCGTCATTGAGTCTCAGATTAAAATATCACAAGCCCAATATGATAAATTACAATTAGAAATTTCTCAAACCGAAAAGAGCATTGAGGATAACCGTAAAGCTCTTGGCTCAATTTTGACGGAGATGTCTCTCGAGGATGATGTAACGCCTATCGAAAGAATTGCCGGCAGCGATAACATCTCCACGGCTTTAGATAGTTTCGAGTATAAAAGTGCCGTTAAAACTTCATTAACGAAGAAAGTCGGTGACATTAGAGAGTCAAAAAAGACTCTTGAAAAACAACGTGATGAAGTAAAGGTTGCGCTTGCTAATCAGCAAAAGTCTGAAGAAGCGCTAAAAAGCAAAATCAATCAGCAAAATGACTTAATCGCTAAAACAAAAGGTGAGCAAGCTGAATATGAAAAGTATGCTGAAGAGCGGGGTAATGAAAAGCTTAAGCTTCAGAA
>JAGOOS010000043.1 GCA_017992395.1 Candidatus Saccharimonadota bacterium
ATTAAACGACTAACTATCTCTGTATCTCCAGCCCTAAATTTAACTTGGACCTCGTCAAACAATATCTCAATCTCTTCAATACTTTCATTAAGCGACCTTAGAACTTCCTGCAGCGAGCTTGCTGGAACGATAGCAGTAACTTCACTATCAGTCTCAATTAATCTTCGCTCACTTAATCGATACCCATCAGTCGCCGCTAAATACAATGCGCCTTCGAGCGAGTGCCAATAAACACCTGTAAGAACTGGTCGCGTAGTGTCGTTACTTGCTGTAATTATCGTCTGAGAAACCGCTTCTTTGAATTCAGATGCATTTATAACATATTGAATAGAGTTTTTTGGATCCACAGTAGGAAGTTCAGGGAAGTCATCAGCCGCCACGCCGTTTATAGTTGAGGTATAATTTCCTGATTCAATCTTTAAATGATCGTTTTCTACCTTTAATATTACATTTCCTTTAGGCAAACTAGAAATAAACTCGCTAACCAATCGGGCAGGGACTGTGATATCTCCAGGAGATACAATCTTTGCGCCAATGTTCTGTGAAACGGCTATTTCTAAGTTCGTAGCTGCCACCAATAGCCTAGAACCATTTGTTTGTAAAAGAATATTATTTAGTATTGGCAAGCTGGTTCGGCTACTTGCAACTTTGCCAACAATGTTGAGTGCTTTAGCTAAATTCTCTTGTTTTACTGTAAGCTCCATAATAAGTCCTTTTCTTTTTTAAAAAATTGGTGGATATAATAATAGGTCCTGTGGAAACTGTGTAAAACCTCTTATTTACCTCTTATAATTATAACTATTTTTTGTGGAAAATACAAGGTAAAACTTGAGTAAAAGAATTGTTCATAAGTCATACATTTACACACATTTTGTGGGAAATATTCTATTTTTTAATATCGTGTGCACAACTTAAAACTTTATCAACATACTTTATAGGCTAGTTATTAACAAATTTATACAACTTTTCAACAGGTTTTTAACATATTTATGCAATTATTAACTATTTACGTCAATATATATAATAAAACTAATTCAAAATAAGTCAAAAAGGGAAGTGAAAAATAAAGACACAGGATTAACTTTTTAATACAATAAAATATTAAAAAAGCAAACTTTATTGTTCGCTTTTTATAAAATAAATAATTATATTGTCAAAAATAACAGTTTAAAATTGATTATTTTAAGTTATTCATAGATAGACTCGACTAAAGCGTTTATCTGTTCCCGCATAGCAAGATCTAATTTTAGGCTTTTTTCAATATTAGTTACGCCATTTATGATTGTACTATGATCCCTACCAAAAACAGCACCAATTTGAGGGAAGCTCATTTTAAGTTCATATTTCATTAAGTAGCAAGAAACTTGGCGTGCACGATTGATATCTTTAGTGCGTGACCGACCGAGCAGGTCATCTTTTGGTATTTGATAAAATTTACTAGCTTTATCAATTATCTTTTTATAAGTTAAATGTTGTGGACGGTTTGTCCTTATAGTTTCAGAAATCATTCCTTCTGCCATTTCAGCATCTGGTTGTACGCCACGCATTTCAGCGATTGCTAAGAGCTGGTTTAATGTTCCTTCAAGCTCGCGTATATTTGTTCGAATGTTAGAAGCTAAAAAATTGGTAGTTTCCTGGTCTAGCTTAAAGCCACTTAGCTCGGCTTTTGTTTCAATGATTGCTTGTCGAGTTTCGAAATCTGGCATTTGGATATCAATTGCCATACCCCATTCAAAGCGACTTCTTAAGCGATCAGTCAGAGTCGGGATGCTTTTAGGCGGCCGATCCGAAGAAATGATGATTTGTTTATTTGATTGATGAAGCTCGTTAAAAGTATGAAAGAATTCCTCTTGCGATTTCTCTTTACCAGCAATAAACTGCATATCGTCGACAATTAAAACATCAACTGCGCGATATTTATCTGCGTAGCCTTGCTTTTTAAAGCGGACACTCTCAAGATAATCTTTATAGAATGTTTCAATTGTTATATAAAGCACACTCATTTCTGGGTGTTTTTTCTTAATTTCATTACCGACAGCCTGCATTAAGTGAGTTTTACCAAGTCCTACTCCGCCATAAAAATAAAGCGGATTGTATTTTTCGCCAGGTAGATCAGCCGCAGTTTTAGCTGCTGCATATGCAAGATCATTGCTTGAGCCAACTACGAAGTTATCAAAAGTATACCTAGGATTAAGGTTATCTGAAGGTCTTGAGTTCTTACCACTTAAAAGCTCATCTACTCTTGATGATCCTGAAGGACGAGTAGATTTAGCGCGTTCTTTTTTAAGCGCGCCTGGGGTTATCTCTCGGCTGATTTTAGTAGTTTTATTTACAGTTTGAACCTTAAAGTCAATTTCTTTTGGGTTGACGCCGTTTTTCTCTAATGTTTTTTGAATAATGTCACAGTATTTTTTACGAAGTTGATTAACATGAAAGGCATTTTTTACGCCAATGGTAGCTCTTTGATCGTCGATAAAGATTAGTTCCGTTTCTGCAAGCCAGGTCTTAAAATTAGCCGCAGAAATGGAAGGTTCTAATTCTAACTCTCCCAAAACGCTTTTCCACAAGGTATCCATATAATTATTCTACTTTATTTTAGAGTTTTCCACAACCCTATAGAACCTAAAATATATTTTTTGTCAAAAAATAGCAACACTAGTCTAAGTTTTCCACAGTCGGGTTTCACCACTGTTAAATCTGTGGAAAAGATGTTGCCTTTTGTGGAAAACTATGGTATACTACAAAATGAATTGATAATTTTTGCAATGTTTTTAGAAGTTTTAACCAGAAAAGTAAAGTGCTAAAACTTGCAGAAAAATCTAATAAATTATAGAATAGGGAAGATATGCCAAAAAGAACACATCAACCACACAAACGACATCGCGCACGAACTCACGGGTTCCGTAACAAGATGTCAAGCAAGGCTGGAATCAAAGTTCTAAAACGACGCCGAATTAAAGGCCGTAAGCGCTTAACAGTCTAGCAATATAAAAATCGCCTAATTTGTTGGCGATTTTTATATTGCTAGATATCTATCTACTAAAAAGAAAAAACCCTACAATCATAACGCAGGGTTTAATAAACGTACTAAAACAAAAGTAGCTCTTCAATTGATAAAATATGAATGATTTTGTCTAAAACTTGTAGATCTAACTCAGTACTTAAAAAAGGTATTCTTTGAGCTGTCGGCTTGCCAAAATCAAATCTCCAAATTGCGCTGTCATCAAGGTAAAAAATAATTTGATCATAATTATCGCCAAAATCGTTGTTTGGATACCTTACCTTATGAGATACGATCAAAAGTTCATGGATGATATCATCATCTAGTTTAATCTCAATTGGATTAAATATTGGCGAAGATTCAATTTTAGATACGACGTATTTATCCAAATATTTTTTCACGAGCAACCACTTTTCTTTATCTGACTGACTTAAACGAACTCGTACTGTTGCTGTCATCTTAAACACCTCCAGTTTTGATAGATTTATTATAACATTAAATCATAATATTATCAAAAATAGATGCCACTTATATTATATGATATAATACGAAGATAAAAGTAATAAAGAGAAGTGTTGATAAGTGTTAGCCTATAAAAACAGATTTCATGGTCACGGAAGTTTAAGATACGTTTATGCAAACGGTGAATCTGTGAGAACTCAAAAAATCGTTATAAAATATACAAAAAATCCACACAGAAAAGAATCAAGATTTGCGGTCGTAGTTTCTAAAAAAGTGCTAAAAGAAGCTGTTGGTAGAAACCGTATACGTAGGCGAGTGTACGAAATAATTCGCCACGAATTGCCTAGAATTGATGGAATCTATGACGTAGCGGTGATGATATTCAGTAAAGAAGTTAAAGATATGCCACAAGATGAATTAAGAAAGTTGATAACAGATATCTTTAAGGATGCTGACTTTTATTGTAATAAGTAGTTATATTTGATATAATTTATTTATGAATTTATTTGATCTACTGATAACGCAGCCCATATTTAACTTACTTTTGACAATTTACAACTTCGTTGGTGATTTTGGGATTTCTATCATAGTATTCACTGTTATTGTGAAATTATTAATGTGGCCGATTACTAAAGGCCAGTTGCATCAAACTAAAGTAATGCGCAAAATTCAGCCAGAGCTAAAAAAGATTAAAAGAAATGCAAAAGGCAACAAGCAAGTTGAATCTTTGCAGATGATGGAGCTTTATAAGAAAAATAATATAAAGCCCTTTAGGTCATTACTTACACTGTTAATACAAATACCGATATTTATTACACTTTTTAATGTTATCAATATAACAGTTAATCACAGCGACCAGATAAATAACTATACATATAGTGTTGTTAAAAGTTTTCCGAAGGTTTCTGAAGTTGTTGATAGTCCTGATGAATTTAAACCAAAACTATTTGGTGTAGTAGATCTCACTACTAAAGCGATGCCAATTCATGATCTTTCAAGTGCGATTCTATTTGTGATTGCGGTTGCTTCATCCTTATTGCAATGGTATATGACCCGCCAGCAACAGCCTAAGAAAGATAAAAAACGAAGCCTAAAAGACGTAATGAAGGAGGCCTCTGAGGGTAAAGAAGCTGACCAGACTGAGATTAATGAAATTGTTTCTGGTTATATGAGTTTCATGTTACCACTAATGATGTTTTGGGCGATGGTGAATTTCTTTGGTGCGATTACTCTTTACTATTTCTTAAATAACTTAATCCAGGTAATTCAACAACAATACGTCTTGAAGAGCGATGAAAAAGAACTTATTGAAATTGCAAACGAACCCTCAAAGCGAGTCAAAAACGCTAAAAAAGCTCAATTAGTCAAGGATAATCCTTCAACAAAAAAATCTGGTAATGTGACCAGAATTAAAGCAAAGGATAATAGACGAAAGGGTAAAAAATGAGTTTAGATAGAGAACAATCAATTATATTTGCACAAAAATTTTTAGAAGACACGCTAAGTTTTTTTGGTATAAATCTTGAAGT
>JAGOOS010000044.1 GCA_017992395.1 Candidatus Saccharimonadota bacterium
GGTAGTGTTCTTTTTCGACCGGATCATTCAAATTCTGCACAAGCTTTAAGGCGGCTGTAGAAAACTCACGTTTACCCGTGGCAGTTTTTATATCAAGCCGCGTTTCGTATTGATCTAATACCCAATCGACTGCGGCTTTAGGATTTGCAATACTTTTTTGCCATAGTTCTACATCCTTTTGGATAAGCTCATCTGGATCTTTAGCAGCTCCAGCGCTCTGATCAAGGCTTATAATTGATATGTCCGCACCAACAGCTTGAGCTAATACAATTGCGCGCTCAGTAGCGTTTACTCCAGCCGCATCAGCGTCAAAGCATAGACGAATATCATTAGTGTATTTGGATATTGATTTTAAATGCTGAGCTGTTATTGCGGTTCCCGCGGTAGCTACAACATTTTTAACATCAACCTGATGGCTTGCAATAACATCCATGTTGCCCTCAACCACGACAACAAAATTATTTTTACGAATGGACTGTTTAGCTTGAGAAAGTCCAAATACATGCCGCGATTTATCATAAAGCATCGTTTGAGGAGTGTTTAGATATTTAGGCGAATTTGGCTCATCGTTTAAAATCCTACCCGTAAAGCCTATCGTTGACCCACTCGGATCTTGAAGCGGAATCATCATCCGGCCGTTAAAGATGTCGCCGCCGAACCTATTCAGTAAACCCGCAGCATTTATCTCTTGTCTAGAAAAACCTTTTTTGATTAAATAATCAGTCAGGGTTTGCCGACCAGTTAACGCATATCCAATTTGAAATTCAGTGACAATCTCTTTGCTTATTTTCCTATCCTTAAATACATAATTTAAGGCATTTTTATCCCTAATTAAAGAATGTTGGTAAAAATGCACCGCTGCCGATAGTGCCCCATATAAACGCTTTCTTCTCTTGGCATTCTCTGCCGACTGCTTAGAATCATAGTTTTTTAATTCAACGCCGGCTTTTCTAGCTAAAAACTCTAAAGCTTCTCGAAAAGACATCCCTTCGACTTCCATGATAAAACCAAAAATGTCCCCACCCTTACCAGATGAAAAGTCGTGCCAAATTTGCTTATCTGGGCTCACCACAAAACTGGGCGTTCGCTCGTTCGTCCATGGGCTAAGCGCCTTGAAATTTCTCCCAGCACGCTTCAGTTCTACGTATTCACTGACTAAATCTTCTAAATTTATGCGTGCGCGAATCTCATCTCTGGCATCATTCATAAACCCATTTTACCACAGATAAAGGTGATTTGACCAATCTATTTATCGGATTGAGAATAATCGCTAAACTGTTGCATTGATGTTTCTAGATTTTGAGAAATGTTATCTAGGGCTTCAATCGTTGACTTGGATTTAGTTTTTGCTTTAACACCCTTAATTGAACTATTTATAACCCCTAAACGGTAATTCATTTCACGCGTATAAGTACGATCCAGCACAGCGTTGAGAAACGCATCATCTAAGGTCGAGTCTAGCTCTTCGGCCTCTTTATCTACTTCAGCTACAATTTTAGAAGCAGCCTTTTCTTTCTCGGTCGAAGGAATTTTTACTCCAGCCGACTCAAGCTGCGATTTTAATTTTGCTTCATCGGAAGATAAGCTGACACTTAAGCCAGAATTAATCGCCGATAAATCAGAGTTTTTAATCTTATTTTGATAACTCTTTGAAATATCGTTAGTTTTCTGAATTCGTAAATAAGTTCTTAGCAATGATTGATTACTTGATTCACTACCGCCACTTGATAGAAGCATCCAGACGCCCGCAATTAAAGCTATAGCCAAAACACCTGCTAATATCTTCATTCGCTTATCAAAAAATGAGCTAGATTTTTTAGGCGCTATTTGATTCAAATAATCGATTGTGTATGGATTCTGATTAGAATTTTGTTGTGGCTGCATATTACTTATGATTATAACATGGTTTTAAATCTATTTTCAAGTTCATCTATATATTTTTCTAGAAACAACTAAATTATTTCTTGAGTAGAACTCTTGATTAAGACAGTCGTAATAGCTACCGGGTGTAATTATGCCATTTATCTTCACAATATCTAGCCCAGCAACACCGATCAGCTGATCCGCTAAAAGCACACAGTTCGTGCCCAGAACAAAGTAGTTTTTAAATTTTCCTTTTTTAAATTTAAAAAATTTTGCCTTAGCTTGGCTTTTAAGCTTGCTTGAATAGTTTGCGGTTTTAGATGAATCTGGCGTCCATTCGTACAAACTATTTTTAATTTCATCGAGTTTTCGTTCAAACGCCTGTTTTTGGTTTTTATTTAGTTTTAATCCAAAGCTAACTAGAGTCTTCTGGCTCGCCTTGATAGCTAGCGGTACATATTTTCTTTTATCAGCAAAAAATAATACTCCATCGCCGACCATATCAAAGAAACGACTACTCGATTCATCATAATTACCATACGCAATAATCTCACCTTTATAAGCTATATCAACATGCCCCATCCTATTAAAACCTTTTGGTGATAAATGTATCAGAACTTCTAAATCTGGTCGACCAATAATTTTAGTTTGATTTATTTTTGCATCTGGACTTCTTAACTCAAAAAATTTATTGATATTATTTAAAACAATATCTGGGACTATAGCCGCAATAAAAACGGGCAGAGGCAACCTGATTTTTCGCTTAACTGAATCTTTTTGATCACTAGTAATAAGTTCGTTAATGCAGTAAGACCAGTATGATATACCGTATAAAATTAACCAAACTGCGATTACTTTCACTAGATAATCTACATAATAGTTTGGTGCGAAAAGTAGTCCTATACCACAAATTGTATATATAAAATAGAAAATCAAATTAACAAAATTAAATTTATCTTCGCTTCCTTTATATAGAATATAGCCAGTAAGCTTTGTCATACCAATAAATAATATATAAATCGCGCAAATAAAACTAAAAATAAAAACGTCGACTCGCCTTAAGCTAAGTATCGTTAGCCCAAACAATAAATTAATCATAGCGTTTTGCAGAGAAACAACAACTTTAACATTAGGCTTATTACCGACTCTTTTAACAACGGCCCTAATTATATGCGAAAAACCAAGAGCTAAAAATGCCACACCAATAATATTAAAACTATTCTTGATACCATTTTGACCAGAATTGTATGATATCAAACCTAGAAAAACTAAAAAACAGCCAAATAAAAAATAATTAAGAATGCTAATCTGTTTAATTTGAGTCTGGTTGCCCACCACTACCTTTCAGATACGAGACGATAGCTGAGCCTTAATAAATCAATAACTTCACTTGGCTGAACTTGGCCAAAACCAATAATCATATTCCATTCGCGTTCGCTCATAAGTTTACTCGGCACAACACTTTCGTTTCTTTCTCTTAGTAGTTTAGCTAGATGAGAACCGGTTTTCATCTCAACCTGTAGTGGCGAGCTATCGTTGTGTATAATCGCAAAAATTGCTGGTTCCGTTCCCTGTTGCTCAACTCGTGCGAGAACATTCAAACCAGTGCGCTCTTCAAAATCCCCCAGATCACCTTTGTCTAACTTTTTTTGCCAGAAATTAATCAATTTCTCAAAATTAATTTCATATATTTTTAAATTGCGTTTTTCATCAATTCGCACTTCTGCGCCTTCAAGGCCGAGCAAAAAATGTTCTATCTCTGATTGTGTCATTTCTTTACCTTTTTTAAATAAAATTCTAATTCCATAATTGACCCGCGAATGTCATCCAGCGCTCGATGATCTTCGGGCTTTGCAAAAACGCGCTTAAATTTGCCGTTCATTACGACCTTCCAAGCCGAAACATCTAGCATTCTATAATGCAGCATTTTGTCTAGTTTTGGCCACTCGTTGCGAATGAATCGTCTGTCTTGATGAATTGAATTTCCGCCAAGTAGAATCTTCTCATCTTTCTCAAGTTCTTGAGCAAAATTTTGTTTGACAAAATCAATTAATTTGGCTTCAACAGCTTCTGCATTGTCAATGGCAACCAAATTTTGTTTGATTAGGCCATCTCGAGATTCAGTAAATTCTTCCCAGAATTTACCAACCATGCGTTTCTTAACTAGTTCTTCATCAACCTTAACCGCCGACTCAAATGTGGCAACTTCATTAAAATCCCAATCAGTGGCAATCGCGGCTACCTCTAAAATACGGTCATGCTCTGGGTCAAGGCCAGTCATTTCAAGGTCAATCCATAAGACTTTTGCGTTTTTCTTCATAAATATATTTTATCATTATAGTTTAAATATACAAAATTATATCTGCTGCCCAAAATAGATATGGTGACTTATGGTAAAATCATAACATTCGGTCTAGCACAATATCAGCCGTCAATACAGTATGCTCCGCCGCCTTCAAGCATTGTCTGTATCGTGTAATTACTTGGACCATTTGCAAGAACTTTTACCTCAGAGTCACACCTCATGCTAGCTGTTAAATAAACGCCCGCTTCTTTAGCTATTACTTGTGTTGATTTCCAACCAATATCGTTTTGGTTATAATTAAGCCTAAGAATTATTTCGTAGTCACCTCCGGTCGGAGTTTTAAAATTGTCCCCATTATTTTTTAAATAGCTGACTATAAAATCGTTAAAATTTGCACGTGTAGGTAGCTGTCCTTTATTGTTACTCTTATAATTATCAATCGCAGTCTTTAGTCTGCTCATATCATTCTTCCTCTGAGTATCTCGTTGGTTTCTTTATAGTGCTGGTAGTGCTATGAATACCATTAGGAATATTAGGCCTGCTATTGCTAGGACTAGGACTACTTCTATTATTGTGAAACCTTTTTTAGTTTGGTTTGTGGTTTTAAGCTTAGGCATGTTTTTGTGCTAGACCTTCGTAGAGACTTTCTTTATACCCAGTATTAGGAGCTGTTATATCTTCGGGAGATATTGTATTTTGGTCAGTATTATTTTGTGAGTTGTCGTTATTCTCTTCTTCCTGTTTCTCACCCATATATTCATAACCTTGAAGGATAGTCCAT
>JAGOOS010000015.1 GCA_017992395.1 Candidatus Saccharimonadota bacterium
TGCCGTCAGTATTGCGTATAAAGTAAGCTGAACTTATAAGTTATTTGGAGGTGGAGTTATGAACTGGAAATTTTTTATTTTTGGAACAATTTTTTCTATTATTTGTGAGAGTGTCGAATTTAAATCAAATAAGGGGTGTCCTCATTGAGATCTATACACTAATTTTTAATGATAAAAATAAAGTTGAAAGTCTTAGAATAGACAACACTGATTTATGAAGTTGAACAAAAGATAATCAAACTTTATGATCAGTTTACTATTTCTGAAATAAAAAAAGAGCAGTTAAAAAAATGGATGATAGCTTTTATCGAAGACAGTAAAGCTACCTATGAGATAGAGCACACAGCTTTGAGAAAAGAGAAAGAAAAGTTAGAACGACAGCAACTAAAACTACTAAATGCCCACTATGAAGATATGATCCCTTCCAGCCTTTTCAAAAAAGAACAAGATAGGATTTCGGCACTTATGATGAGTATTGACAACCAAATGCTGCTTCACACCGATTATGGTAAGCAAGCTAAGGAGAATTTTGATGTAATTCTTGATACGTTGGAAGATTGCAATAAAGTTTACGCTACTGCCCCAGATAAAATTAAACGTGCCTTCAACCAAGCGATATTTGAAAAAATACTCGTTTCTTCCAATGGAGATGTAACTCCAGAATTGGCAGAAGGATATGGCTCCGTAGTCTTCCTAAAAAGGCAAATTAAAAAAGAATCCAGCTCAATGAGTGAATTCTTTGGAATTTCTGATTCAATGCCTAACACCTTTGAAAATTTTTTTGATGTAGGTTTAAATAACAACAAAATGGTCGGGGTGAAAGGACTTGAACCTTCGACCTCACGGTCCCAAACCGCGCGCGCTAGCCAACTGCGCCACACCCCGAAAAGTGTTTCGTAGATTATTATACTCTATAACAACTTAAAAAGCAAGATTATTTTATGCTATCGTGGGCGTTTTTTAGTGATCTCGCGCGCTTGATTTGTAAGTCTATTTAATATTTCAAGTTGCTCAGACTTATTGGTCGATTCAGCTTTAGACGGGCCTTGATTTTTTAAAGCCTCGTCGATCAAAAAATTAGATATTTGAGGGTTTTTAGGTAATAGCGACCCGTGAAGATAGGTCCCAATAATATTTTTATATCGAATACCTTCAAATTCCCCTCCTGGATTATTACCAGCGCCTAAAATCACCTTAGCCAATGGTGTTAAGTTATTCGATAAGAATGTCTGACCACTGTGGTTTTCGTAACCCACAATTTCACCAAAATCTTTTGACTGCGTAACAATATTACCGATCATGCGCTCATTACCACCAATCGTTTTAAGCCCAGAGAATAATCCGATACCAGGGATCTTTTCTCCGCCAATCGTCTCAAAATAATCACCAAATAACTGATATAGCCCGCAGATCATCAACATCGGTACATTTTTCTCGGCTAAATCTTTTAGGATCGGCGCGATTTTTAACAAGTCATCTTGAATCTCGCTCTGCCCAGAATCCTGACCGCCACCACCAAGAATTATGTCTGCATCCAAAGGAAATTCGTCACCTGGATTATACTCTATAACTTCAACATCAAGACCTCTTAATTCGGCCTGCTTTTTGAGCGCTAAAACATTGCCATAATCGCCATAAATATTCATATCTTTAGAATAAATCCAAACTATTTTCAAACTCATAATACTCTCTCCACATCAGTTATTTTAGATAATTCATCACGTAATTTCAGCATTGCCGTATATGTACAGAAAATCCGCTTTGGTTTATTGTTTTGGGTTAAAAATAGCTTTAAAGCTTCCGTTAAATCGGTTTTAACGTTTAATTCTTCAAATTTGACGTCATCATGAAACAATCGAAGCGCCATGTCATAAGCTCGCACGCCCGAGACTACACTAACACCGTCTTCTTTTAAGCTTGAAAAATCAACGTCCCAAAGCCAGCTCATATCACGCCCATCGGCATAATTATCATTAATTGCGATCATCGTACTGTAATTTTTGGGCGAAAAGCTTTTCAAACTCAACCTAAAACCACCTGGATTTTTTACTAGAACAAGCTCTACCGGCACGCCTTCAACCTCGATAACTTCACCCCTACCAAAAGCAGGTCGTATATTTTCTAGGCAAGAAATTAATTTATCTTGGTTAAATTCTAATTGCTCATGAATTATGATTTCACGAACCAACGCCACAGCAGCCGCAGCGTTTAAAATATTATAGATTCCACTAATGTTAAGGTTAACTTTGTGGCTCGTCTCACCCCACAAAATATCTGCGGTCTGTCCAGAAAAGCTCGTAAGTACAACTTCTCTATCCCTCACCTCTTTCGCGGCTTTAGCTATATTTTCATTATCATGAAGATTGCTGTCATTTGGGAAAAATTTTAAAATTTCAGATGAAGCACCAAACCTTTTAACTTTCGCTTTATAATCACTTGAAAATTCATTATCGCCTAAGTGGTCGTCATCATCATTTAAGACAACGACTCCAGTTGTATATTTTCCAATTTCATGCAGAAGTTTAGCCGTGTGGTCAATCTCGCCAAATCTGTCAAGCTGGTCTCGCATAACGTTTAAAAGTAGGCTGTACCTAGGCTGAATAATCTTCACAAAATGCACCGCGTGGGCTTCGTCAAGTTCAAGCACAGCGATATCAGCATCTAATTTACCCTTAATATTCACATTCTCAAGTAGCGCGGCGGCCACTCCACGCACAAAGTTGCTGCCAGACTTATTAGTAAATACCTTAAGACCTTGCGACTCTAGCAGTTCAACAATCATTTTTGTGGTAGTAGTTTTACCGTTAGTGCCAGACACGATTACAACGCCGCGAGGAAGCTTATCTAAGGTGTTCTTAATAAAGTCTGGGCTTACTTTCTCGATAAACAACCCAGGTAGGGCTGATCCGCCGCCTCGAATTCGTGCTATTTTCTGGACTGATTTACCTAAAATTATCGACAATCTGTTTCTCATATTATTTCCTCGGCTTAGTTATATTCGGACCAGCACCATAAAACGGCTGAGCAATCTTGTCATTTTCTTTATTATTTATTCGCACCAGTGCTCGGCCCCTCCAGTCTTGATCTCCTTGGTCAGTTTTAGAATCGTCAGAATTTCTTTGACTAATTATTGGAATACTAAGACTATCCGATAGCGTATTCATAACTGTAGCACCAATTCTAAGCCCCGTGAAACTGCCGGGCCCTGCAAACACCGCAAGCGCCGCTAGATCTTGCCAAGTGGCGTTTTTTTGCGCTAAACACTCTTCCAAAAACTTGAGGATATCGCGCGCCATATCGCGATTTAGCTGCTTTTCATAGCTCGAGTCATCTAGACAGACTCGGGCAACTGGAGTTGAAGTATCTAAATATAAGATCATAGAAGATCTCCTTTGAGGTTATAAATTTCAACCTTGCGCGAGTTCTCACTCGTTGGCTGAAATACAATTCTTGTTCGGTCTTCTGGCAAAATATCGCTCACACTTTCCGCCCATTCTACTACAGTGATATTATCAGGCTCGGCTAAGCTTTCTGATATCTCAGCAGCTAGAATTCCCGGCTCCGCCAATCTGTAAAAATCATAATGTTTTAATTGTAGTTTTTCACCTTCATAAACTCGACTGATAGTAAAGCTCGGGCTTTGGACTGTTTCAAGCACCCCGATGCCTTTAGCTAAACCTTTTGTAAAAGTTGTTTTACCAGCACCAACATCGCCCACAAGCTCTAGCACCTCACCACCTAATAAACTTGCGCCGATTTCATAGCCCAGCTTTATCATACCATCTGTCGAGTTAATATTTTTAGTTATCATATTTACTACTTATTCTAGCACAAAACAGACCGAAAATAAACGAGGCTAGATCACGACATTCGATTGAGTGAAGCTATTTTTTGTTCTCTTATTTAAATACAGGCATGCTATTACCAAACAAAAATAGCTTACCACAACTCCATATGGTGAGATATTTAAAGAAAATTGCGCACCCGTTACATTAGCAAAAAAATAAATCGCATAAATTGAATAATCTAAAATTAATTTAGCAATATACCCAGTAAGTGGTGCTAAAATTGGCAAAATAAAACCAAATACACCCGTTAAAAACGCAAATAACATTGCCGCTGGCACTAGAGGTAAAACTGCAAGATTAGCAAAAATTGAAACCGTCGAAAATACGCCGAAAGTATACAATATTAAGGGTAAGGTCACAAGCTGAGCCGATAAAGTTTCAAAAAATATCTGGACTAACGAATTCACATCTTTACTATCTCCAAAAAAGTAGTTCTTAAGGAGCGGCGCCAGAATCATCACACCAAAAAATGATGCAAATGATAACTGCCAGCCTAAGTCATAAATATTGCCTGGACTTATAATCAAAGTAACTGCCGCTACAAATATCAATAAAAATAACGGATTGAATTTACGACCAAAATACCAAGCGATTAATGATAAAATAGCGACCAACCCAGCTCTTGTCATGCTCGGCGAAAACCCAATCATTAACACAAAGCCACAAACCATCACCACAGATATAAACATGGCAAAATTCTTAGAAACTTTGATAAAAAATCGGCGCGCAAACCGAGTTAAAATCGTCAGATTATAACCACTAGCCACCACAATATGAGTTAGAGCGGTCGCTCTTAGCGCTGCTTCTAATTCTACTGGCAATGAATTTTTCTGACCCAACAAATAGCCCAAACCTAAATCCGCCGCCGTACTTGGGATATACTCACGAATTTTATCCGCAAATTTGTCACGAATATCTCGAATAATATCTGGCTTTTCTGTGATTTTAGAGATTTTTGGGTTATATATTGTAGCCGCAAAAGTGCCAAACCCTGGTGTCATCTTGCCGCTTAGTTCAACTTCATCACTACGCCGAAGATTATGGCTATTATTCAAAGAAACATATATTTTAGTATTTATAGGGCTGTTATTTATTGATAGCGTACTAATTCTAATTGAGCTATTATGTTCAGAAATATCTGGATCTTCAGAAACGGTGCCTTTGACCGTCACTACTTGACCAACAAATGTCTCGGCATTTGCTTTAGAATCATTATATGAACACATTAAAAAGCCAGCCAGAATAATACCAGCCATAAACATAAAACCTAGTAAATATGTTCTTTTGAAAAATAAACAAATTATTATAATGACCAAGAACACGCTAAGCCAAACTGACGATTTAAAAAAGTCTAGATTTATCAAGCTAAAAATCAGAAAACCAAAGATGACACCGATACATAGAGCAAAGCTAAAATAAAATTCATGGGACTTCACTTTTAGACGGTTTAAAATCACAGGAATTATGCTTTTAAACATAAGCTAATTATATCATTTTAATACAGTTCTATGAATATGCATGATAAAATATAAATAGCAAAAAGGAGAGACTATTAAATGACTAAGGACAGTAACAAAACTTTGCAATCTAAACAAACTTATTTTAGATTAATTAATAAAACCGAGGATTATATTGAGCAGCACTTAAAACAACCAATATCATTAAGTGATTTAGCTAATAATGCAAATTTATCTGAATTTCATTTCCATAGAATCTTTACAAAATATTCCACTGAAACTGTAAACGAATTTATTACTAGGTTTAAATTAGAAAGAGCAGCAATTTTTTTACGGGTTAATCCTAGAACTTCAATAATTGATATAGCATTAGAATACGGATATAATGGCCCCAGCTCTTTTAGCCGGTCGTTCAAAAAACATTTCGGAATTAGCCCGCTAAAATATAGAAAAACAGCAAGAAATGTCAAGAACGATAATTATATTTATGGAATAATTAATCATGTAAATAACCCATAATATAATTAGGAGGACAACATGATTAAACCAATTAATATTACTACAGAAAATATCGACAACCAAAGAATTATCTATATTCGTTTTAGGGGGAGTTATGTTGATTTTCGAAAACAAAGCAGAAAGATGTTTAAAGAATTATTTGAATTTGCAACAAAAAATGATTTAATCGTCCCTGACGTAACGAAAGTTTTAACGATATATAATGACAATCCATTCATTACTGATGATAAAAATCTTCGTACAAGTGTCGCAATGACCGTTCCGAGTGATGCTAAAATTATTGATAGTGGCAATATTTGCGAATCTAGCATTTCAGGTAAATTTGGTGTTGGTCATTTCGAACTGTCCGCAAAACAATATGGTGAAGCTTGGCAATATATGTATCAAGAATGGCTTTTTAAAGATAAAGCTAAACCAAGAGACGCAGTTCCCTTTGAAATGTATATTACTAAACCACCCAAAAACACGAAAGACAATAGTTTAACTGATATTTATATTCCTATTGATTAGCGGGTATTCATAAGATACACAGCAAACAACCCAAAAAATAAAAATACTCGGATATTTGCCGAGTATTTTTAATAATTTCTGGAGGGTCTGATGGGGCTTGAACCCATGACACCCTGCTTAAAAGGCAGGTGCTCTAACCAGCTGAGCTACAGACCCATGGGCTAATTACTTTGATTAGTATATAGTAAACGCCTTAAAATGTCAAGACTTTTTAGTTAATTTTTTAGGGTTGAAGGCCAACACATCCAGTATTGCAGATACTATACCGATTAAGATAATCCAATCGGCGTATTCAGCTATGAAACCTGCAATATCTTGTGAGATTGCATCAAATGAAAACACTTGGCTAAAGCTAGGTAAAATTATACAAATTAAAAATACAATAGATGTCACCGACCCTAGTATGCCAAAAATCCAATTATCTTCTTTTGAACTTTTACTTAGAATTAAAATTCCAGGTACTATTATCAACACTAGTCCGACGATTCCACTCAACGTAGTTTCTGGAATATTTAAACTAGCCGTCGTGATGAAATCTGTAATTTCAGCGTTCCAATAATTATTAAAAACTAAACCAGTTGAAGTCGCTAAAATAAACAGGCCAAACTTTCGCCTAGACAATGCCAGAAAAATTATCAACGCTAAAGCAAATGTGGCTATAATCATATTTAAATTATATCTGGATACTGCTTAAAAAGCAAATAATTATACGCCGATTTTATCTTTCTTATTACCGCGCTTAGCATTACGTTCGACATAATCGATAATTTTACCAGCCACATTACGATAAGTGACTTTTTCAATACCAAAACCCGGACTAGCATTCACTTCAAGTACTAATGGCCCCCGATCGCTTCGCATTAAGTCTACACCTGCAATAGTAAGTCCCATCGCCTTAGCGGCTTTGACCGCCATTTTTCTCTCTTCTGGAGTAAGTTTAATCGGTTCGCCCAATCCACCTTTATGAAGATTAGAACGAAAATCATCATCTAGGCTTTGGCGTTTCATACTTGCCACAACTTGAGATCCAACCACAAAAGCACGAACATCAGTTCCTGCAGATTCTTTAATAAATTCTTGAAGTAAAACGTTCGTACCGTCCGAGTTGGTAAGGTAAAATGCCTGTAAGACAGATTTAGCAGCTTTTCTTGTCTCAGCTAGTACAACTCCATTACCGTGAGTTCCGCGCGCTAGCTTAATAATAACTGGCGTACCGCCAATTTCTTCAAGAAGATCGTCAATATCTGTGGCGTTACGAGAAATAACTGTTTTAGGTATAGCAACACCAGCTTTAGCCAACAACTGAGTTGAGCGTAATTTATCGCGCGCTCGGGTAATTGCTAACGATCGATTCATAAAGAAAGCTTTTGGAGCAGATGACTCAAGTTGGCGCACCACCGCTGTGCCATACCCGGTCATATTGCTGGCAATTCTAGGAATGATGATGTCATAGCCAGAGACTTTTTCGCCTTCATACATGACAGAAGGATTCTTATCATCAATAGACACATAACAATTTTTATATTTAATAATATCAACTTCGTGACCACGGTTTTCAGCCTCTTCTTTTAGTCTTTTTGTCGAGTAATTACCTGGCCCATTGCTCAAAATCGCTATCTTCATATTATTCTCCTAGTTCTTTCCATTCAATATCATTTTCAATGTTTTTTTGTGTATCCACTATCGCAGATTCGCTGTTTATAAAATATCTTCCCAATAAAGCATCGAACTTCATTTTATTTCTGTCATCAAGCCCAATCTTTGTTTTATACTCTCGGCCATCAATTTCAAACGTTAGATCAGCCAAATATCTTTGTTTTCGACCACCATGTGTATTGCGAACATATCTCGTTTCGTAATCATCAATCACCATGTGTAGAGCTTTGTTGCCAAACAAATCAAATTCTAGTTTATCGTCATTTTCAATAATGTTTTCAGCATGCACAACACCAGAAAAAGCGCCCGTATCAATTTTTGCCCAAATAAAAGGCGCATCGATTCGCGCTCCATCGATTTTTTTAATCTTGATTTTTTCAGTATAACCAAGTATTAATCTCTCGCTATTCATGATAATATTATACCACAATTCATCTGTAAAATCAATCACTAGCGATTTTATTTAGTTTGCTCTTTTGGTAGAGAGAGCATTAGACGACTGTTTAATATGTGCTTGCCCATAATTCTTTGTTTTATATATTTTTGATGTTGTTCGTCGTAAAGATTAAACTTAGCAGCACTGGCAAATGCCATAATCTCATCTATCTGATCGCCAGCATCTAGACGGGTCTTAATATATTTCAAACCAGGAACTAGACCTTCAAAATATGAGATATCTTTGGTGAAAATTCCGCTAACTTCATCACTACCGGGCGTACCACGAAAAACCCGAGCAGCCGAACTCTCAGCAGCTTTCATCGTCTTTTCAGTTACTTTTTGACCACGATTAATTTTTCTTTGTATTTTCCTATCTATAAGCTCTCTGCACGTATGTTTTTGACCATCAATTTGCCCTAAAGACCAGCCGATATCAGAATAATTATCCATTGTAAGTTGGGGAAATTCCCCCGTCATAGATAATTCATAAATCTTAACAAAACCTTCTTTGGGGTTAATTCATCTTCACTCTTACTATCTGTAGTAGGATTTATTTGGACCAAAAGATTATCGTGGGTTACTGATTCTAAAAATCTGTATAATATTTATCTTTGGACAATTCCATAATATATATTACAACATAATAAGCATATTATATCAAAGGATAGTAAACATACGACCTAGAAAAGTCCTTTTTTAACGGTTTTAAATTCTTCAAGTAGTTGTTTTTGTTTTTTATTTAATTTAGTCGGCGTCTCAACTATGATCGTCACGATATGAGAGCCGCGCCGTTCGCTTTTTAAGTGTGGGATGCCATGGCTACTGAGTTTAAAATCAGTATGACTTTGAGTCCCGGCTGGAACTTTCATAGTAACAGGACCATCAATAGTTTGCACCTCGATCTCCGCACCAAGCGCAGCATCAATCATAGATATAGTCTCTTCACTAAGGATTAAATCGCCCTCTCGAGTGAACCTTTTATCTGCACGCACCCTAATATTTACGTATAGATCACCTTTATCTCCGCCTTTTATAGCTTCACCGCGACCGTTTAAACGAATAGTCGAACCATCATTTATGCCGGCTGGAATTTTAAGTTTGATATCTTGTCTTTTGCGCGAAATACCCGAACCGTTACACACTGTACAGTCCTTTTCTGGAACTTTTCCTTTTCCGCCACAAGTCGCACAGGTAGTTGATTGGTGAATCGGACCAAAAAGAGTTTGAATAACTCGAGTTTGCTGACCTTTACCATTACAGTCCGGACAGGTTTTCATACCATAACCAGGCTCAGCTCCACTACCTTTACAGTGCTCACATTCATCGTCAATATTTAAAGATATTTCAGTTTCTGTGCCAAAAACAGACTCCTTAAAACTGATTGTTAAATCTACTTCAATATCGCGACCACGTGGCTTTTTTGATCTATTTGAAGATTGGCTACCAAATCCGCTGCCAAATATATCACCAAATATATCACCAAATCCGCCAGCTCCAAAGTCAAAATTGACATTTTGTGCACCACCGAATCCACCAAAACCCTCGAAAGGATTTCCACCACTACCGCCAGCATTGTTACCAACGCCAGCGTGTCCAAATTTGTCGTATCTTTTGCGCTTGTCTTTATCTTTTAGAACTTCGTATGCTTCATTCAGCTCTTTGAACGCTTTTTCATCTCCACCTTTATCAGGGTGCAGTTTCACTGCCTTTTTACGAAAAGCTTTCTTTAATTCTTCAGGACTCGCGTCCTTTTTAACACCTAAAACATCATAATAATCAGATTTACTCATACTTGTTACATTATAGCATTTTAGCACTTAGTGTGCAAGAGTGCTAAATGGTAAAAATATATAGTAATTGACTATTTATACAACTTATGGTATAATAAAAAAACATTTTCTCAATTAGAATATTGGAAAATAGTACATCGTAGGAGTGATAATAATGGCCAGTACAAAAACTGAAGTTTCAAACCCCGAATTACGAAGTATACAAGAGAGATTAAACAAAACGGGACTTTGCGCCCCATACGATTTATCTGCAAAAGAAATTTTATCAATAGATAATCAGACGCTCGATGATATACTTTACGTAAAAGAGTATTTAAAAAATATTTTAATCAAAAGCCTTCAGTTACTCGCATCTGATCAGACTCAAGGAGGCCGCGAGATTCTTCGGCATAAGATACAAGAGATTGAGACTCTCGAAGATCAAATCGAAATCATGAGAACGATCAGAGATTTCAGCCTATAAAGAACTCCACCAAAAAACCGCCTTTATCTTAGGCGGTTTATTCATATTTAAATTATCTTAACTATTACTTTTTTGAATCGCTAGCTCATAAAGCTCTTGCGAGACTTTTTTTAATCTGGATTCCATCTGCTCTCTCGCATATTCATTATCAGATAAAAAGTTTATCTTATCCTCTTCGCTGTAAGAAGGATCTTTTAGAATACTATTTGAAATAAGCTCAAAGCTGCGCATATTCGTCAGTAAATCGGATTCCTCTTCTCTAAGCAGCGCAATTTTTTGGTCAATAGCGTTATCTTCTTGGTTATCATTTGCAGTCTCACTATTAAAAAACCCAGTACTTTCAAGATTTTTTAATGCATGATCATCTTCTTCAAATCTATCAGATAATTTGCCAAATTTTTCCATACATATATTATATCATAAACAACACATCTTGCAAAATAAGTTGTCTCTAACCATCAATACAATAGACGCCACCACCTTCTAAAATATACTGGATGGAATAGTTGCTGCTTCCATCAGCTAAAGCTAATACTTCACCATCACATTTACCACCGATAAAAATACTGATCCAACTATCTTGTAGGGCTGGTTTATAGCCAGGGATCATATATGGTCGCGATATAGTGAGCTGATATGGTCCCCTACTAGGATCATTAAATTCTCCCTGATCAGCCTTCAGATAATTTATACCAAAATTATCCGATTGTGACCAAACCCCATATCGGTCTGTGCCCCATGGTAAATTACCCCGATCATTACTCTTATAACTATCCATAGCAGTCTTTAGTCTACTCATATCATTCTTCCGTCTAGTATCTCGTTGGTTTCTTTGTGATGTTGGTAATGCTATGAATACCATTAGGAATATTAGGCCTGCTATTGCTAGGACTAGGACTACTTCTATTATTGTGAAGGCTGGGTTGGTTTGGGGGTTGGTGCTTTCTTTATTGTTAGTGTTATTATTATATTTAGTTGTGGTTGGTTTAAGCTTAGGTGTATTCATAGGTTTATTTTACTAAAAAAACGGAGTTAAGGAGGATTAAAAATACCCTGGCTCACACCAGGGTATTTTTTAATTTAATTGAGATTATTTTTTATCTACAACTTCGCCTTCGACCGGTTCGTCTTTGTCAGACTTATCGTCTTCTTCGGCTGGCTTTTCTGCTTCAGCAGCAGCCTGATAAAGCTTAGCGCCGATTGGCATAATTGCATCGTTCAAATCTTTGACGGCTTTCTCAAGCTCATCTTTGTCGTCGGATTTTTGGTGCTTCTTTGCTTCTTCGATAGCTTCTTCGATAGCTTTTTTATCTTCGTCAGAAATCTTGTCTTTATGTTCTGAAGGCAATTTTTCTGCTTGGTAGATCGCATTTTCTAGCTGATTTTTGGCGTCGATGGCTTCGCGCTTTTCTTTATCTTCATCCGCATGGAGTTCGGCATCTTTTTGAGCTTTTTCGATGTCTTCTTTACTCATATTACCGCTATTTTGGATAGTAATATTATTCTCTTTGCCAGTGCCTTTGTCTTTAGCACTAACTGTCAAAATTCCGTTCGCGTCAATGTTGAAAGTAACTTCAATTTGTGGTACGCCACGTGGTGCCGGAGCAATGCCAGAGAGTACAAACATACCTAGAGATTTATTATCTGAAGCCATTTCACGCTCTCCTTGGAGTACATGAATCTCAACTTGTGGCTGGTTATCTGCATAAGTCGAGAAAACTTGGGATTTGCTGGTTGGAACAGTTGTATTTCGGTCAATCATAGCAGTCCTTACACCACCGGCGGTTTCAATACCAAGTGTTAGTGGGGTAACGTCTAGAAGTAGAACATCTTTAACGTCGCCTGCTAGCACACCACCTTGAACGGCAGCACCAACGGCCACAACCTCATCCGGATTAACTCCCTGCATAGGATCTTTACCAAATAGTCCTTTAACCTTCTCAACAACAGCTGGCATACGAGTCATACCACCAACCATCACTACTTCAGCGATTTCGCTAGGTTTTAGCCCAGCATCTTTTAGAGCTTTTTTAACCGGGTCAGCTACTCGATCAATAAGATCAGCTACAAGTTCTTCCATTTTAGCTCGAGTTAATGTGTATTCGAAGTGTTTTGGACCATCAGCATCGGCCGTAATAAATGGTAGATTGATTTCAACTTGAGTAGTTGAAGAAAGCTCTTTTTTGGCTTTTTCGGCTTCATCTTTTAGGCGCTGCATAGCGGCAGAATCATTTTTAAGATCAACGCCCTCTTCTTTTTTAAATACTTCTAGGAAGTGATTAACGATTCGGTTGTCGAAGTCTTCACCACCAAGGTGTGTATCACCGTTGGTTGATAGAACTTCAAATACACCATCACCAAGCTCTAGGATAGACACATCAAATGTACCACCACCAAGGTCGAAAACGGCAATTTTTTCGTCTTTTTTACCTTCTAGACCATAAGCAAGTGCAGCCGCAGTTGGCTCATTTATAATTCGTTTAACTTCAAGACCGGCAATTTTACCAGCGTCTTTAGTTGCTTGACGTTGAGAATCATCAAAGTATGCAGGTACCGTGATAACGGCTTCTGTAACTTTTTCGCCTAAGAAAGCCTCGGCGTCGGCTTTAATCTTCGAAAGAATCATTGCTGAAACTTCTTCAGGAGTATATTCTTTATCACCCATTTTTACTGCCACACCATTGCCCTTTTTGACAATTTCATATGGCATGATGTCTAGGTCTTTTTGAACTTCTTTGTCGGTAAATTTACGTCCGATTAAACGTTTTACTCCATAAATAGTGTTTTTAGGGTTAGTAACGCGCTGACGCTGAGCCACCTGCCCAACGAGTCGCTCACCTTTTTTATTGATAGCAACAACACTTGGCGTAGTTCGATTACCTTCAGCATTTGTAATAACTTCCGGTTTACCAGCCACCATGTATGCAAATGCACTGTTGGTTGTTCCTAGGTCGATTCCTATAATTTTTCCCATATATTCCTTTCTTCGTTAAAAATATGTTTAATCAAAATTCAGTTAGCACTCCTCGCAGATAATCGCCAGTGCTAATACCTTAATTATAGTCTTTTAGCACTTACATGTCAAGAGTGCTAATGCTGTATTATTTACAACGTTTATAGTAGTTTCGGTCTTTTTATATTTTTGAATATCTAAGAAGATACTTCGATTTTTAAATTAACTCTAAAACTTGGCGGATAATTTCTGACGATTCGTCAGCTTTAATTATATAAATGGGTTTCGAGCCTACGGCAGAAATATCTTGAAATTTACCGCTAGTAATTCCCTCTTCATTCTTTTGTTCGTCGAGACTTAGACCAAGATAATTCAAGTTAGCTAAGATTCTTCGCCTTAGATAGTAAGATCTTTCACCAATAGTAGCTGTAAATACAATCGAGTCTATGCCATTTAAAGCCGCTGCCATTTTGCCGATTTCTTGCTGAATCTTATAGATATATACGTCTAGAGCTTCTATTGCTCTACTGTAACCATTCTCGGCCAGTTTAATGACTTCACGAAGGTCGCCCGAGACTCCGCTTAAAGCTAGTAGACCACTATTTTTATTAAGATATTCTTCTGTTTCTTCAAATGAAATACCTAGGGCATTTTTAATCGCTACGCCAGCTGAGAAGTCGATGTTACCGCTGCGTGTTGCCATAGCTACACCTTCAAGTGGCGTATAGCCCATAGAATTATCTATCGAGACGCCGTCTTTTAACGCTGAAACGCTACAGCCGCTGCCGAGGTGGCAAACGATTGTTTTGCCGTATTTTAAATTGTTGCTTTGCATCAGATGAGAGATCGAACCAACCGAAAGCCCGTGATAGCCAAATCTTTTTATCTCAAATCTATCGGCTAAGTCTCTATCGATCGCATAAAGTTCAGCTTTTAGTGGCTTTAATGAATGAAACGCGCTGTCAGAAATCGCATAAATAGGCGCCGTAAATTGGCTTTTTAAAACTTTAAGTTCATCAAGCGCCACCGAAACATGTAGTGGAGCTTTATCTTTTACGTTTTGGAGCTCTTTAATTAGGTCATCATTGACTAATTGATTATGTCTAAAATAATTGCTTGGTGCAACAATTCGAATTGCGATCGCGTCAATTTGCTGGCCATCTTTAAGTGCATCTACCTCACGCAAAAGATCTTCGACCACGACCGATGTTTGAGATAATGAATCCACTCGGCCCACAAAAACCTCTTCGCAATAATTTGTTTTACAATTACAAATGATTGCAGTATCTTTGGTTTCAAAGTGTAGATCGGCTAATATTTCGCCCTATTCATAAAGCGCGTATTTGCGGCTTGATGATCCAGGGTTAACAATCAAAATCAGTTTGTCGTTCATGGCATTCCTTTGCATCGAAGATCTTTCGAGGTAATTTGGTTACCTTTATATTTAAATATGTTTTGACTGTTTTGTCTAGTACTTAATTGTTAATAAAACTTTAAATATTGCCAAGATTCAATTTCATCAGGATCAACGCCGTTTTTATAGGCATAATCTTTAATGTTTTTTAAGCGATTTTGATATTCTTCAGATAAGTCAAACCTATTAAAAATTTCAGCCACTTTTGTTGTTATGTCATAACGGCTAACTTTATTGCGCGCCAACATATCAAATGGTGTGGTGGTGCTGCCTTGCTCGATGTAACCACCGATATTAAACAATTCAGAGTTGTAGCCAGCATATTCAGCTACAATTGCCCTGATGGTTTGTGGATAGCCATGAAAATTAAAGACTACTGGCGTATTTTTAGTGAAAACTTGGTTAAATTCATCTTGCGAAAGTTGGCTATGAATTGGGCCAATTCTTCCGCCAGATTTTGCCGACGAAAGAGCCAAAATATTTACAAATCTAAGTTTTAAGTCTGGCATATCGCTCTGTAGCACCTGTAATGCCGCCACCGCCTCTTTAGTGACATAATCACCGGCTGAGGCAATAATAATATCTGGATTATCGCCATCATCAAACAAATCTTTACTAAAAACTCCATTGTTTTCTAATTGTCTTTGGGCGGTTTCTAGATCAAAAAATCTTGGCTCGGGTGTTTTGCCAGCCACTAACGCATT
>JAGOOS010000045.1 GCA_017992395.1 Candidatus Saccharimonadota bacterium
CCATCAACTTCTGGCATCATAATATCAGAAATAATTAGACTGAAATTTTGATCATAAAGCAGATCGTAAGCTTCGCGCGGCGAGCGACAACCCTGAACATTATATCCGTGATTCGACAGATATGTGCATATAATTTGATTAAATTTAGTGTCGTCTTCTACTACCAGAATTGATATCATACTTTTATTATATCAATTAAATGTTAATAAATTGTTTATATTGGCTAGAATTTTTTGTTTCGTTTAAGCTTCTTTTGTTTTTTGGAGTGTTTTTTGTGCTCAACCCAACTTTTGCGGTGGTTATTGCGGCCGAATTTACGTTTTCGACTACTGAAGTTATTCGCGCCCAGTCTATCCCAGAAATTATCATCAAAATAAGTCTCAATTTTGCTTAGAGAGATCATATATTTTTTGCGATCACTATCAAGCTGGTCGAGTGAGATTATATCTGGCGCCACATCGCGCACTTCTTTCTCGATAAGATTTTGATTGATCGGTGGAATTCTTCGCCCATAATACTTTTCTAAATTTTGACGCTGTTTAATTACTTGGGTGTGTGCCCACTTAACAAATTCTTTGCGGAATAAATAACGATTTTGCTCTGTGTCTTCTAAGATTGGCTCGCTACTACCCTGCAAACTTCGTTTATTGAAAGTGAGTTGGCGTTTTTGGGCTAAGCAATTCAAGCGAGGATCATAAAAAATCTTGGTTTGGCCGAGTTTAAACATATGTGGTGCGAGCTCAAATAGCCAGTCGGTTTTAACGGCTGTAGCGCCCTGAATAAGATGCAAAACTTCCAGTTCGCCGCTTGGTGTGGGTATTTGTAAATCAAAGGCAGTTGCGGCAATTAAGTTATAAGATTTCACGACCGAGCCGCTCGAAATCTCGCGCTTATCGCCGTTATAAATATTTTCATATAGCCGTCTGTCGCCAAGAGTCCAAAGTTGATCAATTTGCCCCGCAACAATCGATTTCGTTAAAGATTCCTCTTCGGTTTTAGTGATTTTTTGGCCGGATTTCTCTACGTTTAAATCACGCAAAAGCCGCTCTTCAGTTTCACGAGCTTTCAAAACGTTTTTATATATTATACCTAAATCTTCATATTTTTCTTCATCGATTTGCCCAGATTCGATTGCTAAAAGTACGTCGTATTGCGCTAAAAGATCTGATTTTGTTTGGCAGGTAAATCGCCGCCAGCCAGTATAGAGTGTGCCGCTTTTTACAATGCCGTCGATCTCGGCGATAGCAATGATTGTCGCGAGTTTTGCTTTAACTTCCGCACTATATTTACCAACTTCAACTAGCATACGAGCGTAGTTTGATTGCACTGGAAAGCGCTCCATTTCGCGGCCAATGCCAGTTATTTCGCCAGTTTTAGTCAGCGCCCCGAGCGCTACTAAGGTTCTCTTAGCACGCTTAATAGCTGTTTTGCTCGGGTCATGATAAAAATCTAGAGTTTCAATATCTATGCCTATGTTGGCGAGCCTTAAAGTTAGGCGGTCGATGTGCTTGCGTAAAATCTCTGGCGTTGGGTATTCAGGCCGCTCTTCAAAAGGTAGGCATGGCATCGTGTCATAAGCCGCTAAAATATATTCTCCTGGTTTTGTACGCCCAGCTCGGCCGGCGCGCTGCAGACAGTCAGCCTGTGATATTTGTGAGATGAATAAGCCCTCAACGCCGTTTCGGACTTCACTTCTGCGCTCCAAACCACTATCGATCACCATGTCGATATCATCAATCGTTACGCTAGTTTGGGCAATGTTGGTCGATAGAATTATCTTACCATTTTTATATTTGCCAAAGGCTTTTTGTTGCTCCTCCATTTCGAGTTGTGAATGCAGAGGAATTACTGGCACGCCGGCTTTGTCAGCCTTTTTTATAATCGCGTCACTTACATCTTGAATCTCAGATTTGCCAGGTAAAAACGTCAAAATGTTCCGGCCTGGGGTTTCTAGCTGAGTGAAAAGCTCACTTAAAATATCTTCGCCAGTTCTTTTTTTGACTTCAAAATGCCGCCCGGGAATTTTGAAGATTGTCGCTCCTCCAAAGTATTCCGCCAAAGATTCGACGTCAAATGTGGCACTCATCACTAAAACTTTAAAGTTTGGCTCTTCTTGAGCTCGTTTTTTGGCCCAAGCTACTAAAACTTCCATGTTTTCATTCCATTCATGGACTTCGTCAAGCACAAGAATCTGGCCAGGATTAGTGCCAATACCAGTTAGTTCCCGCACTAATTGCAGGCCGTCGGTACAATATAAGATTTTAGATTTGCCCGAATCGTCGCGCTCATGAGCGGTGCGGTAGCCAATTATTTCATTTGAGTCTTCTAAGTTTCGCTCTGCCCACTCTTCTCTTACTCGCAAGGTTAGGTTTCGGGCGGCTAAAATCCGCGGCTGGGTGACAATTATCCGGCTATAACCATGCTCGGCTAAATATTGCGGTACTTGGGTGCTTTTACCAGCGCCAGTTTCGGCTGTTAAAATTGTCACCTGATTTTCGTCGACGGCATTGACGATTTCACTCGCAAATTCGCGCGTCGGTAAATCATTAAATTCAGAAAAATTATCCATTAGCATTATTATACCACGCATAACAATTTGGTTGTAATTTTTACCTAAAAAATAAACCATAATCAATTGCTATTTACATCTTAAAAATATATAATAGAGTTAGTTATGGCAAAAACCGAAAAAAACAAAGAGATTATTAAATTGCGCAGCCTAAAAAAGCGTTTTGGGGTTGGGGATGCTGAAAATTTCGCCCTCAATGGTGTAGATTTGAGTGTCAAAAAAGGCGAATTCATTATAATTATGGGACCCTCTGGTTGCGGCAAAACTACTCTACTTAATATTATTGGTCTGCTTGATCGACCGACAGCTGGTGATTATATTCTTGACCATAAAAATGTTGCTAAGCTTTCTCGCCGCAAACACGCTAATATCCGTAGCCAAAAAATTGGTTTTATATTTCAAAACTTCAATCTTATCCCCCGCCTAACTGTGATTGAAAACGTTGCCTTACCTTTAGTATATAAAGGTGTTAGCAAAACCAAGCGCCTTAAAAAAGCTAGCGAAAGCCTCAAACAATTTCATCTTTCTGAGCGCGAATATTATATGCCTTGGCAGCTTTCTGGTGGTCAAACGCAGCGCGTGGCGATTGCGCGAGCGCTCGTTAATGAACCTTCAATAATTTTAGCTGATGAACCAACTGGCAATCTAGACAGCAAATCCAGCCATATTATTATGGAGGAACTTTCTGATGTTCATAAAATAGGTAATACTATTATCATGGTGACTCACAATCCTGAACTCGTGGCTTATGCAACGCGTGTAATTACTATGTTTGATGGCAAAATCGATACGGATACAAAAAACAAAAAGCGTGTAGAGACTGAAAACACGATTGACCGCATTGAAGAAGTGACAGAAAAATTAACAGAGATTAAAGAGGAGTTAGGAGTATGAGAGCTTTTGCTAGCCACATTCAGAACGCATTAGAATCACTCGCGGCTAACCGCATGCGAACTTTTTTAACAATACTGGGTGTTCTAGTCGGGATTGCAAGCATGACGATCATTTTTGCACTTTCGGGTGGTTTGGGGCAAATGATAGTCGATCAAGTTGATGATCAGGGGGGCGCAATTGTTGTTATTCGACCAAAAGAACCAGGTATTAATAATAAAAATATTATCTCAAGCCTAGCTACCAGCAAAGCTTTCACGAAAAGCTCTATAACTGAACAGGATGTAACAAATGCTTCAAAAGCAAAAGATGTACTTGCGGCATCGCCAATTGCAGTATTTTCTAGTGACTTGAAATCTGCGAACGAGACAATTACTGGTAATATTTTAGCAACCTCTCCGGACTTAGAGAAAATCGTAAATTTGAAGCTAGCTGACGGTCAATTTATAACTAACACCTCTGGCGCAAACAACACTGTTATCGGTCATCAGATGGCTGTTGATCTTTTTGGGACTTCGCAAGCAATTGGTCAAAATATATACATAAAAGGACAGCCGTTTCTAGTTGTCGGTGTTCTTGAAAAGCACAAAAATTCAATTAATTTTAGTAACGTTGACTTTGATAATGTGGCAATAATAAACTTCTCGGCCGGTAAGATTTTAAATCAAGACACAATTCAAATACAGCAAATAAATGTTAAAGTTAATAGTATTAATAATCTTGCAAGTACAGATGAAAATATTAGAAAAGTTGTAGCTGAAGCCCATAAAGATAATGATGATTTTGAAGTTTTGTCGGGAGACAAGATCTCTCATCCAGCTAACCAATTTATTGAAATAATAACCATGGTTCTAACGCTGGTTGCGAGTGTATCACTAGTTGTTGGCGGTATCGGAATTATGAACATCATGCTAGTTAATGTTAGTGAACGAACACGTGAAATCGGAATACGTAAAGCTCTTGGAGCAAACAATTCGCAAATAATGCTTCAATTTTTAACTGAATCTATGATAATTTCACTTACTGGCGGTCTGTTCGGCTATATTGCTGGCTACTCCTTTTCTTACGGACTGAGTTTATTCTTGCCGTTTACCCCACTTCTTTCTTGGCAAATTGCCTTAATTGTCGGTGGAATTTCTATTATTGTGGGAGTATTCTTCGGAATATATCCAGCTTTTAAAGCGTCGAAAAAAGATCCAATTGAGAGCTTAAGATATTATAATTAAAATTAAAAATCGCTGCCTAAAATTAGCAGCGATTTTTTTAATTCAGATTATTTCACTAATTCAACTTTTAGTTTTTCGATCAGCTCAACTGGTGTTGGGTTGACATTATTTAAAATTGCTAGGTAAATACTGGCAAAATCCGCTAAGATTGATCCCCAAAGCATTTGCTCAAGTGGCGAAACACCT